>JBGCEM010000054.1:0-102916 GCA_045106335.1 Paracoccaceae bacterium | reverse complement strand
GATGGCATATAGATCAATCTGTTAGAAATCCGCCATACATGGTCGCACGGCTCGGCTTAGGCATGGTTGCACAAAGCGCTGCAGTGTTCAAATTAGACGGAAGTCTTGCACTATGTCTGTGGTTAATTTTGCAACGTGCAGACCTTTTTATTACATAATTATCATTATGAGAAAAAGAACTGTAGCCGGGGTGCGCGCTACCTTGAAGTGCGACTCCTATTAGAAACCAATGGGTTATCTAATGAGGAGAACATCGCATGGGAACCGTTTACACGCAACTGAGTCTGCAAGAACGTCGTCGAATTGAGGATTGGTGGCACGCGAAAGAGCCTGTCGCCGAGATGGCGCGCGTATTGAAGCGTCACAAGTCGACGATTTTTCGCGAGATCAAACGCAATTTCTGGGCCGATGATGCCTTTCCCAAGAAGTATGCTGGCTATTTCGGAATGGCTGCGCATCAACGCACGCAACGACGGCGATCCACGCAATGCAAACTGATCCGGTATCCCGAGTTATGCCAGCGCATTGTGGGTCATCTCAAGGATGGGTGGACGCCTGAACAGATCGGCAATCGGATGATCTATGATGGGGTCAAACAGCGCGCGTGTCAGGAAACGATCTATCGCTACATTTATTCCAAGGAAGGCATGGCGCAGGAACTGTGGTGGTATCTGCCCATGCACAGGAAGAACCGTACACCGCGTCGTGCTCGCAAGCGTCGGAAGTCCAGTTTTGACCGCGAAGTCAGCATCCTTTTCCGTCCTGATGATGTCGCCCACCGCCGTGAATTTGGCCATTGGGAGGGTGACTTGATGCTGTTTGAGCAGAAGCGTGGCCAGACAAATGTTACCTCACTTGTCGAGCGCGTGAGCCGTTTCACCGTGATCTTGAAGAACCCCAACAAACGCACACAGCCGGTGATGCACTGCCCGGCAGGGTCATGCAAAGCATGATCCCGAGAGGGGGAAAGATCATGAAAGCGATCAAAGACCTGCCAAATGTTGCACGCAAATCGATTACCTTTGATCGCGGAAGTGAGTTTGTCAGCTGGCCGCAACTGCAAGCCAAAATCGGTACCCTAACTTGGTTCTGCGACCCCTCTTCACCTTGGCAAAAAGGCACGGTCGAGAATACCAATCGCAGGGCTCGGCGGTGGCTGCCCCGCAAGCGTGATATCCGGCAGCTTACTGATCAGGACATCAAGGAAATCAGCGACCGCCTCAACAATACGCCACGCAAATGCCTCGGATCGAAAACACCTGCCGAAGTTTTCAGAGAAAATATGTTGGCGGAAATAGGTCGATAACCCTACCATCAATAGCAATAGTTGTCGCAGTTCACGTATCGCTCACACATCTGATGAACCGGCTGATGAGCGTGATGGAAGCGATACCGGACTGACGGAGCTGCCACGACCCGACACAAGGCACGTGGCAAAACCCCGGCGGATCACCCAGTTTGGTCGCGCGCTGAGCGAGCTGAACATCGAGAGTCTCTGTGCTAATTCGAGCCAAGCCAAGGGCCGCGTCGAGCCGCAAACAGGACGCTACAAGATCGGCTGGTCAAAGAACTGCGGCTGGCAGATATCTCAGACATGGAAACCGGAAACATCTATTTGCAAGGCTTTAAAGAACGCTTCAACGCGCAGTTTGCCAAAGCCCCAGCCAAGCCTGACAACCTGCACCGCGCCCTCAACATCGAACCAGATCGGCTCGATGAAGTGCTGTGCTGGCCCCCTCTCGGCAGATTTGGCTTTGCCAAATCGCCTGCCGGGCAGTGGATACACGCTACGTCGGCAAGCAGCTGACCTTCTCCTATGATCGCAAGCGGATCATGCTGGAAGAAAGCGATGTGACGCGCGGCCTAGTCGGCAAATACGTCGACACCTACGCCTTCGTGGATGGCCGGCTTGAGGTGCGATCAAAAGGCCGTTCCCTGCCCCACAAAATCTTCGACATAGATCAATGTCCCAATGAAAGCCCCGGCACAGCAAGCACAGGCGATGTTGTTTAGGACGCGGGAATTGTTCGTGCGTCAGCGCACTCGACTTATCAACTCGCTTCGCAGAGTTTGGGATTGTGCTGCGGTTATGCTTCAATTTGCCATGCGTCATGTTGCAAGCTGCTCATCACACCCATTTAAGTACGGATGCGTGCGCAGCTGTGCTTTGAACTAAAAATTTCTAAAAACGACGCCTGCGTCTTCCAAACGAAGCGTTCTGGGCTTTTGCATTTAGATCAATGCGGTATGGTTCAAACATATTCTTAGCAGAAGGTCTTTCTGATGACTGAACCCCTTATCATTTTCACACCATCTGGCAAGCGAGGCCATTTTCCCCTTGGTACTCCGATTTTGACAGCAGCGCGGCAATTGGGCGTGGATTTGGATTCTGTCTGTGGGGGTCGTGGAATCTGTTCGAAATGCCAAATCACACCATCTTACGGCGCATTTCCGAAGCACGGTGTCACGGTCGCCGATGACGCTCTGTCAGCCTGGAATGCGGTCGAGGAGCGCTATAAATCCAAGCGCGGTCTGCTCGATGGTCGTCGTCTGGGATGCCAGGCGCAGGTCCATGGCGATATTGTGATTGATGTGCCGCCCGAAAGCCAAGTGCACAAACAAGTTGTGCGCAAAGAAGCCGATGCCCGTGCAATGGTGATGGATCCAGCAACGCGGCTTTACTTCGTTGAAGTCGCTGAACCGGATATGCACGAGCCCACAGGGGATTTTGAACGACTTTGTAACGCCTTAAAAAAACAATGGAATATCGAAGGCGTCACAGCAAACCTGCCCTTGATGCGCAAGCTGCAACCGACGTTGCGCAAAGGCCAATGGCAGGTCACAGTCGCATTGAACAAAGGGCATCGCGACCAAGCGCATCGTGTGATCGACATTTGGCCGGGCCTTCATGAATCTGGATTGTTTGGGCTTGCCATCGATTTGGGATCGACCACCATCGCGGCGCATTTGTGTGATTTGGTCACAGGCGATGTGAAAGCCTCGTCCGGGATAATGAACCCACAAATCCGCTTTGGCGAAGACCTAATGAGCCGCGTATCCTATGCGATGATGAACCCTGGCGGCGATGTCGAAATGACCCGCGCAGTGCGCGATGCGATCAATGCGCTGACCACCGATATCGCCGCGCAAGCCGATATCGACCCGGCGCTAATTGTTGAGGCTGTGTTTGTCTGCAACCCTGTGATGCACCACCTTTTATTGGGCATTGATCCGGTAGAATTGGGCCAAGCACCCTTTGCTTTGACGACGTCAGAAAGCCTGTCCTTAGATGCGGCTGAGTTGGATCTAAATACGATGAACGCCAACGCGCGGGTGTTTGTTTTGCCCTGTATTGCCGGTCATGTTGGGGCTGATGCCGCAGCTGTCGCTTTATCTGAGGCACCTGGGAAATCCGAAGAACTGACACTGGTGGTCGATGTGGGCACCAATGCGGAAATCTTGTTGGGCAATACCAGCCGCGTGTTGGCGTGTTCGTCGCCCACAGGTCCTGCCTTTGAAGGTGCGCAGATTAGTTCGGGACAACGCGCAGCCCCCGGCGCAATTGAGCGGATAGAAATCAATCCTGTCACCAAAGAACCCCGCTTTCGCATCATTGGGTCCGACATTTGGTCCGATCAGGATGGGTTTGCGAACGTAACCGCGACCACTGGCATTACGGGGATTTGTGGGTCCGGCATTATCGAAGCGGTTGCGGAAATGCGTCTTGCCGGATTGCTGGATGCCAGTGGTTTGGTGGGCGGACCGGATCAAACAGGTACGACGCGCTCGGTGGCGCAAGGTCGAACTTTTGAATACGTTATCCACGACGCATCTGAAACAGGTGGACCGCGCATCACAGTGACCCAGGGCGATATTCGCGCCATTCAATTGGCCAAGTCAGCTCTGTATGCCGGGGCGCGATTGTTGATGGATGAAATGGGGGTCGACAAAGTTGATAAAATCCTTTTGGCTGGGGCCTTTGGGGCACATATCTCAACCAAACATGCGATGGTCTTGGGCATGATCCCCGACGCGCCTTTGGACCAAGTGGCCAGTGCGGGGAACGCGGCAGGCACAGGGGCGCGGATCGCATTGTGCAATGTTGCCGCACGCAGCGAAGTCGAAACTATGGTGCGCCAGATCACCAAGGTCGAAACCGCCATTGAGCCGAAATTTCAGGAACATTTCATCAATGCCTCGGCGATCCCGAATGCGCTTGATCCGTTTGCGATCCTGAATTCAGTTGTGACGCTGCCAGATGTTAATTTCAACACAGGCGGAGGGGAAACTGGCGGGCGCCGAAGACGTCGGCGCGGATAGGCAGGGCCCAATGCGGATCCCTGCCCGACCAAAGTGCCTGACTTGGAAACCAAAACCGTAAACAGTCCAGAATATGCTGTGTTACAAATTAAGGCTATGGAAACAAACGAGATGCAAAATTCGCCGCCCAACACCTTGCAATACCTATTGCAAGCCAGGTTCAGCGATGCACCAAAGGACGTGCCAGATCTCAAAGCCTTGCATCCCTTGGCTGCGCGTGGGTCGTGCAGGACCTTTCAAGAAAAAGCGATACCACATCAGCTGGTCGAAATACTCTGCGCGGTAGCCTTTGCCGCCCCGACCAAAAGCGATCTACAACAGCGCGATATCGTCATCCTACAAGACCCAAAGCAAAAAGCCGCCTTGGCCGCGCTGGTTTCAGGCCAAACATGGGTCGCCGACGCGCCGATGATTGCAGTGTTTTGTGGCAACAATCGCCGCCAACGCCAAATCCACGGCTGGTATGACGTTCCTTTCGCCAATGATCATTTTGATGCGGTGTTTAATGCAACTGCGGATGCTGCACTTGCTTTGGGCGCGTTTGTCTATGCCGCTGAAGCGATTGGATTGGGGTGTTGTCCGATTTCAGCCGTGCGGAATGAAGCAGCTTCTGTCTCCAGGCTATTGAATTTGCCTGCTTATGTTTTTCCGTTTGCTGGGCTGGCATTTGGCTATCCAAGTGCCCCGCCGCAAGTGTCGCAGCGTCTGCCTTTAAGCGTGACTTATCATGTGGATCACTTCTCAGAAGACAATGTGCAAACGAAGATCCAAGATTACGACACCTCGCGGCGTGAAAACGCACCCTACCAATCCCAACGCTTTCCTGAAACTTTTGGCCACAGCCCGACCTATGGTTGGAGCGACGACAAAATGCGGCAATATAGTCAGCCTGAACGCGCAGATTTTGGGGCCTATTTGCGCGCCATGGGCTTCGTGTTTGAGTGACCCATTCCAGACAAGGCATCACATGAGTGAATTTCTGAAGATCCAAAGCGACTCTCTAAAGATTGAGATTTCACCTTATGGCGCGGCCCTTGCTCGGGTTTGGTTGGCGGGCCACGACACAAGCTTAGTTTTAGGGTTGGATCGGCCTGAAGATTACAGGACCGCGCCGGACTATTCGGGCGTAATCGTAGGGCCGATTGCTGGCCGGGTCTCGGGGGCGTCGTTTAACTTGCAGGGCGCAACACATGAAATGGAAGCAAATGCGGGTAAGCATTGTTTGCACAGTGGCTCTGATGGAATTCAGAATCAACTTTGGGATGTAGTCAATTGTAAAGGTGATACAATCACGCTTTCTTTGAGTGTTTCAGATGGGTCCTGTGGCTTGCCCGGTGCGCGTCGAATTCTGGCCACGTATACAGTGTCCGGCTCAAATCTTATTTTAAGCATCGACAGCACGTCGGATCGGAACACGGCTTTCAATGCAACGCTACACGCCTACTGGGCGTTGGATTCGTACGCGGATTTGGACACACATCGTTTGCAGGTTCAAAGCACACACATGTGTGAAACGGGGCATGACTTGATCCCCACAGGGCAGATTATCGATATGTCCGATACGGATCACGACTTCAGTGCCGAGAAGTCCCCTATGTCTGGCTCCGCCTTGGATGGGTGCTTTTGCTTTGACGGTGATACGGCGGTGCGCCCGATGATGACTCTGCGCTCAACCCGATCTGGCATTGGGATGCAGGTGCACAGCAATCAACCAGGGTTGGTTCTGTATACCGGTGAGTTTCTAACGCCGGGCCCGAACCAGCCGAGCCTACCGCAGTCCCGCCCCTTTTCTGCCATAGCAATCGAGGCCCAGGGCTGGCCGGATGCCGTGAATAACGAAAATTTCCCCTCAATTCTTCTTAAAGCTTCTGCAAGAAAGCAACAGATCACACGGTTTTCTTTCACGCAGCCATAATTCGGGCATAACAGGACGTTAAGAAACCACTTGTGCAAGCGCAATTCTGCGACAAAGCTGTTATCAGTATATTAAGAGTGAGACATTGTATGAATGACCAAAAACAACCCCCCGTCCAAGCCAAATCCGACGACAGCGCAAAGCCGCAGCCCGTCTTTACGGATTATGCATCGATCTAAATCAAAGCCGATCTGAAATACAAAAAGCCGAGGCATGATGCATCGGCTTTTCGTTGTGGCTTAGTCTATTAGGGCGGGAACTTAACCCACAAGCTCCAGACCAGAGAAGAAATACGCGATCTCGATAGCCGCTGTTTCTGGCGCGTCAGATCCGTGCACCGAATTCTCGCCCACGCTTTCGGCGAAGTCAGCGCGTACCGTGCCAGGTGCCGCATCTGCTGGGTTTGTGGCCCCCATAACTTCGCGGTTTTTCGCAATCGCGCCTTCACCTTCCAGGACTTGGGCGACAATCGGCGCCGAGGCCATAAATTCGCACAATTCATCATAAAATGGGCGTTCTGCGTGTACTTTGTAGAACTCGCCCGCTTGTGCTTTTGTCAAGTGGATCCGCTTCTGTGCGACGACGCGCAAGCCGGCATCTTCGAACTTGGCATTGATCTTGCCAGTTAGGTTGCGGCGCGTTGCGTCGGGTTTGATAATCGAAAATGTACGTTCCAGTGCCATGGGACTGTCTCCTGATTGAATTTGCGGCGCTCTAACATGGGCAGTCGGCTATGGAAAGCCGCGATTGACGCCGCCCTGCGCATCGCGCAAAAGCAGCGCATGCTTAGATTGTCTGACATTCGCTATGCCGTTGAAGGTCGCCCACTGTTTGAGGGCGCGTCCGCAGTCATTCCCACGGGTCACAAGATCGGCGTTGTGGGGCGCAACGGGACGGGCAAAACCACTTTGTTCCGGCTGATCCGGGGCGAACTGGCGTTGGAATCCGGCGAGATCATAATGCCCACTGGCATGCGCATTGGCGGTGTCGCGCAAGAAGTGCCATCCAATGAGGTGTCTTTGATCAACACTGTTCTGGCCGCAGATATTGAACGCGCGGCCTTGTTGAAAGAAGACACGCAAGACCCGGATCGGATTGCAGAAATTCAAACGCGCTTGGTCGATATTGATGCCTGGAGCGCGGAAGCCCGTGCCGCCACGATCCTGAAAGGTTTGGGCTTTGATGAGGCGGATCAGCAAAAACCTTGCTCGGCCTATTCAGGCGGGTGGCGGATGCGTGTCGCTTTAGCCGCAGTGCTGTTTTCCGAACCCGATCTGTTGCTTTTGGACGAACCGACCAACTATCTGGACCTAGAAGGCGCGCTTTGGCTCGAAAATTATCTGGCCAAATATCCGCACACGGTTTTGATCGTTAGCCATGATCGGGGACTTTTGAACCGCGCTGTGACCGGTATTTTGCACTTAGAAGACAAGTTGTTGACGATTTATCAGGGCCCGTATGATCAGTTCGCCAAACAGCGTCAGGAAAAGCTGGCCCTGGCCTCGGCAATGGCGAAAAAACAAGACGCACGCCGCGCGCATCTGCAATCCTATGTGGATCGCTTTCGCTACAAAGCCGACAAGGCGAAACAGGCGCAGTCTAGGATCAAAGCCTTGGCGCGGATGCAGCCGATTACGACGCCTCAAGAAGCCGCGCTGCGCCGCTTTGATTTCCCAAATCCCGAAGATCTGTCTCCTCCAATTATCGCGCTGGAAGGTGGCGTAACAGGTTATGGAGAAACGGAAATTTTGCGTCGCATGGATTTGCGTATCGACCAAGATGACCGCATCGCCTTGCTGGGCAAAAACGGTCAGGGCAAATCAACGTTGTCTAAGCTGTTATCTGGACGTTTAGAGTTGATGGCCGGTAAAATGGTGAAATCTTCTAAGCTGCGTATCGGCTATTTTGCGCAACACCAAGTGGATGAACTGCACATCGACGAAACGCCGCTGGATCACTTGCGCCGTCTGCGTCCGGGCGAGACCCCGTCAAAAGCACGCGCGCGTTTGGGGGGCTTTGGCCTTGGGGCGGATCAGGCGGAAATTGAAGTTGGTCGCTTGTCGGGGGGGCAAAAAGCGCGCCTGTCCTTATTGATCGCCACAATTGACGCGCCGCATATGCTGATCTTGGACGAACCGACCAACCACCTGGATATCGAAAGCCGCGAGGCTTTGGTGACGGCGTTGACCGCCTATACAGGCGCGGTGATTTTGGTGACGCACGATATGCATCTGTTAGAATTGGTCGCCGATCGGTTGTGGCTGGTCAATGATGGCACCGTCGCGCCCTATGATCAGGACTTGTCCGCCTACCGTGATCATCTGTTAGCAACGCCCGCCAAGCCTAAGAAAGATCAGGACAAACCCAAAGCCAAGAAGCCAAGCAGGGACGCGATTTTGGCTCTGCGCTCAGAACTGCGCAAATGCGAAAGCCGGGTGGAAAAGCTGGACGATATGCGCACCAAACTTGCAAGCAAGCTGGCGGATCCAGCCCTTTATGAAGACAGTCGGATTGGTGAGTTGGAAACCTGGAACCGAAAATATGCCGAAGTTATGAACGGGCTTGAGCGCGCCGAAAGCTTGTGGATGGACGCGCAGGCCAAACTGGAAAAGGCGGAAAACGCTTAACGGTCCGAGCCTTTTAAAGTCCGCTTTGGCCCCTATGTATAGTGTATGACAGATTTCGGACCCGAGCAGTTTTTGCCCGCACTTTTCCTCACGCTGATCCTGATTGCCTGCATCGTTTCGCTGGGTGGGCAGCGCATGCACAAGACGCTGCAACATGCTGCGATTTGGGGTTTAATCTTTGTTGGGGCCATCGCGGCTGTGGGGGTTTGGGATGATATTCGCGATGACGTCATGCCGCGACAGACAGCCTTTGTGAGCCAAGGTCGGATTGAAGTGCCGCGCCATTTCGATGGACATTACTACGTAACGCTCGATGTGAACGGTGCGCCTGTTCAGTTTGTTGTGGATACCGGGGCAACGGATATTGTTTTGACCAAGGAAGATGCCGCGCGTGCGGGAATTGATGTGGCAAATCTGCAGTTTTTTGGCCGCGCGAACACCGCCAACGGCACAGTACGAACAGCGGGCATTCGTTTGGACCAAGTGTCGATTGACGGGATTGTGGATCGCAATCTGTCGGCGTCCGTCAATGGCGGTGAGATGTTTGGATCACTGCTTGGCATGACCTATTTGCAGCGCTGGGACAAAATCGAAATCAGCAACGGCACTTTGGTCTTAACCCGCCAGTAAAGTCACATACGCACCCTACCCGCCTGTTTCCGCTTTCTTTTCCCAACGGCCACTTTGTTCCGACCAATACTGTGCCGCGCAGCCCGCATCGCTCAACGCCTTCCATTGGCCGCGTGCAATTTGCACCGCATCTGGATCATTTCCGTCAAAAAGCACGCAAGCGCGTTCAGCCGCCCGAACCTCATCTGCATCGGGCGCGGCCCCATCGACACACATCAAACACTCAAACTTCGATCCGGGCGCCGTTGTCAGCAAAATCGGCTGATCCAGATCATGCGGCCCACCCGCACGCCCATGTGGCAGGAACCCGTCTTCAGGCCCCATCCACAACTTTTCATCCAACCAGTCCATCCGCACAGGATCTGTTCCACGCACCTCTACGCGCCACGCCGCCGCGCGGGCTTTTGCCAACAACATCGGCAGCGTTGTTTCCAACGGAGTCCGGGTAAGGTGGTAAAAATAGACAGACCCCATGTTAGCTTTCGCACAAATCCGCGACCAATCGGTTGAGCGACAAAACACCCCAACCCGTAGCCCCTTTGGGGGCCAGATCAGTTTCTGTTTTCACCGACGCGACACCGGCAATGTCCAGGTGGATCCAGGGTACGCCATCTTGCACAAAGCGTTGCAAAAACTGCGCCGCTGTGATCGAGCCCGCTGGCCGGCCGCCAACATTTTTCATATCCGCAATTCGCGATTTCAGTTGATCGTCGTAAGATTGGCCCAAGGGCATGCGCCACGCGCCTTCACCCTCAGCCTGCGCGGCTTCCAGGAAGGCATCGCAGAATGTATCATCATTGGAAAACACGCCCGCATTGTCGTGGCCAAGTCCGATAATGATCGCGCCAGTCAGCGTCGCCAGATCGACCATGCCCATGGGCTTAAACCGCTCCTGCGCATACCACATGATATCACACAGCACCAAACGACCTTCGGCATCCGTGTTGATAATCTCGACAGTGTCGCCTTTCATCGAAGTAATCACATCGCCGGGACGTGTGGCATTGCTTGAAGGCATGTTTTCCACCAAGCCGACGATCCCAACAACATTGGCCTTGGCTTTACGCATCGCCAGCGCCCGCATCGTGCCGGCAACCACGCCCGCTCCACCCATATCCATGGTCATGTCTTCCATACCACCTGCGGGTTTAAGGCTAATCCCACCCGTGTCAAATACGACACCTTTGCCGATCAAAGCCAGTGGCGCGTCGCCCTCATTGCCGCCATTCCACTGCATCACAACAACTTTGGATGGCGAATCTGAACCTTGACCAACAGATAAAAGCGTTCTCATGCCGAGGCTTGCAAGCTCTTCCTCATCTAAAACTTCAACTGCAAGTCCTAAAGCCGACATCTCGTCCAATCGGTTGGCAAACTCAGTCGTGGTCAGAATATTTGCAGGTTCATTGATCAGATCACGCGTCATGAACATGCCCTCAGAAACAGCGCTTAACGGCGCAAAGGCAGCTGCGGTCTCTTCGGGTGCTGTGCACATCGTCACGACAGCACCGGCGGTTTCATTTGGTTTGGATTTATGGGCAGTGAAGGTGTAGGATCGCGCAACCACACCAAATGTAAGATCCTGCGCGCGACGCAGATTTCCAGCCAGAATTGTGACATTCGACGTGCCTGCCAACTTGGCCAAGGCAGCCCCAGCTTTGCGCGCTTGCAAGTCCGAAACATTGCGTGGAATCTTCACGATATCAATGGCTTGCGCGGCAAGACCCGCCGGGAAGGCTACGGGAATCACTTTGCCAACGCCCAGTTTTTCGAACACATCACTTTCCACAACACGGGAAACTGCGCTTTTAGACAACCGATTGATCCGCCGTCCGCCGATATCCAGTTTGCCCTCGGGCGTCACCAGAACGGCAATGCGTCCTGTAAGTGTCGCCAAAGTGTCGATATCTGTTTCGATAAAACGCGGTTGGATGGGGGGCATTATCGTGTCCTTTTTGCTTCTGATTAATGACCTAGCGCGCCTGTACCAATAAGGCCAGAATACAGTTTTCCCCGCGCATCATATGGTCTATTGCTGTTAAAGGAACACAACACCTGCCCCAGGAGACACATGTTGGCCAAATTCGACAGATATATGCTGTCGCAACTCCTGTTGTTTTTCGGGTTCTTTGCGCTGGTGTTGGTGGCCGTGTTTTGGATCAGTCGCGCAGTGCGGTTGTTTGATCAGTTGATTGCAGACGGGCAGTCAACTTTGGTATTTTTAGAGTTCACGGCCCTTGGATTGCCCCGGATCGTTTTGGCTGTCATGCCATTGGCGGCCTTCGCAGCGTCCGTTTATGTGACCAACCGCTTGTCCAATGAGTCAGAAATGACGGTCATGCAGGCCACCGGCTCGGGGCCTTGGCGGCTTGCGCGCCCCGTGTTTTTCTTTTCGTTGATTGTAGGTGGCATGGTGGCGACTTTGGGTCACTATCTAGTGCCTACGGCGCTGGATCGCCTGGAAATTCGCGAAAACGAGGTCAATCAAGACGTGACCGCGCGGCTGCTGACGGAAGGCGCGTTTTTGCACCCCTCAGACGGGGTGACGCTGTACACGCGCGACATTGATGAGGACGGCGTGCTGCGCGACGTATTCTTGTCGGATCGGCGCGGCGCAGATCAACGGGTGATTTACACTGCAGCCACCGCCTATTTGGTGCGCCAGCAAGGTCAGACGTCTCTGCTGATGCTGGACGGGCTCGCGCAGCGCTATAATCCCGAAACCGAGCGTCTGAGCTCTGCCGTGTTCGAAGATTTTTCCTATGATATCAGCGGAATGATCATATCCGAGGGCAATTTCAAACGCGAGTCGCGCGCAATGACGACCTGGCAATTGTCCCAAGGTATGGCATTGATCCAAGCCGAAACGGGCGAAAGTGTAGGGCATATCACGGAAGAATTCCATTCTCGGTTTGCCCAGCCCGTTTTTACAATGGTCACCGCCCTGTTTGGATTCGCAGTCCTGATCAGCAGCGGCTTTTCCCGCTTTGGGACATGGCCGCAATGTATTGCCGCCTTTAGCTTGCTGATGGTGCTCGACAGTTTGCGCGCGGGACTTACGGATACGGTACGGGCAAATCCTGACGCCTGGATTATGGCCTATGTGCCCGCGCTGCTGGGCTTGGGGCTTACGGCAGGTTTGTTGACCTTGACAGCCTACCCCATCCGCTGGCGGCGCAGGGTTACGACATGATCTTACATCTTTACTTCGCCCGCCGATTTGCGCTGATGTGTTTGGGACTGGCCGTCATTTTGTTTTGCCTGACCGCTTTGGTTGATTTGGTCGACTTACTCCGAGATTTCTCGAAGGTCGACGATATTGGCTTTGGACAAATTTTTCAGTTGATGCTGTTGAAGACGCCGGGCACGTTAAATCAAATCCTTCCGCTGATCCTGTTATTGGCAACCATTACATTGTTCATCAATTTTGCGCGCAGTTCAGAAATGGTAGTTACGCGCGCTGCAGGAAGGTCAGCTACGCGGGCCTTGTTTGCGCCGGTCACAGTGGCCTTTTTAATCGGCGTGCTCGCGGTGACGTCGTTGGGCCCCATGGTTGCGGCGTTTTCCAATCGGTTTTCGGTGTTGTCTGAATCCTATCAAGCCGGCGGGACTGCGACCCTGTCCGTATCCAGCGAAGGGTTGTGGTTGCGCCAAGGCAGTGACGCGGGGCAAAGCGTGATCCGGGCCGCGCGATCCAATGCCGATGCGTCGATCTTGTATGATGTGACTTTTCTAACCTACGCACCGAACGGCGGCCCCGTACAACGGCTTGAGGCCGCAAGTGCTGCGCTATTGCCCGGACTTTGGTCGCTTCAGGATGTCAAGCAGTGGCCACTGATGCAAGACACGAACCCTGAAGCAGCGGCGCAACGGTTTGATCGCTTGGAAGTGCCCTCGACGTTGACCTTGGATCGAATTCGCGAAAGTTTGGGCGCGAAGTCAGGGATTTCGCTGTGGGATATGTCTGAGTTCATAGCGCAACTGGAACAGGCTGGATTTTCGGCGCAGCGTCACCGCGTGTGGTTTCAGGCAGAACTGTCCCGTCCCTTATTTCTTGTGGCCATGGTGTTGGTTGGCGCCGCGTTTACCATGCGTCACACCCGGTTGGGCGGCACAGGCCTTGCTGTCGTATCTGCCGTTTTACTTGGATTTGCGATGTATTTCGTACGCAGTTTTGCGACGATCCTAGGCGAGAACGGACAGTTGGGTATTTACTTGTCCACTTGGGCCGTCCCAATTGCCGCGATCCTTTTGGCCTTTGGGCTGATTTTACACGCTGAGGACGGATAGCTATGTTGCGCGCCCTCACCCTCGTCCTGATCTGGCTTTGTCTTGCGCCTATGTCTTTTGCGCAATCCCCGCCTGCGATCTTGATTGCCGACAACGTGCGGTTGGAAGCCGATGACACGCTTGTTGCGACAGGCAATGTTGAAGTCTTTCAAAACGGCGTGACCGTAAAGGCGCCGCGGATCACGTATAATCAACGAAAGGACAGTTTGATCATTGACGGCCCCCTTTCTGTGAAAGATGGCACAAAGACCACCATTCTGGCCACACAGGCAGAGTTGGACAGTGTCTTGTTCACGGGGATTTTGCGTTCTGCGCGGATGGTAATCAACGAACAGCTGCAATTTGCCGCCGTGCAAATTGACAGGATCGATACGCGCTACAGCCAGCTCTACAAAGTTGCAGCCACGTCGTGCCGGATCTGCGAAGAGGGTCAGCTGCCGCTGTGGCATATCCGCGCCAAACGTGTGGTACATGACAAAGAAGAACGGCAACTGTATTTCGACCACGCCACATTGCGCGTGGGACCCGTTCCGATCTTGTATTTGCCGCGATTGCGGCTGCCAGATCCGACTGTCGAACGCGCCACAGGTTTTTTGATCCCGCGTTTGCGCAGCAACTCGCAGCTGGGTCTGGGAATTAATATTCCCTATTTCATCCGATTGGGCGATCACAAAGATTTGACGCTAAGGCCTTATCTGTCGTCTGAAACACGCACCTTAGAAGCCCGCTATCGGCAAGCATTTCGCACGGGGCGCATCACCTTTGACGGCGCAGTGTCGCGCGATACGTTGCTGCCCGATGAGGACCGTTTTTATGTGATGGGCGGCGGATCTTTTGGGGTCGGACGCGGCTATGTTCTGCGATTTGACGTCGAAGTGGCCTCGGACAATGCCTATTTGGCGCAATATGGCTATTCGTTTAAATCCAGGCTGGACAGTCAAATCGCGCTTAGCCGCACCCGGCGCGATGAATATATTTTGGGCAGTGCGATCGTTTATCACAGCCTGCGCACGGACGAGATCCAGTCCCAATTGCCGACTTTAGTTTTGGACGGCAATTTTGAACGTCGCTATTTTCCAAAAACGCTGGGGGGCGAACTGCGTCTCAGCCTGGCCGCCCATGGGCACCAGCGCACATCGCGCAGTCCTGTGTCTGGCGCGGGACGTGATGTGGCGCGTTTGCAGGCGGATCTGTTTTGGCTGCGCAGTTGGCACGGGATGCATGGGGTGCAAGCCGATGCGAAAGTTGGCGTCGCATTACAGGTATTTGAAACCCGGCAAGACGACGTTTTCGCCGGATCCCAAACCCAAGCCATCCCGCAAGCCTCTTTGGCCCTGCGCTATCCCCTGCGAAAAACCACGCAAAACGGAACACTTCATTATCTGGAACCTGTGGTTCAGTTGGCTTGGACAGGCGGTGCGCCCGCAAATGTACCCGATGATGAAAGTCGGAGCGTGGAGTTTGACGAGGGCAATTTGTTGGCCCTGTCACGGTTTCCCGAAGCTGACCGGCGCGAGCATGGATCCGTCTTGGCCGTTGGTTTGAATTGGGCGCGCTATGATCCCAATGGTTGGGAAAGTTATATTGCGGTTGGGCAGTTGATCCGAGACGACGCGCATCCCGATTTCAACGCCACGTCGGGCTTAGACGGCGCCCGCTCGGATACGCTTATTTCGGGAATTTTGCGCAGTCAGTCTGGACTTGCCCTGGCGGGGCGTGCGCTGTTTGATTCAGAATTCAACTTTTCGAAGGCCGAAATGCGTGCCGATTACACCCGCGGCAAAGGAAAGCTGGGCGCCGGTTATGTGTGGTTGGACGAAGACAGCGACGAAAATCGCAACCGCGCTGTCTCTGAGCTAACCGTCAACGGTCAATATCTTGTAGCGCGGCACTGGAATTTCTCTGGGCTTTGGCGCTATGATCTTGAGGATGATAGATCCTCTTGGGCAGGATTAGGGCTGGAATATACCAATGAATGTGTAACGTTAAATTTCGATGTCTTCCGCCGGTTTGCCACATCAACAGTGGTTGAACCGTCCACCACGCTTAGCCTATCCATCGGACTTAGTGGCTTTTCAGCCAAATCAGGAACAGAAAGCACCAAAAGAACATGCTCATCCCCCGCCTCTTGATCAGCCTTTGCTGTGCCTTTGTTATGACGCCATTTGTAACCTTGGCGCAAAACCCTTTTGCCGCCGTCCTACAGGTGAATGAAGACATCATTACAGCCTACGAGCTGCAACAACGCGAACTGTTTTTGCGGGTTATTTCGCCGGCCAATTCAGGGGCTGATGTTGCGCGCGCCGAGCTGATCAACGACAAGCTGCGCGCGCAAGCCATTCGCGTGGCAGGCTTAGAATTATCTGAAACGGGGATCGAAGACGGAATGGCTGAATTTGCCGGTCGTGCCAATCTCAGCCCTGAAGAGTTCATAAAAGCCATTGGCCAACGCGGTGTTGCACCTGAAACTTTCCGTGATTTCATCGCTGTTGGAATCGCTTGGCGCGATTTGGTGCGCGCCCGTTTTGGCCCACGCGTGCAAGTCACTGAGGCCGAGATTGACCGTGCGTTAGCCGCAACGACCGGCACAAGTGGCGTGCGGGTTTTGCTGTCAGAAATCATCATGCCCGCACCGCCCAACCAACAGGCAGCTGTATTGGCCCGCGCAGAGCGGATTGCGCAATCGGCAAGCTTTGGAGAATTTTCAGCCAATGCGCGTCGGTTTTCTGCCACAGCGTCGCGTGGACGTGGGGGGCAATTGCCTTGGACGCCGTTGACAAATTTACCCGCCCCTTTGCGCCCCTTGATCTTGGCTTTGGCCCCCGGCGAAGTGACGTCTCCGCTGCCACTTCCTAATGCGGTGGCGCTGTTCCAACTGCGGGCGATTGAAGAAACGGATGCCCCAGCGCAAGAATATGCAGCCATTGAATATGCCCAATATTTCATACCTGGCGGACGTTCTGAAGCTGCGCTTGCACAGGCGGCGAAATTGCGTGCACAAGTTGATGTGTGCGACGATCTGTATGCTATCAATAAGGACGGCCCTGACGAACAATTGTTGCGCGACGTCAAAGCCCCTGCTGAAATTCCTCAGAATATCGCGTTGGAATTGGCCAAGTTAGACGAAGACGAAGTGTCCACTGCGCTTGTTTCTAATGATGGTCAATCACTGGTGTTTTTGATGATGTGTGGGCGTACTGCTGCCGCCAATGAGGATGTGTCACGCGAAGCCATCGCAGGGCGACTGCGTCAAGAGCGTCTTACAGCTTTGGCAGATAGCTTCATCGAAGAGCTTCGCGCAGATGCGCGTATTCGCGAAAAATGAACCATACTCCAATCGCGATCACTTGCGGTGAACCTGCAGGGATTGGTCCGGAAATCGCAGCTGCCGCATGGCAGATATTGCGCGATGACGTGCCGGTGTTCTGGATTGGGGATCCTGACCATGTGCCGAACGAAACACCCGTTGCAGTGATAACATCCCCGTCTGAGGCAAATGCCGTTTGCCCAAGCGCTCTGCCCGTTCTACGGCATACCTTCCCCGGTCAGCGTACGCCGGGACAGCCAAAATTGTCCCATGCGCAATCCGTGATTGACGTGATCAAACGGGCGGTGGCATTGGCGCAAACTGGTGCGGCTGGTGGGATTTGTACTGCGCCGATCCACAAGAAGGTGCTGCAAGACGGCGCGGATTTTGCTTGGCCAGGGCATACAGAATATTTGGCGCATTTAGCGGGCGGCGTCGATGTTGTGATGATGTTGGCCTCGGAGCAATTGCGTGTGGTGCCGGCGACGATCCACATTGCCCTGGCTCAGGTGTCCAAGCAGCTTAAACCTGATCTTTTGCGCCGCACTATTCAAATCACAGCACAAGGATTGCAAGATCAGTTCGGGATCACCGCACCGCGCATTGCTGTGGCCGGGCTTAACCCCCATGCGGGCGAAGGTGGGGCGATGGGCAAAGAGGAACTGGATTGGATTGCACCATTGGTGCACGAGATCGCGCAAACCGGTGTAGACTTGCGCGGTCCGATGTCGGCAGATACGATGTTTCATGCTGCAGCGCGGGAAACATATGATGCCGCGATTTGCATGTATCACGATCAAGCATTGATCCCAATTAAGACTCTGGATTTCGATCGCGGCGTGAATGTCACGTTGGGTCTACCATTCGTGCGAACCTCACCTGATCACGGAACAGCGTTTGATATTGCAGGCAGCGGGACTGCCAATCCAAGTTCGATGATCGAGGCAATCCGTATGGCATCCCGCATGGCTCCAACTTTATGAGCCGCATCGATGATCTGCCCCCCTTGCGTGAGGTTTTGGCCACGCATGAATTGACGGCGCGCAAAGCATTGGGACAGAACTTCCTGCTAGATTTGAACTTGACGGCAAAGATCGCGCGGATTGCCGGGGATTTGAGTGATACAGACGTCCTAGAGATTGGCCCTGGACCGGGCGGGCTAACGCGCGGGCTTTTGGCTGAAGGCGCGCGTCACGTACTTGCGATCGAAAAAGACCCCCGTTGCATCCCGGCGCTGAACGAAATTGCCACAGCCTATCCCGGACGGTTAACTGTGTTGGAAGGTGATGCATTGCAGGTCAATCCGCTGGCACATCTGACCCCGCCCATTCGAATCGCTGCGAATCTACCCTATAATGTTGGTACTGAATTGCTGGTTCGGTGGTTAACGCCGCCCAGTTGGCCACCGTATTGGCAAAGCCTCACCCTTATGTTTCAGCGTGAAGTTGCGCAGCGGATTGTTGCCGCGCCGGGATCCAAAGCCTATGGACGCTTATCGCTATTGGCAAATTGGCGATGCAATGCACAGATTGCGCTGTCTTTACCGCCCGAAGCTTTTACGCCTGCGCCTAAAGTGTCCTCTGCCGTTGTGCATTTGCGCGCCTTAGCAGAACCGCGATTTCCCGCGGATGCCAAGACACTGGAACGGGTCGTCGCAGCGGCGTTCAATCAAAGACGTAAAATGCTACGTGCGGCTTTAAAATCTGTGTCGCCAGATATTGAAGAGCACTTGATTGGCGCGGGTTTGAAACCGACGGATCGCGCGGAAACTGTACCGTTGGAAGGGTTTTGCGCCCTGGCGCGCTCCTTGAAAGCGGCGCAAGGCTAAGCCTGATCCGCGGCGATCCATTTAACGGCCTTATCGCGCATCCGAAGCATTGTGGGTTCAGATGTCTTCAGATGTAAGTCGTGCAAAGGGATCCAAGCTAAATCGTTGCTTTCTTCAGAAACGGTGACGTTTTCCGAAGACGCCTGGAACAAAAACCGCACATCGTAATGCAGGTGTGCGGGGTCGGACTTGTGCTTAGGTATCACATGAATATCTACGTCAAAGATATTAGGCCTAAATAGAAATATCTGATCCAACCCACTTTCTTCATAGGCTTCTTTCAGCGCGACAAAGCTTGCATCTTTGATACCGTCACAATGCCCGCCCAACTGGATCCAAATCCCCAGTTTTTTGTGATGTGTCAGCAGCACAGAGGTGCCGTCCGGTGAGAGCACAAAGGCAGAGCCCGTGACATGCCCGCCTATCGTAGCATCGCGCGAAAAAGCCTTCGGCTCTGATCTCACAAAGGCGTAAATACGCGCCCACGTGCCGCGATCATAGTCTGTAACGCACTCGAATGTCCCAAGCCCGGGACATTGTTCTACGCTCACTCTACGGCAGCCTCTGGCGCATCACTTTCGGGGGGTTTTTCTTTAGGCGCGTCCCCAGCAGCCGCAGGTTCCGGCTTGGGCTTAGGTTTGCGCGTGCGAGGCCGTTTCGGCTTGGGCTTGGGTTTGTCTTCAGGCGTCTCGACAAGACCGGCATCTTTTGGCGATTCAACAACATCGGGCTGCTCGCTTGACCCGGGATCAACTGGCGCCTCGGTCGGCTTTACACCTTCGGGTGCATTGGCTTCACGCTCGGCACGCTCGCGGTCTCGTTCTGCCTGACGTTCGCGGTTCTGACGATCCTGTTCGGCTTGACGTTCGCGGTTCTGGCGGTCTTGCTCTTCGCGGCGCGCGTCAATTTCACGCTGCGCTTCGCTTAGCAGACGCAGGTAATGCTCTGCGTGCTGCTGAAAGTTTTCGGCAGCCACGCGGTCATTGGACAGCTGGGCATCTCGCGCCAACTGATTGTACTTGTCGATGATCTGCTGCGGTGTGCCGCGAACTTTGCCTTCAGGGCCCGAAGAGTCGAACACCCGATTGATGACGTTGCCACCTGACGGACGGTTGTTATTGCGGTTCTTATTCCGGGACCGGGATCTTGAAGATTTCATTAAATCTGACGAGCCTTGAGGTTCTTTTGCCGGACCGGGATGCACCGTGCATCGTAAAATTTTTTTGGTCGGCTGTGTGGGTATTGTACATCTGCCGGGGCTTTGCCCCACCTGTAGACGTGACACTGGAATAAACATGTCAGATCAGTTTGAGCAAGGGTAATTTGCGAAAAACGCGTTTGAATCGCCAAAGTGGCAGGAAATCATCGTGATTGGGCCGGGTGACGGGCCAATACAACACGGTCGCGCCCATCCAGATCTGGCAGGACTGTGACATTTGACCAACCGGACTTTGTGAATAAATCGGCAACGGCTGCCCCTTGTGTCCACCCGATTTCCACCAAAACACGGCCATCAGGTTCTAAGAATTGACGACTATGTTCTGCAATCAGACGATATGCTGTAAGCCCATCCGCCTCATCCGTCAGCGCCATGCGCGGTTCGTGACGGGCCAGTTCGGGCTGCACATTCTGCATGTCCTCCCAGCTCAGATACGGGGGATTGCTGACAATCAGATCGAATGTGCCAGTGATCGACCCAAACCAGTCCGACGTTTTGATATCCGCGCGGCGCGCGACGTGGTGTAGATGTGCATTGGCACTGGCTTGAAGACAGGCGGCCTCGGACAGATCAACGCCAAGCCCAACGGCGTGGTCGCGTTCACACAGCAACGTCACCAAGATACAGCCAGAGCCAGTTCCAAGATCTAAGACGCTGCCAAAAGGGTCGGCCAGCGCTGCCTCAATAAGTGTTTCCGTTTCAGGTCTTGGATCAAGAACGTCTGCTGACACTTTGAAATTACGACCATAAAAGGCGCGCTCGCCCACCAAATGTGACACTGGAACCCGAACAGCGCGCAAAGAAATCAATTGATCAAAGCGGGTTGCGATATCTGGGTCTAGATCTTCGGGGGCAATCAATGTGATCCGCGTAGCATCGACTTTTGCCGCATGGGCCAACAAGACACGCGCATCCCGGGCTGGATCATCAACGCCAGCGGCGCGTAAACGGGCAGCAGCCGCCGCCAAAGCTTGTGCAGCGGTCATCCGTTCATCTCGGCCAATTTACGGGCTTGATCTTCGGCGATTAAAGCATCGACAGTTTCGTCCAAGTCCCCGCCCATCACCGCGTCAAGCTTATACAACGTCAGCCCAATTCGATGATCGGTCATACGGCCTTGCGGGAAATTATACGTCCGAATCCGTTCCGAGCGATCGCCAGAGCCCACTTGCGACGCCCGATCAGCCGAACGTTCATCATGTGCGCGCTGGCGTTCCATATCAAACAAACGCGCTTTCAGAACCTGCATGGCCTTGTCTCGATTGCGGTGTTGTGACTTTTCGGAACTGGTCACCACGATTCCCGTAGGGATATGGGTAATGCGAACAGCAGAATCCGTCGTATTCACGTGTTGCCCACCTGCCCCCGAGGAGCGCATCGTATCGATTCGGATGTCATTGGCGTTAATTTCAATATCTACATCCTCGGCTTCTGGCAGGACCGCGACGGTTGCAGCCGAAGTATGCACGCGCCCCCCGCTTTCGGTCTCGGGCACACGTTGGACGCGGTGGACGCCAGATTCGAACTTCAAGCGTTCAAACACATTTTGCCCGGTGATATGTGCGACGACCTCTTTGATCCCGCCCAGCTCTGTGGCGGCCTCTTCGACGATGTCGACTTTCCAGCCGCGCGCCTCAGAATATTTCACATACATCCGCAACAGGTCGGCGGCGAACAAGGCGGCCTCATCCCCGCCAGTTCCGGGCCGGATTTCCAACATCGCAGCGCGCGCGTCGGCTGCGTCTTTCGGCAATAACGAAAGTTGCAGCGCAGTTTCAGCGGCAGGCAAAGCTGTGCGCAGGTTTGGCAGTTCATCCTCGGCCAGAGCCTTCATGTCGGGGTCGTCCAACATCGCCTCAGCATCTTGGATATCGCGCAAAAGGCGATGATAGAGTTCGATTTGCTCAACAACGGGACGCAAATCCGAATATTCTTTGGCAAGCGCGGCAATATCACTGCCTGCAGCTTCGGCCATCTGCGCCTCAAGAAATTGAAAGCGTTGGCGGATTTGTTCCAAACGATCAGTGTTCATCATGGCCGGAGGTCTGATGCATCACAAAGGCTTGGTCAAGGTGATGATTCGGAGTATATTTCCCTTATGATACGCACAGCTTTTTTCATCACCGCTTTCACCGCGCCCCTGATGGCCGATGTCACTGGGCCGTCTGGCAAAACTGTAGACTGCTATTGCACGGACCGCTCTGGCGCGCGCATCGAATTGGGTGAAACAATTTGCATGCAGGTCGATGGGCGCATGTTCATGGCCCAATGTCAGATGTCGTTAAACGTGCCGATGTGGCGCGAAGTGACGTCTGGGTGTCTTAGCTCTTAAGTTGAGCGATCCACGCCTCGACCCGGGCTTTGTTGACCCCCAGATCGGCTTTGCCAAACCGCAGCCGCGCGTAAATGCGCAGAGTGTCTTTGTCGACGTCTACAGTGGTGTAGTCTGGAAACCCAAACACCAAAGATCGGGTTTCGTATGTAATGCGCCCATCCTCGGGCGCGCCTGACACTCTTTTCGTTCTGGGGGTTTGCAAGGCGATCTTATCCAATCGCATTAAGGCATTTTCCGGCGCTGGCATTACGCGCAAAGCTGAGCTTGCGGTGTCCTTGTCAGCGTCACCTTGAACAGCTTTGTGCCAACGCGCTGGGTCTACAGGCATCACCCGTGCAAAGCTAAGGGCGACAAGCGCAAGGATGGTTAGGATAATCCAAGTCATAAGGGGACGCCTTTTGGTAAACACACAGTGGCCAGTTTATCTATATGTGACGCCAGGTAGAACGCAGAGCAGCTCAAACACAAGGTTCGCAGCCACCAAGGCCGTATTGCCACTTTGATCATAAGGCGGGGACACTTCGACCATGTCGCAGCCCACGATATTGGCACCGCGCAAGGCCCGGATGAATTCCATCGCCTGCATGGTACTTAGGCCGCCTATTTCGGGTGTGCCAGTTCCGGGCGCGAAAGCTGGGTCCAAACTGTCGATGTCATAAGACACATAAACGGGTGTGTCGCCCAAATCCCGGCGGATTTCTGCCCCCAATCCGCTGAGCGATTTGTGCCAAAGCTCGGATGCAAGGAACTGTTGGTAGCCCCATCCCGCCGCTTCGGAAAAATCCTCGGCAGTATATCCAGTTCCGCGCAATCCGACCTGATAGGTTTTGCTGGGATTAACCAAGCCTTCCTCAAACGCGCGACGAAACACTGTGCCATGCGTTTCTTTCTCGCCGAACATTTCATCGTTCACGTCCGCATGGGCATCGATGTGGATCAACCCCACGGGTCCGTGCTTTTGCGCCATCATCCGCAAAATTGGCAATGTGATCGAGTGATCCCCGCCCAACGCAACGGGACAGACCTTTGACGTTAAGATGACGCGATAACTATCCGCAATAATTCGCAAACTTTCCTTTAGAGAAAACGTATTTATCGCCAGATCTCCGATATCCGCCATGTTCAAACTGTCAAAGGGCGCAGCCCCTGTTTGAATATTATAGGGTCGGATCATCGCGCTTTCAGAGCGAATTTGTTTGGGTCCAAAGCGTGTGCCTGACCGCCACGATGTGCCAATATCCATGGGAATGCCCAGAATCGCGACGTCAAGATCAGTCAGATCCCCAGCACTGGGCAGGCGCATAAAGGTGTTGGGGCCTGAAAAGCGCGCCAGGTCATTTCCGCTAATGGGTTGGTTTGTCATGTGTCCTCACGCATGCGCCACCCCAAAAGGCAGCACAGCTCAACTGCTACGTGCGCCCCTGCTATCGCGGTCGCGCCACTGTTGTCAAAGGGTGGAGACACTTCGACGATGTCTCCGCCCCGAATATTGATGCCTGCCAAATTTCGCAACAGCGCTGCGGCTTGTGCGCTGCTCAGGCCACCCCAAACTGGCGTGCCCGTGCCCGGCGCAAAGGCAGGATCCAAGCCGTCTATGTCAAAGCTAAGGTAGGTCGGATGGCCCCCGACGATATCGCGTGCCTTTTGCGCCGCGGCTTCCGGCCCAATGCGATGCACTTCAGCAGCGTCGATAATGTTCACCCCAAGCGTATCGGGATTGCTGGTGCGAATGCCGATCTGCACAGAGCGCGCCGGATCGACGACGCCCGATTTCACGGCCTTATAAAACATCGTACCGTGATCAACGCGGTCCATGTTGTCATCGGCCCAGGTGTCGGTATGGGCATCGATCTGGATCAGCGACATTGGGCCATATTTTTCGGCATAAGCTTTAAGGATCGGGAACGAAATATAGTGATCGCCACCCAAAGTCACACTGGCAGATCCGGCCTTTAAGATCGTCGCGATATGGGCCTGAAGTGCTGCAGGAAAGTCCGGGATATTGGCATAGTCAAACGCCAGATCACCATAATCCACGATATGTCGATCGCTGAACACATCAAACGGCCAACCATAAGGCGCATCAGGCGCTTGCAAGGTCGAGGCTTCGCGGATCGCGCGTGGGCCTAATCGGGTGCCGGGTCGATTGGTCACAGCCTGATCAAACGGCACCCCGGTCACTGCAATATCAACGCCTGTAAGATCCTTGGTATAGCGCCGCCGCATAAAACTGAGCGCGCCTCCAAAGGCATTTTCAAAGCTAAGTCCCTTTGGGTCGTCCCGTGTAAAGGCTTGATCTACATCGTGTTTTGAATCTTCCAGCGCCATTTAAGACGCGGCCTTAACGGGCTGCGCCGTTTCCACCAAACGCGCGAAATAACTGGCGCCAAACGGGGCTGCGGAATCGTTGAAATTGTATTCTGGGTGATGCAACCCAGCACTTGGGCCCTGCCCCATAAACAGATACGCGCCGGGACGGGCCTCAAGCATATAGGCGAAATCTTCGGCTCCGGCGACTGGATCGGTGTTGCCTTCGACATTGTCAGCGCCCGCAATATCCTGAGCCACGCGCACCGCAAATTCCGTCTGTTCCTGCGTGTTAATCGTCGCGGGATAGCCCGGTTTAATGTGAACCTCGGCCGACACACCATAACTGGTGGCTTGCGCTTGGGCGATGTCGTGGATGCGTGTGTGGATGAGGTCTTGGACCTCACGCGAAAAGGTGCGGATCGTGCCGTTCATATACGCCGTTTCGGGAATCACATTGTCTGTCGTGCCTGTGTGGATTTGCGTCAGCGACACAACGGCCTGATCCAAAGAGGGTACATTACGACTTATAATCGTTTGTAATGCTTGCCCAATTCCTAAAACAGCAACCACAGGATCAGCTGTCGTTTCTGGCATTGCGCCATGTCCGCCCGTGCCTGTGATGTGAATCGTGAACGTATCAACCGCCGCCATAATCGGGCCAGCACGTCCGTGGAATTGTCCCTCAGGTAGATCCGGCACATTGTGAATCGCATAGACTTCGCCAATGTCGAACCTGTCCATGATACCTTCTTCAACCATTATTCGCCCACCGCCGGTGCCTTCTTCGCCCGGCTGAAAAATCAGCGCCACACGGCCCGAAAAGTTGCGCGTTTCGCACAAGTATTTCGCCGCCCCTAGCAGCATAGTCGTATGCCCATCATGTCCGCAGGCGTGCATATTGCCGTTATGGGTGGACGCATAGTCAACGCCCGTGGCCTCAGTGATGGGCAGCGCGTCCATATCTGCGCGCAGGCCAATCGTGCTGCCCGCACCCTGCCCCTCGATTATGCCGACAATGCCCGTCACGCCGATGCCTTCATGCACTTCATCGACGCCGAACGCGCGCAGCTTTTCTGCGACAAAAGCCGCGGTCTTGTGACACTCCATATCCAATTCAGGGATCGTGTGCAGATATTGCCGCCACTCAGTCATCTCATCGCGCAATCCGGCAATTCGGTTAATCACGGGCATGGGGTGGACTCCTGTTTCGGGCTTGGGTTCACTGCCATTTGACAGAAAACCGGAGCCCGCTGCAATGCCTGACGACCCGATCTTTGATACTGCCCCCGGAATGGAGCGATTGTTGGCCGTGATGCGCCGCCTGCGCGATCCAGACACAGGGTGTCCTTGGGATATTGAGCAAACATTTGCGAGCATCGCGCCCTATACCATTGAAGAGGCTTATGAAGTTGCCGATGCAATTGAACGCGAAAACTGGGAAGATCTGAAAGGCGAGCTGGGGGATTTGCTGCTGCAAACGGTCTATCACACGGCGATTTCATCGGAACAAGGTTTGTTTGATTTTCAAGATGTCGCAGAAAACATCGCGCAAAAAATGATCGATCGACATCCGCATGTGTTTGGATCCGAAAGCCGTGACAAATCTGCAGAGCAACAAACCAAAGATTGGGAAACGATAAAGGCCGCAGAACGGGCGCAGCAGGCGCAAAAAGGCGCCTTGGACGGGGTTGCGATTGGATTGCCGGCCTTGTTGCGTGCGGTAAAATTGCAAAAGCGCGCGGCCCGGGTCGGGTTTGACTGGCCCGAAACAACGCAAGTTTTGGACAAGATTTTGGAAGAAAGCCGCGAACTGGTTGAGGCAGTCGACACGAAAACGCAAGCGGATGTAGATGAAGAATTTGGGGATTTGTTGTTTGTTATGGCGAATTTAGCGCGCCATATGAAAGTTGACCCAGAAGCGGCATTGCGCGCAGCCAATGCGAAATTTCAACGCCGGTTTGAAGGTGTGGAAGCCCGATTGGCTGAAATCTCGAAGCGTCCCGAAGACAGTACCTTAGCCGAAATGGATGCTCTGTGGGATGCGGTAAAGCAAACAGAGCGCGTGAATTGATTTGTTTTGCCACAACAGATGTCTATAGGTGAGTTCCTAAATGACGCATCAATTTAGAAGCGAAACCTTATGAGCGCGCGTAAAGTTATTATCGATACCGATCCCGGGCAAGACGACGCCGTCGCGATCCTGTTGGCTCTTGCCAGTCCAGACGAAATTGATGTCCTCGGGGTGACCGCTGTTGCAGGAAATGTGCCTTTGGCCCTGACCGCGAAGAACGCGTGTATCGTATGCGAACTTGCCGGTTTTCCTGGCACAAAAGTCTACGCCGGATGTGACCGCCCGCTGGTGCGCAATTTGGTCACGGCCGAACATGTGCATGGTAAAACGGGACTAGACGGTCCGGTTTTGCCCGATCCTCAAATGCAATTGCAGCATCAGCATGCAGTGGATTTTATTATCGAAACCATACGCCGCGAGGACCCAAGAACGGTCACATTGTGTGTGCTTGGACCAATGACGAATATTGCAAGCGCCTTTCAACGCGCGCCTGATATTGTCGACAGGGTGAAAGAAATCATCATGATGGGCGGGGCCTATTTCGAGGTTGGAAACATTACCCCGGCGGCTGAATTTAACATTTACGTCGATCCAGAAGCTGCTGAAATTGTGTTTAAATCTGGCGTTCCGCTGATTGTGTTTCCGCTGGATGTCACGCACAAGGTTTTGGTCACCCGGGAACGCAATGACGCGTTAAGACAGCTGGGCACCCCCGTTGGGATCGCTGTTGCTCAAATGACCGATTTTTTTGAGCGGTTTGACAAAGAAAAATACGGCTCCAATGGTGCGCCGTTGCATGATCCTTGCGTCACAGCTTATCTGATCAAACCCGACCTATTTACTGGGCGCTCCATTAACGTAGAAATTGAAACCCAGTCCAAATTGACCGCCGGAATGAGTGTAGCGGATTGGTGGGGCGTTACAGACCGCAGCGCCAACGCAATGTTTATGGGGGATGTGGACGCCAACGCGTTCTTCGATCTACTTACCGAACGTCTGGCGCGGTTATGAGCGCATCGCTCACCCTGGCAACGCCCGAACACCTGGAACGACTGGGGGCATTGGTGGCCGCTTTTCACACTGAAATTGAGCTGACCACCTTAGAGCAAACCCGTCAAGCCGCATTGGCCCCCTTGTGTAATGGAATTCCGCATGGCTCTGCGTATCTGATCGGACCAACGCGCGCACCTATTGGATATATTATTCTGACGTTTGGCTGGTCTGTCGAATTCGGCGGGCTGGATGGGTTTATCGACGAACTCTACATTCGACCGAACGTGCGTGGGCGCGGGATTGCGACGGAAGTTCTTTTGGCTTTGCCGTTGGCCTTGGCCGAAGTTGGGTTGCGCGCACTGCATCTTGAGGTGCGCACAGACGATCAAAAGGCGCAAAGGCTTTACGGGAAATGCGGATTTCAGATGCGCCAGGACTATCACCTGATGACCCGCAGCTTCTAAACAATAGGGTCGCGCCATGAGCTTACAGATCCCCTTCGACAATACATACGCAGCGCTCCCACAGGGCTTTTATACATACCAAGATGCGGCGCCTGTGTCGGACCCAAAACTTGTTGCGTTCAACGAAGACTTGGCGTTGCAACTCGGCTTGACGCACACAGAAGCGAACGATCTGGCACAAGTCTTTTCAGGCAACAAAACCCCCGAAGGTGCCGCCCCGTTGGCGCAGCTATATGCCGGACATCAGTTTGGAACCTATAACCCACAACTTGGGGATGGTCGTGCCTTGTTGCTGGGAGAGGTTATAAATAGCAATGGGTTACGGGTCGACATTCAACTAAAAGGTTCAGGTCCGACACCTTACTCTCGGATGGGCGATGGACGCGCTTGGCTGGGACCGGTGTTGCGGGAATATGTGGTGTCTGAGGCGATGCATGCGTTGGGCGTTCCGACGACCAGAGCCTTGTGCGCAGTGACAACGGGCGACATGGTCTACCGCGAAGCCGCCCTGCCCGGCGCGGTTTTAACGCGGGTTGCGACCTCACATATCCGCGTGGGCACCTTCCAAGTGTTTGCCCATCGCGGCGATATCCAAGCATTGAAGACGCTGACGGAATATACCATCCAACGCCATTGCCCAGACGCGGACGGGCCTTTAGGTTTGCTGCGGCACGTCGTTGCGCTGCAGGCCAAACTGATCCCCGCGTGGATGTCTTTTGGGTTTATTCATGGCGTGATGAATACGGACAATTGCACGATTTCTGGCGAGACGATTGATTATGGCCCTTGCGCCTTCATGGACTCTTATGCTGTTGGCAAAGTATTTTCCTCAATTGACCGCACTGGGCGCTATGCGTTTGGGCAACAACCAAACATCATCGTTTGGAACATGGCGCAATTTGCGACGGCTCTAATCCAACAGATGGACGACAAAGAGGCTGCAATCGAAGCGGCCACAGCAATCATTCACGAGATGCCGGTACTTTTGGAACAAGAATGGCTGCGCCGGTTCGCTGCGAAAATTGGCATCGCGGCGCCAACCCAGCAGGACGCATCATTAATCCAAGAGCTGTTAACTTTAATGGAAACGCAAGGTGCGGATTTCACCAATACCTTTCATGCGCTTGTCGGTGGTACCGCTCGGGATCAATTTGCGGACCCAACTGCGTATAACAGCTGGGAGTCGACGTGGCGCGCGCGACTTGCACACGAGACCAATCCAACGGACGTAATGCGTCATGCCAACCCCTATCTTATCCCGCGAAACCATCAAGTCGAGGCAATGATTGCAGCGGCTGTGGCAGGTGATTATGCACTTTTTGACAAAATGTTACGGGCCACAGCTTATCCGTTCGAACCAAACGAGTCTTTCTTGGAATTAACCCGAGCCCCGCACCTTTCTGAACACGTCACAGCGACGTTCTGCGGCACATAGGTTCAACCTATCCATGTATCCAGCAGTCTTGCCCCAAAAAGGCGACAAGTTTGCTGATTTTCCCCTGTTTGCGGGTCAGTTTCGTGTATTGTGTAGGTTAACAAGTCATGAACACGAAGGGGAACCTCATGAGTTTGGTTAAAACACTTGCGAAAATGGCGATTGGCGTTGCTGTCGCAAAAGGCGCATCATCGATGATGAAAGGCGGCGCTGCCGGCAGCGGCGCGGGCGGTCTTGGCGGTTTGCTGGGCGGCTTGGTTGGAAACGCATCCGGCGGCGGGTCTCCATTTGGCGGCGCAAATAGCCCCGCAGGTGGCGGGCTAGAAAATATGTTGGGCTCGATCTTGGGCGGCGGCGCGCAGGGCGGCGGTTTGGGTCAAGGTGGCTTGGGTGGCCTATTGGAGCAGATCGGTGGCGCAGGCGGCAACGCACAGGGCGGCGGTTTGCAGAACATCCTAGGTGGGTTGGCCGGTGCGGCTGCGGGCGGCGGCGGTCTTGGCGGCTTGCTGGGCGGCCTTGCAGGCTCCATGGCAGCTAAACCAGCCAGCACGGATCACAGCTTTGGCGAAGTACTAAATTCTCAATTTGATGAGACGCCTGATCCCGCTTTGCAACCGAGTGCAGACCATGAGGCCGCAGCCGCGCTGATGATCCGGGCGATGATCCAAGCGACCAAAGCCGACGGAGAGCTGGACGATTCGGAAAAGGCAAAGCTTATCGAACGCTTGGGCGGTGACGTTGATGCTGAAGAAGCACAGTTCGTACAAGCCGAAATGCAGCGTCCGGTCGATGTTGATGCGTTGGTCAATGACACGCCAAACGGTCTTGGCCCGCAAGTCTACGCGATGTCCATTTTGGGAATCGATCTGGATTCACAGGCCGAAGCGCAATATTTGCACAAACTGGCACAAGGCTTTGGCATGGACGCTGCAGCCGTGAACGCAATCCACGACCAACTGGGCGTTCCAAGCCTTTACAGCTAAGACATGCCTAGACCCATTGCCCGCCCCCCGTTATTCATCGGGGGGCGTTTTCTTTTGGCACGGGTCTGCAGACGACATGACAAACTCAACCATAATTGACAGACTTGAAGCCAATGGCCTTCGAATGACAGGCCAGCGCCGTGTTGTGGCGCAGGTTCTTCAAGACAGTGACGATCATCCGGATGTCGAAGAGCTGTATGCGCGCGCGCAAAAAATCGATGCTGGCATTTCGATTGCGACAGTCTACCGCACTGTTAAGCTGTTCGAAGAAGCGGGAATTCTGGAAAAATTGGAGTTCGGTGACGGCCGCGCCCGCTATGAGGACGCTGAACGTGATCACCACGATCACCTGATAGATTTGAATTCAGGCGAAGTCATCGAATTTATCGACGCTGATATCGAAGCGCTGCAAGAACGAATCGCTGCCAAGCTGGGTTATGAGTTGCGCGGGCACAGGCTAGAGCTTTACGGAGTTCCCCTAAAACCAAAGCCTTAAGCCCTGTTACGCACGTAGTTTTGCCAATGCATCATTCAGCGATGACGCACAAAAGGCTAGCCAATCATCTGAGCCTCGCCGGTCAAATGGGTGTCATAGTGCTGCTTTAACCGTTGCAACGCGATTCGCAGTACGATCTTCCCCGAACGCGCCGACCAGCCCATTCGTTTTTCAGTGTTTTCAAGACCTTCAAGGAAGCAACAACACCGCAAGGCGATATCGCTAAGCCCAGGTCCAAGATCTTGCAGTGCGGTCACGACACGCGACTTAGCTGCCTCGGGGCCATAGCCTGATTTCGGCGCCTCTGCCGCGACTTGAGCACCGCCGCTTAACAGAAACTGTGTCCAGTTCTGGGTCACTTGTGGACCCATTTGCGCCAGCTCAAAATCTTCGCGCAGACGTTCACCGCAGCGTACCAAGTCTTCGCTTAGAAATGGCGTGCCATCCTTGTCCCGGCGACGGGCCAAAGCAGTCAAAGGTGATTCTGCTAGATTGTATCGCAACTTACGCGGCGATCCGAACCCGTCTTCATCCAATGCCCGCGGAGCTGGCTCAAAATGCGCTGGCGCTTCGGCCATTTCCATTTCAGACGCAGTTCCAAGCGCTTGCAGGTGGTCTTTAACAGTATCTCGTCCCGCACCTGTGATGCAGTAGCGCAAGATCCGACCGTGCCCGGTTGTTTCGATCCACCCCTTTAAGGCCATCGCTTGCGCAATTTCTTGCGCAACAACGGCCGTACGTGTTGTGGATCCGTCATTGGCTTCACGCACAACGACCGCCATATCCATATCAGCAGCGATGGCCAGCACCGCCCCTGTTTCACATAAACGACGCAACACACGCATCGATTCTTTATCAAACTCATTGGGCAGTAAACTTGCCCGGTCCCGTTCAGCAGAAGTGCTCATGGCCTTCAAATTCCTCTTGATGTTGCGCCGCAACTCTGGCGCCCCCGGTTCAATCTGAGACTCAATGCGTCGCAACGCAGCGTCGATCAATGGATCGTCCCGCTGTTGTTCGATGCGACGAATGCGCCGTGAAATCGTAGAGGCATGGCAAGCATTGAGCCGGGCCAAATCCCGAATCGACATGCCAGCACCAGTATGAGCCAAATACAGGTGAACCGTTTCCGGCACCCAAGGCGGAACAACAGAACCCGTGTGTTCTGTCCGATCTTGAAGTACCGTATGTCCGTTTTCCATATTCGTCATGCCAATCGTTAAACCTCTGCGAGTTATCCACAGCCCCCGGTACAACCTATGATTGCTATATGGTTACTGAAGTCTTAATCCGGGAAGCGTTCTTTCATCTTGTTTCCAAAAGATAATCTTCCGGCTTACACACCGAACGCAGAAATCAAAGTTCGCGCAACAGTTGAATTCCTGAGTCACATTGCCCTCACAACATTCAACTTGAGGTAATCCAAATGCTCGACGTCATCAGCTATATTTCGAAAATGAACCGCCCGCGTCTTCTCGTTCGCGCCGCCCGAATCGGAGCTCAAGAGTATCGCCGTGATATGCATTTGCCCCGCCTGTTGGGCTTGGCCCGCCTTCCAAAGAGCGCAGATGCCCTTTTGCGGCTCAGTGAGATCGAAACTGAGTTGAATGCAAAGCGGCTCTCAGATGATGCAGGATATTCACTGACCCGCCACATCGATGTCCTGATAGCAATGGTCGCCGAGGCCCGTTTGCTACGCGCCGCGACCCTTCGTGTGGTGTAAAGGTTAAGCCCGCTTGCACCTACATAAACGCATCGGGCTCAGCCGCTTTTTTCTTTTCTATATAATCACTTAGACCCTCTTCTACATTTGGGTCTATTGAAGGCTTCTGGTACTGGGACAATAACTTTTCCACCCGCAAACGCGCAAGTTCTTGAGTGTCGCGCGCACCCTCGTCGGCCCAAGTCTCAAACGGTTTATAGTCCAATAAATCAGACTTCCAGAAGGCATTCTTAAAGTTGGCTTGGGTATGTGCGCAGCCCAAATAATGCCCGCCTGGGCCCACTTCTGCGATTGCACCCATTGCTTGCGCATTTTCATCCATTTCCACGCCACGCGCTAAGTGATGCAATGCTCCTAATTGATCAGCATCCATCACGAACTTTTCAAAGGATGACACCAGCCCGCCTTCCAGCCAACCGCACGCATGCAGCATGAAGTTGACCCCAGATAAAAGACCCATATTCAATGAGTTAGACGTTTCATACGCCGCTTGTGCGTCTGGCAATTTAGACCCGCAAAAAGAACCTGCCGACCGATATGGCAGTCCCAAACGACGCGCCAATTGTCCAGCACCGTAGGTGATATGTGCCGCTTCTGGCGTCCCAAAAGTCGGCGCACCCGAGTTCATATCGATGGATGTGACAAAAGCCCCCATTATCACCGGCGCACCAGGGCGCACCAACTGGTTATAGGCGATACCGGCAAGCACCTCGGCCATGACTTGTGTCAGCGTCCCGGCGACAGAAACTGGGGCCATGGCCCCCCCCACGATGAAGGGCGAAATGATGCAAGCTTGGTTGGCTTTTGCATAGACCTCCATCGCGCCCATCATCACGTCATCGAAGGTCATCGGAGAGTTAATATTGATCAAAGACGTCATTACGGTGTTTTCGGAAACAAACTGTTTCCCAAAAAGAATCTCGCACATCTCAACCGAATCTTGTGCACGGGATGGTTCTGTGACCGACCCCATGAAAGGTTTGTCGGACAAAGTCATATGCGCATGCAACATATCCAAGTGTCGCTTGTTCACCGCAATGTCGGTCGGTTCACACACCGTACCTCCGGAATGGTGCAGCCATTTGGACATATATCCAAGCTTCACGAATTTGCGAAAATCCTCCATCGTCGCATACCGTCGACCACCCGCCACGTCACGCACAAAGGGCGGTCCATAAACAGGTGCAAGAACAAGATTTCGACCGCCAATTTCAACAGTTCTTTCAGGATTACGCGCATGCTGCGTGAACGTTTGCGGTGCAGTCTTGATCAATTCCCGCGCCAATCCGCGCGGAATATGAACCCGCTCGCCCTTAACATCTGCGCCGGCCTCTTTCCAACGCGCCAAAGCAGCCGGATTAGAAACGAAATTTACACCGATCTCTTCCAAGACACTTTCAGCGTTCGCTTCAATGATTTCTAACGCTTCGTCATTTAAGACTTCAAAATTTGGGATGTTGCGCTCGATGTATTTGGCCGTCTCAAACGATACAGCCCCACGTTCCGCCCGCCGTGCAGCCCCGCCACCGCCACGACCGCGCCGACGTTTCACTTCTTCTGTCATGTTCGTTCTCCGCCTAAGGCCCTGCGCCTAGATCAACAGGTACTGCAAGCAACCGCGCGCGCCCCGACGTCAAACGGCCTTACACGGATAAAAACGACAAGCAGAACAACGCAGCTTCACTTAGCAAGAAAACTCCGGGGTCCGGGGCAGCGCCCCGGTCTGAACCTTATGGCTTGCGCAGAACCCAACCCGCTTGTGGCGGCAAAAATGCTTCCACAGCGGCTGATGCAATCACAATTCGTCCTCCCGTTTCAGGATTATCTACATTTAGTCCACCTTTAACGGCAACAACTTCAGCGCGCCCGCGCGGCAGGCACGTGGCCAAAGCCTCACAATCGACCAAACCAGGTTCTTGCACACCAACAGTGACACGCACCCGCATTTCATCATGGCTTAGGTCCGTGGCTTCAAAAATCGGCAGACTGGAATGACGGATCGCATCTTCGATCGCGCGGGTGGCAGCCTTAGTATAGTCCTCACCATACATGTCATTGCCCATACCCATTTCGATGATCATACGCTGTTCAGACATCGGCACGCTCCATATCAAAGCTAACCGACAGCGCGATATTGGCAACAACCGTCGGATTGCCCGAACCTTCAGGGCGCGGAATGTCCAATCCCCCCAGGCTCACATGTATGTCGGGTTGCCCATAAGGGAACTCAGCAGCAATTTTCGAAACATCAACGCGATCAGGCTGTTGAACGCCGATATCAACGCGAATCTGCATATCTTCTTTCGAAAACCCGTAAAGCTCAGCAAGATTGATCGAATTGTGCCACAGTGCATCACGCACGCCACGGCAGGCCGCTTGGGTGTAATCCCCCCGCCGCAAAGATGTCCCCATGCCAAATTCCGTTAACAAGCGCGTCATTCGATGTCCCCTCTTGCACATAGACCGCCACAGCCATAACCAAGGGCTATGTCTGACACCACCCATGACCGCCTGCTCATCATTGATTTCGGATCACAAGTCACGCAGCTGATTGCGCGTCGCTTGCGCGAATTGAATGTGTATTGTGAAATTCACCCCTACCAAAAGGTCACCATGGAAGTTGTGCGCACAATTGCGCCCAAAGCTGTGATCTTTTCGGGCGGCCCTGACAGTGTGGTTCGCCCTGGCTCTCCGCGGCCCCCTGACGGTATTTTTGATTATGGCGTACCGATTTTGGGCATTTGCTATGGCCAGCAAGTAATGATGCAAGAACTTGGCGGGCTGGTCGAAGGCGGCAAGATTTCCGGTGGCGGCGGCACAGCTGAATTTGGCCGCGCGTTTGTAGAGCCAACAGGCAAATTAGATTTGCTGAATGGCTGGTTTGACACCGGACCCGAGCAAGTCTGGATGAGCCATGGCGATCATGTCAGCCGCCTTGCGCCCGGATTTGAAGTCTACGGCACCTCGCCCAATGCGCCCTATGCGATCACGGCCGATCCCGCCCGGCAGTTTTATGCAGTGCAATTCCATCCCGAAGTGCACCACACCCCGCACGGCGCCAAGCTTTACGAAAACTTTGTGCGGATTGCAGGGTTTACCGGCGACTGGACCATGGGGGCCTACCGTGAAACCATGATTGACGCGATCCGTACGCAAGTTGGTGACAAGAAAGTCATCTGCGCGCTATCGGGCGGCGTCGACAGCTCAGTTGCGGCGATCCTGATCCACGAAGCGATTGGCGACAATCTGACATGTGTGTTTGTCGATCACGGGCTACTGCGCAAAGATGAAGCAACCGAGGTCGTGGGCATGTTCCGCGATAACTATAACCTTAAGCTGATCCACGCCGACGAATCTGATCTTTTTTTGGGTGAGCTTGACGGCGTAAGTGACCCAGAAACAAAAAGAAAAATCATTGGTCGACTGTTCATTGACGTGTTCCAAAAATACGCTGACCAAGTTGAGGGCGCCGAGTTTCTTGCCCAGGGCACCCTGTACCCGGACGTGATTGAAAGCGTCAGCTTTTCAGGTGGCCCTTCTGTTACGATCAAGTCGCATCACAATGTCGGCGGCCTTCCGGAAAAAATGGGGCTGAAGCTGGTCGAACCCCTGCGCGAGCTTTTCAAAGATGAGGTGCGTGCCTTGGGCCGCGAACTTGGGCTGCCGTCCAGTTTTATCGGGCGTCATCCTTTTCCAGGTCCAGGACTGGCGATTCGCTGCCCGGGTAAAATCACGCGTCCGAAACTGGATATCCTGCGCGAGGCAGATGCCGTCTATATCGATCAGATCCGCAAACACGGGCTTTATGACGACATCTGGCAGGCTTTTTGTGCGATTCTTCCTGTACGCACCGTCGGTGTGATGGGTGATGGGCGCACTTATGATTACGCATGCGCTTTGCGCGCCGTGACCTCTGTGGATGGGATGACAGCAGATTATTATCCGTTCTCGCATGACTTCCTTGGGGAAACGGCGACGCGCATCATCAATGAAGTTCCCGGTATCAACCGCGTGACATATGACATTACGTCCAAGCCCCCTGGCACGATTGAGTGGGAATGATTTCAATACGTTACGCATATTTGCAAAGGTGTTTTACCAAATTTGCAAATCGCTCAAAAGAGCGTTTTGATGTCTGACACAATGCGCGGCCTGATCTGGATGTTGGGCACAATCGTGTCATTTTCAGCAATGGCGGTGTCGGGACGGGAACTGGCGGGCGCTCTCGATACATTTGAAATAATGCTGTATCGATCGATGTTCGGATTGATTGTCGTTGTTGCGATAATCGCTGTCACGAACCGTTGGTCTGAGCTGCGCACGCACCGCTTTGGCGCCCATGTGTTGCGCAATATTACGCATTTCACGGGCCAAAATCTGTGGTTCTATGCCTTGGCCTTCATTCCGCTCAGTCAAGTTTTTGCGTTAGAATTTACAACGCCGCTTTGGGTCTTATTGCTTAGCCCATTGTTGCTGGGCGAGCGGTTTACAAGCATCCGGCTGGTCAGTGCTTTACTCGGATTTGCCGGCATTCTTTTTGTCGCCCAACCCGGTACAACGTCGCTGAGCACAGGTGTCCTGGCAGCCGCCAGTTGTGCGATATTTTTTGCGCTGTCAGTTATCTTGACCAAACGCTTAACCACAACAGATTCTATCGCTTGCATCATGTTCTATTTGACTTTGGTTCAGCTGTTTTTAGGCCTTGTAACAGCAGGTTATGATGGAAACATCACCCTTCCAACTTGGCAAGCCCTGCCCTATGTGTTGGCCATTGGCTTGTGCGGCCTCAGCGCCCACTTTTGCTATACCAAGGCCTTGTCTCTTGCCCCCGCGGCAGTCGTTAGTCCAATAGATTTTGGACGCTTGCCAACAATCGCAATCGTCGGGTGGCTCATATATGCAGAGCCATTGGATCCTTGGATTTTTCTAGGTGCTGCGATCATATTTTTGGGTAATTATTTGAATATTTGGTCGGAAACCCGCAAGCGCGCCTAACTTCGGCTTTGAACTTGCTTGTGTTGGACAGACGTTTGGCGCGCGCCTTCATTGACCGGCTGTCCCCGCATCGGTAGGACCAATGCAAAGGTTTCACCCAGAAAATATGAGCAATTCGATGATATACCCAACTGCAGAGGCCTGGCAGCGCGCGACCGACAAGCACATTCTGCTATTTGGTATGTCTGGTTTGGGCAAAACATACGTGTCGCAAATGTTGCGGGACGCGGGAAGCTGGTTCCACTATTCAATCGATTACCGAATTGGAACGCGCTACATGGGCGAGTACATCATCGACAATGCCAAGGCCGAGGCGATGAAAGTTCCATTCTTGCGGGATCTCTTAAAAAGCGATTCGATTTACATAGGGTCGAACATCTCGTTCGAAAACCTTGCACCAGTATCGGCCTACCTGGGCAAACCGGGCGATAAAACCAAAGGCGGTCTGCCACTTGATGAGTATCAACGGCGCCAACAGCAATTCAGTTCCGCTGAAATCGCGGCGTTAACTGATACCGGATATTTCATTGATCGCGCGAAACGATTGTATGGATACCCAAATTTTATTTGCGACACCGGTGGGTCCATCTGCGAATGGGTTGACGCGAAAGACCTGACAGACCCGTTGTTGAAAACACTGGCCGCACGAACTTTGCTCATTTGGATCCAAGGCTCTGAAGCGCATACAGAAGAACTGATTCGCCGTTTTGATCGCGCGCCGAAGCCGATGGCCTACCAACCCGCATTTTTGTTGCAGTGTTGGACCGACTATTTGCGCGAAACGGGGCAAAGCGCGGACCGCGTCGAACCCGACACATTTATCCGCTGGACGTACGCCAAAGCGTTGGCGCACCGGCAGCCCCGGTACGAAGCTATGGCCAAATGGGGGGTGACTGTTACAGCAGATGAAATCAGTGCTTTGAAATCTGAGGCTGATTTCGACATATTGATCGCCAGCGCCATTGATCGGCAAGGGGCTTTAGCTTAACTTCAACACGCAACTACCTGATAAAAATCAGAAAATGGACTGTCCATGCCTATTAAACTGCCCGCTTCGCTGCCTGCTTACGATGTTCTGACACGCGAAGGTGTTATGGTTGTCGACGAAGACACAGCCAGCCGACAAGATATTCGACCATTGCGAATCGGGCTGTTGAACCTCATGCCGAAGAAAATTCAAACAGAAAATCAGTTTGCACGGTTGATCGGGGCAACGCCTCTTCAGATTGAACTATCGTTAATTCGCATGTCTGAACACGCAACCAAGACCACGGCCGCCGAACATATGGCTGAGTTTTATAAACCCTTTCAAGAAATTAAGGATCAGAAGTTTGATGGCTTGATCATCACTGGTGCGCCGATTGAACATCTTGATTTTGAAGACGTGACCTATTGGGACGAGCTTTGTGAAGTGATGGATTGGACCCAAACGAACGTGCATTCTACATTTGGCGTTTGCTGGGGCGGGATGGCGATGCTGCACTATCTGCACAATGTGTCCAAGCATCTTCTTGCCTCTAAGCTTTTCGGGACGTTTCGCCACAACAATATGGCACCGGCCAGCCCGTATTTGCGTGGTTTTTCAGATGATTGTGTGATTCCAGTAAGCCGTTGGACAGAAGTCAAACGATCGGAAGTCGAAGCTGTTGGCCTACCAATTCTGCTGGGGTCTGACGTCGCCGGCCCCGCATTGATAGAAGATCCGGATCACCGCGCGCTGTATATTCTGAACCACTTTGAGTATGACAGCGGCACTTTGGGCGAGGAATACAATCGCGACTTGGGTCAGACTCAGATAGATGGCGCTGAAATTGCGCTGCCTGTTAACTACTTTCCAAATGACGATCCAAATGCAGTGCCACAAAACCGCTGGCGGTCGCATGCACATCTTCTATATGGAAATTGGATAAACCAGATTTATCAAACAACTTACTTTGATTTGGAACAAATTGGTGGCTAAACGCGTGCTTTTTCTGTGCCTTATGACGGCTATTGGCCTGGCGGTTATTCATTTGACCGCTGGTATCCGCGAAAAGCGTGCCGAAGGACAATATCCTGCACCCGGGCGACTTATTGAGCTGGACGGGGTAAAAATCCACGCAGAACAGTTCGGCGAAGGCCCCGATTTGATTTTGCTTCATGGAGCGTCGGGCACAACGCGTGAATTTACCTTTTCTTTGGTTGAGAAATTGTCTGACCAATATCGTGTGACGGTGTTTGATCGTCCCGGTTTGGGCTGGTCGCGGCAACCAGAAGGTTTTGGCGGAGCTTGGAATTCGGCAGGAGAAAGCCCATCGCTCCAAGCAAATATCTTGCGTCAAGCAGCAGATGAACTTGGGATCGTAAACCCATTGATCTTAGGGCATTCCTTTGGGGGCGCCGTTGCGCTTTCTTGGGCCTTGGACAATCCGGATACAGCCGGTTTGATTTTGCTTGGCGCCGTGTCTCATCCTTGGCCAGGTGAGTTGGACTGGACCTATCGCATAAATGCCTCGCCTGCCGGTGGCGCGTTGTTCGTGCCCTTTTTGTCCGCTTTTGTGCCAAGCAGCTACGTGAACGGCATCATAGACACAATCTTTGAACCACAAGCGGTTCCGGACGGATATGTCGATCATATTGGTCCAGGCTTAACGCTGCGTCGGAAAACCATTCGCGCCAATGCGCGTCAAGTAAATGGTGTGCGTCCTCATGTCGTCAAAATGGCCGACAAATACCCAACCCTAAAACTTCCGATTGAGATCGTGCACGGTGACCTTGACACGATCGTGCCCCTTTCGGTCCATTCGATCCCGTTGGCTGAGCGCGTCGACAGCGCTGTCTTGACCGTCCTAGAAGGGGTCGGACATATGCCACATCACGCGGACGAAGCCGCAACACTGGCCGCGATTGAACGCGCAGCACAGCGTGCCGGTTTGCGTTAAGCCGATTAACATCCCATATAGAAGGATGACCCCATGATCGGAGCCCGGCACATGGCCCTTCCTTTTGACGGTGCTATCAGCGCCTTTTACAACCAAGACGCCCCGCAACAGATCCGGGACGCGATTGCGCAAAGCGAAAAGGGCCACATCTTAGCCCCAGATTACCCATATTCCAAACGTCTGAGCCGGAAAAAATACGACGCTGAGTTCTCTAAGTTGCAGATAGAGCTGGTCAAGCTACAGTCTTGGACCAAAGAGACTGGCGCGCGGATTGCAATCGTGTTCGAAGGACGCGACGCGGCCGGAAAAGGCGGCACAATCAAGCGCTTTCGGGAAAATCTTAATCCTCGCGGAGCGCGCATTGTTGCCCTGTCAAAACCGACCGAAACGCAGGCATCGCAATGGTATTTTCAACGCTATATCAAGCACCTTCCAAGCGCAGGCGAAATCGTATTTTTTGATCGGTCTTGGTACAACCGCGCAGTTGTGGAACATGTGTTTGGGTTTTGTTCGCCAGAAGAGCGCGGTTTATTTTTTCGACAAACCCCTCGTTTCGAAGACATGTTGGCTGCGGACGGAATCAAATTGGTAAAGTTCTGGTTGAATGTCAGTCGACCCGAACAATTGCGTCGCTTCCTTCAACGTGAAAAAGACACGTTAAAGCAATGGAAACTCAGCAAAATCGACGTTGAAGGATTGAAGAAGTGGGACTCGTACTCGAGTGCAATTGCAGATCTTTTTGAACACACGCATTCACCAAAGACCCCTTGGACAGTTATCCGTACTGACGACAAACGCCGCGCGCGCTTGGCGGCAATGCAACACGTTTTGAGCCGCGTCGACTACGCCGGAAAAGATCATGCGGTTGTCGGGCCACCAGATCCATTGATCTGTGGTGGTCCGGACATTTGGCATGGCTAAACGCGGCTACCATCATGGTAATCTCAAAGCAGCACTGATGGATGCTGCATTGAAACTCATTGAAGAAAAAGGCCCAACAGGTTTCACGTTAAGCCAGGCCGCTAAGGAAGCGGGCGTGACCCCGGCGGCGGTTTATCGGCATTTTGAGGGCCGTGAGGACTTAATCGCAGAAGCGGCGCGCCAAGGGTACGAGATTTTCGCTGATTTGATGGAGCACGCGTATCAGACAGGCCAACCGTCAGCATTGGCCGCGTTTGAAGCGACAGGACGCGCCTATCTGGCCTTTGCGCGCAGATTTCCAGGACACTATATCGCCATGTTTGAAAGTGGAATTAGTGTGAATCGCACACCGGAACTCGCCAAAGTTGCAAGTCGCGCCAATGGAGTGTTGGAACGCGCTGCAACTGACTTATCGCGCCACATTCCAGAGGACAAACGCCCACCGGCGTCAATGTTTTCTGCACATATTTGGGCTATGTCACATGGCGTTGTTGAATTGTTTGCGCGCAACTCACCGGGTCGCGCGTCGCCTTTCCCGCCAGAAGATCTGCTGGAATCCGGGATAGGTGTGTACTTACGCGGATTGGGATTGGTGCCACCGGATGACTAAGCTTGGATTATTCACTTTGATTTTGTTCGTCATGAGCTGCGGCGGATCAAAAAACGATGACTCTTTAGAATTTTCAAATGTTGGAACAGTTTTGATAACATCTTCACCATCCGGCGCTACAGCCATTGGGGCAGATGGTGTAAACTGTGCCAGTACACCGTGCAGCATTGAGATCTCAGCCAAAAAGACATCGATTATCACTGTGTCAAAGACCAGGTGCCAATCAGAAAGCAGATCATTACGCGCTGTTCCAGGCCAGCCATATACTTTGCATATCAATTTACGCTGCACATAAAAAAGGCGGGTCAAAAAACCCGCCTCTCCAAATACATATGAATTGAGCTTAACGCTTGGAGAACTGGAAGCTCTTACGGGCTTTCGCCTTGCCGTATTTCTTCCGTTCCACAACACGGCTGTCGCGTGTCAGGAAACCTGCCGCTTTCAGTGCGCCACGCAAGGACGGATTATACAATTGCAACGCTTTTGAGATACCGTGCTTAACCGCACCGGCTTGACCGGTCAGTCCACCACCTTTGACAGTCGCCATGACGTCAAACTCACCCTCAACGCCTGCGATTTGCATGGGTTGGCGCAAGATCAGCTGCAAAACAGGACGTGCAAAATACTTGTCTTGGTCTTTGCCATTAACGGTCACTTTACCAGAGCCAGGCTTGATCCAAACCCGTGCCACAGCGTCTTTCCGCTTGCCCGTTGCGTAAGCGCGGCCCAATTCGTCGCGAACCGGTTCGCGGTGAATGGATATTTCTTCCGCAGCAGCAGGTGCATCCACACCTGCAACAGCCGCGAGATCTTCGAGCGTATTGATTTCGTCAGCCATCTGTCTCAGCTCCGCGTGTTTTTCTTGTTCATGGATGCAACATCCAGAACATCAGGGCTTTGTGCTTCATGCGGATGCGCGGCACCAGCATAGACCCGAAGGTTTGTCATTTGTTTGCGGCTCAGGCGATTGCCCGGCAACATGCGTTTAACCGCCAGCGTCACCACACGTTCGGGATGCGCGCCTTCCAGGATTTGCGCTTTCGTGCGCTCTTTGATCCCGCCAGGATGCCCTGTGTGCCAGTAATGCTTTTCTTCGCGTTTTTTACCGGTCATTTGGATCTTTTCCGCGTTGATCACGATGACATTGTCACCCATGTCCATGTGCGGTGTGAAAGACGGTTTGTGCTTGCCACGCAAGCGCATTGCAATGATCGATGCCAAGCGGCCCAGCACCACGCCTTCGGCGTCGATGATGATCCACTTTTTGTCGATCTCTGCAGGTGTTGCAGAATAGGTTTTCATGTCTCAGGCCCTTGAGTTCGGGTTTGAATTCGATCCGTGCGGTATACAGGCCCTGGCGGACAACTCAAGCGTTAAAGTGGGAAGAAAATACATGCTTTTCAAACACTTGCAAATACGGTATTATAATACCCCAATTCTATAGCCCAATTTACGTGCTTCACCGGGTCGATACGAAGTTCTCGCGCCAAATAATCACGCCCCCTGCCCCAATGATCAGTAAGACGCCAGGAAACAACGTATCAATCGGTGCTTCGCCAAAAATCACCCACCCCAAAGTGAAAGCACTTAGAATGCTTAGATAGCTAAACGGTGCAAGTAACGATGGCGGTGCCATTCGATAGGCCAACATCAACAACAAAACCGCCGTGCCGCCTGCCATCGACATGAAAAATATCATTAATATCTCAATGGGTTGCCCTAAAGGGGAAAATCCAGTTGTCGCCAAAGCCAATAGTATTGCCCCGCCCGCAGAGGCGGCTGACGCATATAAATAGAGCAAAGCGTTCGAAACGCCTTTGTCAAACATACGAACGCTCAAGATGGAAAACCCGTAAAAGAAGGCTGCAAGAATTGGCAAAACGGCCGCCGGCGAAAAACTGTCAGAACCGGGGCGCATCACCCAAAGCGCTCCGACGAACCCCAAGATCAGTGCAAATATGCGCCACGGGCCAACGCGCTCTTTCAGCAAAAACACGCTGAGCAATACAACAAACAGCGCATTTGTTTGCGCTAAAGCCGACACGGTCGCCAATTCCAGCAATGTGAGGGCCGTGTAAAAGCACAGCTGCGCCACAGCGACAGTCAAGCCGCGAAACAGTGCAAGTTTCCAACGCGTGACTTTCATTGCACCTCCAGACAGACGCAATTCGCCCATCCATGCCAAGACCAAAACAGATGGCAAGATACCTAAGACATTGCGATAGGCCGACAATTCCGATGGGCTATACCCGCGCTCGCTAAGTAAGCGAACCATCACACCCATCATGTCGAACCCAAGGATCGCAGTCAGCGCCAACATGACCGCGATAAAAGTGCGTGAAGCTTTAGGTGCTGACATCGGCAGCGGATCCTGTTGGTGGGATGGCATAGGTCAAGCCGGCCCGGGCAACAGGGTCTTGCGCGCCTTCAGAATAAATCAGAACATCTCCTACGGAAAGCTGTCTTCCCAGCTTATGAATTTGCGCTTTTGCAATCAAATCTCGGCTTGCATCCGGCTTGCGCATGAAGTCGATTGAACAATTCGTAGTTACGGCCAAGGCCTTGGGACCAATCATGGCAAGTGTCGCCAGATACATCGCGACATCGGCTAAGCTAAACATTGAGGGTCCCGAAATCGTACCGCCGGGCCGCAAATGGGTTTGATCCACCCGCAAACGGACTGTGACTTGCGAAGCGGCGACGTCTTCTACATGAAATTGATCTGCAACTTGCTCGAATGCCCGAACCAGAAAGCGATTCAGGTCGTCTTTGTTCATTTTTGGTGTCATCGCTTTCCCTTTCAAACTGCCACAGCACCCTGATGAAAACCTGTGGTAAGGTTTATCGCAAATGCCTTTAGAGCGCGCAGCGTTATCGGACTTTTGCGATTCTAGTTTGAGACAGGGGTGTTTAAAGCTAGAGTTGGCGCAAACAAGACGGAGGGGCAAGATGGCTATTTTAGAACGTGACGTTGTGGACGGGGTTGCAACTTTGCAAATGAATGCACCCGAGCGCCTAAATGCGTTGTCAGATGAGATGTTAGCAAGTTTGCAATCTGCATTTGATGATTTGCAAAATGATCAGTCTGTCCGCGCAATTGTTCTATCTGGCGCAGGCAAAGCCTTTTGTGCGGGGCATGACTTGAAACAAATGACTGCCGCGCGACAGGCACCGGATCACGGGCAAGCCTTTTTCAAAGACCTATTTGATCGCTGCGCGACAATGATGACGGCCATTCAAAAACTCCCACAACCTGTCATCGCCCAAGTTCACGGCATAGCAACAGCTGCTGGATGTCAACTGGTGGCCTCGTGTGACCTGGCTGTCGCGGCGCATGACACGCGTTTTGGGGTTAACGGCGTCAATATTGGCCTGTTTTGCTCGACACCAATGGTTGCTTTGTCTCGAAACATTCCGCGAAAACACGCATTTGAACTTTTAACGACCGGTGAGTTTCTATCAGCCGATCGTGCATGCGAATTGGGTCTGATAAACCGAGTTGTTGCAGCCGACGATCTTGACGCAACAACACAAGCATTGGCGCGCCAAATTGCAGATAAACTTGCCGCCGCAGTAAAGATCGGAAAGACGGCGTTCTATGAGCAGCTGGAAATGCCAATCGCTGAAGCCTATGCCTATACTGGAGACGCGATTGTTCAAAACATGATGCATCCAGATACCGCCGAGGGGATTGACGCATTTCTGCAAAAGCGGGATCCGAATTGGACGCAGTAAAGGACGGATGATCGCAGTGGCGCGCGCGCTGGTATCTTCGGGTTGAATTGGAATGATCTCGGCAACTGTCTCTGGGTCTTGAAATTTGCAAATCAAAGTTTGCAAACTCAAGCTGAAATATCTTTAATTCCTGGACACAGAGCTCTCTTGTCAGTTCGACCTGCATGTCATACCCCAACAGCATGAAGCATATTTTAAACATTGTCGGCGGCGGGATGGCCGGAAGCGAGGCTGCGTGGCAGGCGGCTCAGTTGGGAATAGACGTCGTCATCCATGAAATGCGTCCGAAGGTTGAAACGTTTGCGCACCAGACCGGCGGGCTCGCTGAAATGGTGTGTTCTAATTCCTTCCGGTCCGATGATGATGAGCAAAACGCAGTCGGTCTTTTGCACTGGGAAATGCGCCAAGCAGGCGGGTTGATTATGCAGTCTGCCGACGCAAACAAGCTTCCAGCGGGCGGCGCATTGGCCGTGGACCGGGATGCCTTTTCAGATTGGGTAACCGCCAAATTGCGCGCCCACCCCAAGATCACTGTAAAACCAGGAGAAATCACCGAGTTGCCAAAAACTGGGCACTGGATTTTTGCAACAGGTCCCTTGACCTCTGCAAATCTAGGCCAAGCGATTGCCGCACAAACTGGCACGGATTCCTTGGCGTTTTTTGACGCGATCGCGCCGATCGTCTATCACGACAGTATCGATATGTCACAAGCCTGGATGCAATCCCGCTATGACAAAGGCGACACCGAAGAAGAACGCACGGCATACTTGAATTGTCCAATGGACAAGTTGACTTATGAACGTTTCATTGATGCCCTTTTGGCAGCTGAGAAAACCGAGTTTCACGACGGGGAAACTGCGGGGTATTTTGATGGATGTTTACCAATCGAAGTGATGGCCGAGCGCGGGCGCGAAACGCTGCGACATGGGCCAATGAAACCCGTTGGATTGACCAACCCACATACCCCCGAACAAAAACCTTACGCCGTCGTCCAGCTAAGACGCGACAACACGCTTGGGACGTTATACAATATAGTCGGCTTTCAAACTAAGATGAAGTACGGCGCGCAAGCATCTGTTTTGAAAATGATACCCGGCCTTGAAAGTGCACGCTTTGCGCGTCTTGGCGGGATCCATAGAAATACCTTTATGAACGCTCCAACTTTGCTTGACGGCCAAATGCGTTTGCGCAGCCAGCCAAATTTGCGCTTCGCAGGGCAGATCACAGGTGTGGAAGGATATGTCGAAAGTGCTGCTATGGGGCTTTTGGCGGGGCGCATGGCCGCCTTTGAAATCCTAGGTCATTCTTTGAACACGCCCGCGCCGACGACGGCTATGGGTGCGCTAATCACACACATAACTGGTGGCGCAGAGGCAAAAACGTTCCAACCCATGAACGTAAATTTTGGCCTATTCCCGGCTCTGGAAGGTGTGCGGGGTGGCCGCAGGGGGCGCAAGGATCGATATAAAGCTTACACCGATCGCGCAAAACGAGACTGGCAAGATTGGTTACAAGCCCAAAAGCAAATGGTCGCTGCGTAAAACTCACGCAATGCGAAGCCTCACCTTTTTAAAGTTTAACTTTACAAAATCAACGCACCTGATTGAATATATGTGATTTTTCGAACTCGATTTGCACCCTCACCGACCGGACCATTACATGTTGGCCACGCCTATTCTGCGTTACTGGCCCATCGTATGGCGCGGGACGTCGGAGGACAATTTCTATTGCGCATTGAAGACATCGACCAAACTCGGGCGCGTGCAAAATGGATTGCACAAATTAAGGAAGACTTAACCTGGTTGGGTGTGGCTTGGGATGCACAACCCCTACTCCAGTCTCAGAATTTACAATTATATTCCAGTGCACTAGATGATCTATGGGCGCGCGGACTTTTGTACGAATGTCATTGCAACCGTCGCGATATCATAAACGCGCTATCTGCCCCGCAGGAAGGTGCGCCTGTGGGTCCAGACGGTCTGATTTATCCCGGAACCTGTCGCACAACATCCAAATTGCACCAAAGCGCGCGCCCTCACGAAGTATTGCGGCTTAATCTTAGTAAAGCTCTGAAAACAATAGAGGAACCGCTTAACTTCATGGAAATTGGAATAGGTCCAAATCGCCAAACAGGTTTGCAAACTTTGACATCAACAGAGCTTATGAAGACTGTCGGCGACATCGTTTTGGCGCGACGTGGGATGGGGACATCCTACCATTTGTCGGTTGTCGTGGACGATGCCGCGCAAGGCATCACCCATGTCGTTCGAGGCCAAGATCTGTTTGAAGCAACCGCGATACATGTTGTTTTACAAAAGCTTCTGAGGCTTCCTTCCCCCAAATACCATCATCACCGCCTGATCCGGGACGAAAACGGGGTGCGTTTGGCAAAGCGCGACAACGCCAAAGCAGTCGCGTTAATGCGGGCGCAGGGCAAGACAGTCGCCGACATCCGCATGATGATTGGCGCGTAGAGCTTTATAAAGGCGACATTATTTCCAACTCGGATCCGTCAGTGACGTCTGTGTAAAAACAACTCCGCCTGCCTGTGTGACAGGCCGCCCCGGTTTGACGGACCTGCATCAATAGACAATCTCGGTCGCAATCGAGACGAAGCGAAACCAACTCTTGAACATGTCCGCTGGTTGCGCCTTTAACCCAAAATTGCTGGCGCGAACGGCTCCAATATGTCACAGATTTCGATGCTAACGTGCGCTCGACCGCTTCAGCATTCATCCAGGCCATCATCAAAACCTCAGACGTCTCCACATCTTGCGCGATTGCAGGGATCAAACCGTTGGAATCAAACACCAACGTGTCTATGTTAAACGTCATAAGAAAAACCTTTTGAAAGCCCGTATCTTTTCCCTAAATATAGAGGGTTGCAACACAGGAAGCCAAGGCGATGAGCACTGATATTGATCTTGTAAAACTGTATTCTGGGCGGATTTTGGCGCTCGCGGCGGATATCCCACATATCGGACGGCTAGAAGCGCCCGATGCGACTGTAAAGCGCCGCTCACCCGTTTGCGGGTCTATGGTGACTGTCGACATAAGCATGATGGATGGGCGGGTTTCAGCATTCGGACAGGATGTAAAAGCGTGTGCATTGGGCCAGGCTGCAGCAGCCGTGACCGGGTCGGCCATCGTTGGACGCAGCCCAGCTGAATTGCGTGACGCACGCGACGCACTTCGCAATATGCTTCGTCAAAATGGTCCTGTTCCAGCAGCACCTTTTGATGGGTTCGAAGTTCTTGAGCCAGCACGCGCTTTCAAAAACCGCCATGCTTCAATACTTCTAGCAATAGAAGCCGCCGCAGAAGCCGCAGAAGAGGCCCTTCAAACACACTGCGCATAGAATTGGCTTGCAAAATTAAATTTGCAATTTGCAGAGCCAACCCTTTGTGAACACGCAAAATTATGAAAAAAGCGCCGCACTTCAAAACGAAGCACGGCGCCAAGTCATACGAACCACATGTGGGACCCAAATTCATTCACTCAAAGGCAGGCTTTGAAACGCCGAAGACAGGCAGTGTCAGGCATACGCGAACAGGCAGTGTTGCTATGAAATGATTGGCATGTGGTCGCGGGTAAATCCTAAGGCAATGTGGGAAGAAGCAGAGCGACGATTAAAATCACACCCAAAGCCGCGGCCCCAAGCGCGTCTTGCAACAAAGTCGCCTGACTGCGCTGGAAAATCAGTTTTATCTCTCCAATCGTTTTCATGGTGTGCTCTTTCTCTTTATGTTGCCCCTTTGTTCCACATGGTTAACGATAAGTAAAGAACTTAATGAGAACATTTGTGAACTTAATGAGGTTATCCAGTTGAATCAGACAATTACCCGACCGAAATCAACCGGATAGCTTCATCCTGTCGCATCAACCACAACAGAAGCCGCACGGCCTCTCCGCGCGAAGACTTTAACTCTGGATCTTGTTGCAAAAGTGCCCGCGCATCTGTTTGCGCAATTTGCATCAGTCCTGCCTGACGTTCCAAATCCGCAACCCGAAATTTAGGCAAACCCGACTGCGCGGTCCCAATCAAGTCGCCAGCGCCGCGCATTTCCAAGTCCGTTTGCGCAATCTCAAAGCCGTCTTCGCTGTGACGCAACACTTCAAGCCGACGCCGCCCTGTTTCGCTTAACGGTGCTTGATACAGCAAAAGACAGGTGGACGCTTGCGAGCCCCGCCCAACACGTCCTCGCAATTGGTGCAACTGCGCCAGACCAAACGTCTCGGCCCGCTCAATCACCATAATTGTCGCGTTGGGTACATTTACCCCCACCTCAATCACAGTCGTTGCTACCAGAACTTGCGTTTGCCCAGATTGGAAACGCGCCATGGCCGCGTCTTTCTCGGCAGGCGGCATTTGCCCATGCACCAAACCAACATGTTCTTCGCCAATCGCGGCACGTAAATGCTTGAAACGATCCTCTGCAGCGGTCAAATCGACCACTTCGCTTTCTTCGACAAGCGGGCAAACCCAATAACACTGCATGCCCTTTTGGATGGCGCCCCGCAGGCGCGCGACAACATCTTCCAAGCGTTCCGTGCTGATTAAGGCTGTGGTGATCGGTTTACGCCCGGCAGGCTTTTCATCCAACACAGACACATCCATGTCCCCATATTGCGCTAACGCCAAGGACCGCGGGATGGGTGTCGCGGTCATCACCAGGACATCCACACTTATACCTTTTTTGCCAAGCTCTAGGCGTTGCCGCACACCAAATCGGTGTTGTTCATCCACGATTGCTAAGCGAAGATCTTGGAAATCGACATCTTTTTGAAATACGGCGTGGGTGCCAACTAAGATTTGAATCTTACCTGAGGCCAATGCGCCCAGCTTGTCGGCCCGGTCCCGCCCTTTGTCCCGCCCAGTCAAAATCTCAAGCACGACACCTGCCTGTTCGGCCAAAGGTTGAAGCCCTTCCAGATGTTGACGCGCCAGGATTTCGGTCGGTGCCATCAAGACCGCCTGCCCGCCTGCTTCAACAGCGGCAACCATCGCCAGGAAAGCAACCAAGGTTTTGCCGGACCCAACATCGCCTTGAAGCAAACGGTTCATCCGGGTTTTGGACCCCATATCTGCTAAGATTTCCGAAACAGATCGGGTTTGCGCAGCTGTTGGCGCGTATGGCAACGTGGTTAATACTTGGTCTTGTATCTGCCCTGTCCCTAGGGATTTGCGCCCTTTAACCCTTTGCTCGCGCGCCCGAGCCAAGGATAAAGTCAGCTGATGCGAGAATAGCTCATCATAGGCCAACCGCGCGCGCGCTGGGTCGGTGGGGATCATCGCATGCATCGAAGTGGGGCCATGACACTGTGTCACCGCATCTTGAAATGACGGCCATACCTGTTGCGAGATCAACGACGGATCGATCCATTCCGGCATTTCAGGCAAGAGTTTAAGTGTTTCCTGAGCGGCTTTCGCCATCAGCTTTTGCGTCACCCCGCTGGTTAACGGGTAAACAGGCTCAAAATTGGGTAAAGTCGCGAGCTCTTCTGGCAGAACAACATGGTCAGGATGCGGCATTTGCACCAAACCATCAAACATTTCTGCCTTACCCGAAACGATGCGTTCTTGGCCAACCGGCAGTAAACGTTGCAAATAATCAGCGCGCGCATGGAAATAGACCAACTGAAACGCCATTTGACTGTCGTGGACGTCAATTCGATAGGGTCGTCCTTTTAGACGGGGGGCATGATGCGGGCCAATTTTTACTTTGACCGTAACAATACGCGGAAAATCTGCGCCCTGGATGGTATCGCTCAATGCGCGATCAATTCCAGACACAGGAAGTGTAAATATCACATCCCTAGGCGTTGAAATCGACAGCCCGGTCATAGATTGCGCCGTTTTTGGGCCAATTCCCGGCAGTGTATCAAGCCCTGCAAAAAGCGGATAAAGGCTCGGGGGGCGGCCACTCATAGTTCGGCAATCAACGCCAGCCAGGCGTCTTCATCCAGTGTCTGAACCCCCAAATCGGCCGCTTTTTTCGCTTTGGATCCAGCCCCTGGTCCCGCAACTAAAATATCTGTCTTTGCGCTCACTGAACCAGACACTTTCGCACCTAGACGTTCCGCGCGCGCTTTCGCTTCGGCCCGTGTCATCTTTTCTAAAGTGCCGGTAAACACAACGACTTTCCCAGCAACAGGGCTGTCATTTAAAGCAGGGCGTGCGGCGTCTTGGATTTGCAAATTTGCAACCAATCGGTCAATTGACCCGCGCTCTGCCGGATTTGCAAATGTCGAGATCAAAGACTGTGCCAGCACGTCCCCGACCCCATCAATTGACAAAAGATCCGCACGCGCTTGGCTTGTGCCATCAACGGCAAGATCCATCGCAACGATAAAATCGGCCCAGCTTCCGTAATGGCGCGCCAAAAGGTTGCTGGCTTGCTCTCCGACATGGCGAATACCCAAGGAAAACAGAGCGCGGCTAAACTCAATTTGGCGTTTCTCATCAATCGCTTCAAATAGTTTCCCTGCTGATTTTTCGCCCCACCCTTCGCGATTTTTCAACTGTTGCAGCCCAGTGCTAAACCTGTCGCGCAAAGCAAAAATGTCTGCAGGCTCTGCAATCCAACCATCACGGTAAAACTGCTCGACTTGCTTCGCGCCCAGGCCGTCAATATCGAACGCCGCGCGCGATACAAAGTGTTTTAATTTTTCAACGGCTTGTGCCGGGCAAATGAGTCCGCCGCTACATCGGCTGATGGCATCCCCAACGTCGCGGATAGCAGGGCTGTTACACTCAGGGCAGGTCTGTGGAAATTCAAAAGGATCACTAACCCGAGGACGTTTGGCTAAGTCGACATCTGCAACTTTGGGAATAACGTCGCCGGCTCGATAGACCTGAACCCAATCCCCCACGCGGATATCTTTGCCATCCCGGATCGGCGCGCCCGCGTTGTCGCGCCCCTCAATATAGTCTTGATTGTGCAACGTTGCATTCGACACAACTACACCGCCGACTGTCACCGGGTCTAAGCGCGCAACAGGTGATAAAGCCCCCGTGCGGCCAACTTGAATGTCGATGGCAACCAAACGCGTCCAAGCCAGCTCTGCTGGAAATTTGTGCGCAATCGCCCATCTGGGCGTTGTGGCGCGCAACCCAAGACGGTCTTGGAAAGCAAGATCATCAACTTTGTAGACGACCCCATCAATGTCATACCCAAGGGAAGACCGCTGGACTTCAATGTCGCGGTAATGCGCAATCAGATCACGCACCGCTACGCAACGCTTCGTAAGGGGATTGGTTTGAAATCCCAAATTTTGCAAAGTTTGAATGGCCTCGCTTTGCGAGTTTGCAAATTTTGAGCTTAAGTCCCCCCAAGCATAGGCAAAAAACCTCAACGGACGTTCGGCTGTAATGGAACTGTCTAGCTGGCGTAATGACCCAGCCGCCGCATTTCGCGGGTTTGCAAAAAGCTTGCCGCCCGTCTTCGATTGGCGCCGATTCAATGCAGCAAAGTCATCATGCGCCATATAAACTTCACCGCGCACTTCGATCACGTCTGGCGCGCAGTCCAATTGATGCGGAATGTCGCGAATTGTCTTTGCGTTGGCCGTCACATTTTCCCCAATTTGACCATCCCCGCGCGTGGTTGCCGTGATCAAAACACCAGATTCATACCGCAATGACAAAGAGAGCCCGTCAATTTTTGGCTCGGCTGTATAGGCGAGCGGATCCGCGTCGCTCAGTCCAAGATACTTGCGGATCGAGGCATCAAACTCTGCGACATCTGCGTCGTCAAACGCATTGCCTAAAGACATCATCCGCACCCGGTGGGAGACCTTTGCAAATCCTTCTGTAGGCGCTGCACCAATTTGCAAACTTGGGCTATCAACCTGTTTCAAATGGGGAAATTTTTCTTCAAGGGCGACAAGGCGTCGTTTCAACGCGTCATATTCAGCGTCAGAGATTTCAGGTGCATCTTTGGCGTGATAAGACACGTTTGCAGCGTTCAACCTGGGAACCAGTTCGATAAGCTCGCGTTCTGCCTGCGCAGAGGTCAGATCAGACACAGTTTTTTTCGTCGTCACACCATAGATCCTCTTGCAGATGACGCGTGACAGATATTCCGACAACCCTTGCACGTCCAGTTCACTTGAACATTTTGACAGCTTACCTGGGCGTTGAAGCAATCCCAAAAAAGGCCCCACCTGCGCGCGATTATTCAACACCTTGCCAAGTCATTGTTTTGGCGAAATGATTGTAAGTATTCAAGCCCCGCCATTTTTGGAACGATAATCGCCATGACTGACCCTTCCCAACCCATCACGCCCCCGCCTGCTGAAACCTCCCCCGGCGCGGGACCTGCTGATGAGAAAATCACCTTTGGATTGCAGCCGTCACGCACGTTTATTCCTTGGCTGACATCCGCTGGCGGCTCTTTGGCGTTTACCACGTATCAGGTTGGTAAGCTGTTCTTTGTTGGGGTAAATCCAGACACAGGTAAATTGTCAGTATATGAACGTTCGTTCCCGCGTTGCATGGGGTTTGGCGTTCAAACGATTGCCAATCGCACGACCTTGTGGATGTCTTCGCTATATCAATTGTGGCGCATCGAAAACTTTTTAGAGCCGGGCCACAAAACGCCCGACGGCTTTGATTCTGTGTTCGTCCCCGTTGAGGGACGCACAACAGGCGATATAGATATTCATGATATCCACCCCCTTGACGGGTCATCTGCTCCGATCTTTGTCGCCACACGTTTTAATTGTCTGGCCACCTTGGATTATCGCAATTCCTTTAAGCCTGTTTGGACCCCACCCTTTATTGACAGGATCGCAGCCGAAGATCGTTGCCATTTGAACGGTTTGGCCATGCGCGATGGGCAACCCGCCTATGTTACCTGTGTCGCAACCACGAATGTGGGCGGTGCCTGGCGAGATCATCGCAAAGATGGCGGGGTGATTATCGATGTTCAAAGCAACGAGATCTTGTCCCACGGCCTCAGCATGCCGCATTCGCCGCGCCTGTATAATGGACAACTTTATGCATTGCAGTCCGGCACCGGCGAGTTCGGGCGCGTGGATCAAAACACGGGTCATTTTGAACCTATTTGTTTCTTGCCCGGGTTTGGGCGTGGGGTCACCTTTGCGGGGGATTACGCAATCATCGGTGTGTCGCGCCCCCGGCGTGAAAAAACCTTTGAAGGATTGGCCCTGGATCAACGGCTGGAAGACGCAGGGCTGAGTGCCACCAGTATGATTGCGATTGTAAATCTTAACACAGGTGACGTGGAACATACTTTGGAAATTCAAGGTGTTGTGCAGGAACTCTATGATGTGGCCTTTCTTCCTGGCGTGTTGCGCCCAAAATTGCTGGGATTTCAAACGCCAGAAATTCGCTTTCAGATCCGACCCGCTCCGTACAAAGCCGACGGCAAAACCACATTGGGTAACACGGGCTAACAGGCACAGCAGATGCGGCGGATCCTATTTGCCTGGGAAATGGGCCACAATTTCGGACATGCCGCAAAAATCGCACCGATTGCCCGGCGTCTAAGTCCCGACATGGACGTCTGGGTCGCCGCCCGAGATATGACGGCTTTTCGCCAGATCGCCCCAGATTTGAAGTGCCGCTTAATTCCAGCACCATATGCGCCCACAGAAACAACACCCAGAGCAACCTATGGCTATCCAGGGGCCATCCAATCCGAGGGTTGGGGCACACAGAGCCAATTGAACATGCAAGTTCAAGCCTGGGACGCCATGTTCGACGCAATCCAACCCGACATTTTGGTCGCCCAAGCCGCCCCAACAGCGTTACTGGCCAGTCGTGCCCAATCCATAAAACGCCCGTCTTTGAAGCGCGTCGTATTGGGGTCTGGGTATGACACGCCAATTTTGTCCGACCCTATGCCCAGCTTTGACGTAAAAACCCAATCAGATCCTGAAACCTTGCGCAAAGCCGCCGCGCAAGAACGCGATACCTTGCACACTGCAAATGTCGCGTTGGAAACGATTGGGGCTGCAAAGGCGCCTCGCCTCTGCGATGTGCTTGCACCAGACTTATCATTGCTGGTGGCATGGCCTGAAACAGATCACTTTGCTGCGCAGCGCAAGACATCTAATGCGGTTTATCTTGGACAGATGCCCGGACCAAACATCGGAAAACATATGAATTGGGCTGGCCGCGATAGGCCAAAAATCCTGGCGTATTTGCGACCTGGCAGCAATATTGCACAGATTGGATATGACGCCTTAAGTCTTTTAGCCGCACAGCATGACATTATTTGCGCCGCCCCCGGCCTGCCCGCCCAGAACGTCAAGACATTGCAACAGGCCGGCCTCCAAATTCACAACGGCCCCGTATGCTTGCCCCCGCTTTTGGACGGGACAGATCTGATCTTAAGTCTTGGGGGGTCTGGCCTGGTTGCAGATGGTTTGCGACACGGTATCCGACAGGTGCTTTTGCCAACGACCCGAGAACAGATGTTGGTTGCCACCCAAATGGCGCGACAAGGCTTAGCGGTTGGTCTGGCAGGCACCTATACAGCGCAAAAAGTTGCCGAAGTCACGCAGGCCTTATTGCAGGATAAGGACGAGCTGGCCCGCGTGTCTGCCTGCGCAAAATCGCTGGCAATACGCTTTGCCGAATCACCTGACCTAACGGCAGTGCGATGTTTGCGCCACCTGTGACGCTCCGCTCGCAAAGCGCGAAAATTGCGCTGTATAGTCAGGTATTCCACACCTTTGCGTCAAAAATAGTCGCCAAACGCATATTTGAAAGACTTAACAGAGCACCGTTTCCGAAGTAACATTTTGTTTAGATTTTAGACAAATTGGCCCGCTCTGCCGGGGTCACCATTTCGAAAAAGGGGATACGTCGTGGGAAATTACGGGATTCGGATCATCGAGGGCCGCTCCGGCGAATATGACGAAGCAGGTCTATCCGTCACTGGCATTGGCGATTTTAACGGCGACGGCTTGGACGACGTCGCGGTTTCAACCCGCTTTGGCGAAAGCGATGTCTACGGCGACACAAACGAAACCGGGACGGTCTATGTTGTCTTTGGAACCAGCGAGCCCGATGCCCAGTTCAATCTTGAAGACATCGACGGCACCAACGGCTTTCAAATCTTTGCAGATCCCAGCATTTCGGATTACAATTTCTACACCACATTCGGACATAAAGTCGTCGGGCTGGGCGATGTGGACGGCGATGGCACCGATGATTTCGGCATCGTGCAGAATGGAACAACATATAGCACCTACGGCGGTTACAGTGAATATGGCAATTCTCGGATAGAGAATCAGGGCATCGCCTATGTGATTTACGGCGGGCAGGATACGAACGGCGAAGATGGCCTTTCGGTGGGTGACATGGCCCATTTCCGTATGGATACCTATGCCGGTATCGACACCATGATCGCTATGGGCGATGTCAACGGCGATGGTTTTGCAGATGTGGGCCTGTCGACACGCGACGCTTCTGGTTACGAGACGCTGAACATTAGCCGTCTTTATGATGCCAATGAAAATGGCTACTATGATCGCGACAACGAAACAAACCCGAATGAGTATTACACCTCATACTCTCGTGACATCCAAGTTATTGACACGACAGGATATATCGTCTTTGGCACGGATCAAGAACGTGTAACGGACGACGAGATTGCGGATCGTGGCGGATCGGAAATCATCTTAAACCTGGAAACCATGTCCGACGGCGATGGCCTTACGCTTAATCTGGGACAAGAGATTGGCGGCCGGTTCTTTGGCTATTACGGAGAGTTCGGCCCATCCTTAAGTGCGCGCTCGGTAGCGATCGATATCAACAATACATATTCCTATAACCAGGCCGAGATCGGCCTGCTTGAGGGCGCAGACATCAACGGCGATGGCTTCGCGGATTTCATCACAACTGAAGGCATCGTCGATGTTGATGGAATCTACACAATTCGCACGCCAGATGGGAATGAAACCGTTTCAGGATATGGTGCTTCAAACGGCTTCTTTTTGCCAGAAATCACCGACGGGTCCGATGGGTCCACGACGACATTAAACGTCAATAACATGTCCCAAGGACCAAATTCAATTGCCGGACTTGGCGACTTTTCCGGTGGCGAAGGCCTGGACGAACTTGGCGTTATTGCGAATTCTATTGCTATCACCGCAAGTGCTGAGCCGCGCAGTGGCGTGTTTGTCCTGAATGGTGCGTCTAATATTTTGACGCTTGATGAAATCACCGTAAATATGGGCACGGTCAATTCCGGCATCGGTTCGTTTTACTACTCTTCAGATCTGTATTTTGACGGGCAAGCGGATCGTTTGGTCGTACAAAACTACATTGGCGTCACCTCTGCGGGCGATATGAACGGCGATGGCACGGATGATATGCTGTTGCTGGCGCGCGGTGTAAATGGCGAGCTGGGCAATCATGTGATGGCCTATATCGTGTTCGGATCAGATTCTGTGGTGACGGGTGCGGTCGATCTGGAACTTTTAATTGCATCGGGGGATGCCTATAAAATCCTTGGCGACGCAAACGACTCCCTTGGTCGCACGTCCTTAAGCGCTGCGGGGGATCCCAATGGCGACGGCGCAGGCGACATCATTCTGGGCCAGCCCGACAATCAAAGCGGAAATGGCGATGCGGCTATTATTCATGGCGGGGATGCTTTGGCCGCGGCGGATGCGGCAGATGGCACAGCTGATGGCATCATTCAAAACGATAATCTTGCTGTCGACGTTGATACAGGCCTGGTACCGATCTTTGTCGAAATCAACACCGACTTGATCATCGTCCAAGAAGGCGACACCGGCAGCACAGACGCGATCTTTACCATCGAACGCAATGGTGATTTGAACGCCGCTGTATCCGTCGACTTTTCTGTGATTGCAGGTGGCGCAAGCTTCAACTCGGATGCAGATGCGTCTGATTTCGAAGGTGGTGTTTTACCCAGCGGGACCGTGACATTTGCCAGTGGCGAGAAATTCGCGCAGCTGGAAGTTCCTATTGCCGGTGATCTTACGGCTGAAGTCCGCGAAGACTTCACCGTTCAGCTTAGCAATCCTGTCACAGATAATGGTGCATCGATCAGCGTTGGCGATGACCTGGGGCGTGGTCTGATCGAAACCAGCGATCAACCCGTGCAATTTAGCACCTTTACGCGGTCTATCACCGAAGGCGATCCGGGCGACAATGTCGTTGCCTTAATGTCGATTTCAAGATCTGGCAATACGCAAGTTGAAGCCAGTGTCGATTGGCAACTTGTTGAAAATACAAACCAATCCGATTTCAATGCGGACAGCGATGACGTCGAGGGGACGCTGCCCTTGTCCGGCACGGCCACCTTCACCGCCGGACAGACCTTTATGTCGATTGAAATCCCAATTGCTGAAGATCTCGACGTTGAAAACACGGAATCTCTGACATTCCTGCTTTCCAATGCAACAGCCCCGAACGGAATTGTCAGCACGATTACAACATCCTCGGCGCAGCTGCGGATCTTCAATGATGACAATCCAGTCACTTTTTCCGTCAATGACGTGACAGTCACGGAAGGCGACACTGGGCCGGTGGATATGATTTTCACTGTCACGCGTTCCGGCATTGTTGATGCTGCCGCCAGCGTGGATTTCACCTTTGCGTTCGGATCGGCAAGTGCAGAAGATTTCGACAGCGGCTTCATTGATACAGCGACCGGCCTGCCGCGCACAGGCACGCTAAGTTTTGCAGCAGGCGAAACCGCCAAGACAATTACAGTTCAGGCAGCGGGTGATTTGCTTGACGAATTTACCGAAAGCTTTTCGGTGTCCCTGTCCAACGCGACGACCGACGATGTGAACGGGGCCCAGATCTTTGATGGGTTTGGCATTGGCCGTATCGTGGACAATGACCAATCGGTCGAATTCCGCGCCTTCGATGCGCAAGTTACCGAAGGCGACGCGGGCGATCAAACCACGATCACCTTCACAGTGACCCGCGCATCGGTCACGGATGTGCGCGCCACTGTTGACTATTCATTGGATCCCTTCCCCGGCACGACAGCCGCAGTGGACAGCAATGATTTTGTTTCGGGCTTTCCGCAAACAGGTACATTGGTCTTTGAGGCGGGCGAGACCTCAAAAACCGTATCTGCCGTTGTGTCGGGTGATTTTGAGGTCGAAAGCCGCGAATTCATGCAGTTGAACCTTAGCAATGCTTCGGCTGACGGCGGCGAAAACACAACAATCGTCACAGGCAATGCCACAGGCACGATCCTTAATGACGACCAAGCGGTCACGATAACGGCGCAATTCCCGACTGTATTTGAAGGCGACAGCGGCACGACCGACATGATCGTCAACGTCTTCCGCAGCGGGAATTTGGATGTCGCTGCCAACGTTGACTACGTGGTACGCCCTGCTGTGTCTTCGCAAGCGGCAGATAATGCAGACATCGTGGGATCGTTCAATTTGACCGGCACTGTGTCCTTTGCTGCCGGTGAAACGTTGCAAACCATCATCATTCCCGTGCAAGGCGATACAGTCGTCGAACCCAATGAATTCGTTGAGGTTTTGTTTTCCAATGCGACGGCGGAGGGTGGCGCTCAAACCAGCTTGATTACCACACAAGTCACAGGCACAATCGTCAATGACGATCTTCCCGTTACGTTCCAAGTCCTGAATAGCTTTGCGACCGAAGGGGCCAATGGCGCGCTGACACCGCTGACCTTCACTGTCACCCGTTCCGGCGAGTTGGATGTCGAGGCCAGTGTTGATTTTGAGCTGTCTGATTACCGCTTTGGCGCGCAGTTCAGTGCTGAAAGCAACGATTTCGACGGTGGGTTCCCTAGTGCCGGAACATTGACCTTTGCAGCGGGCGAAGTTGCTAAGACTGTGACATTGCAAATCCGCGATGATGCCGTGGTTGAAGGCAATGAGCTGGTCGATTTTGAGTTGTCCAATCCGCAAGCCCCAGGTTACGACGCAGGCGCTCTGTTGAATAACAGCTCGCTTGCCTCTGGAACCATTATTGACAATGACTTCCCCGTTCGGGTCTCGGTCAATTCAGCCGTTGTCACAGAATTGGACCCTGGCCAAAGTGTGACGCTTGATTTTGTCATTACGCGCTCTGGCAATACCGCCGTCGACACAGATGTAGACTATGCCATCGCCCCCTACGCGTTCCGGGGTGCTGATGATGGCGATCTGAATGAACCGCCCTTACCGATCCTGGGCACTGTCAGTTTTGCCGCCGGTGAAACCACTAAGACTGTGTCTGTCAACGTGGCTGGGGATAACTTGGTTGAGGGGACTGAATACCTAACTTTGGATTTGACAGACGCGTCTTCTTCAGATCCTGCAGCGGATGTGACGTTCCTAAACACACGCGCTTTTGGCACGATTATCGACGATGACCAGCCCACCGTGTTTGCAGTTCGCGGTATTTCGACCGTCGAGGGCGATACAGGGACGGCCAACACCTTGTCCTTTATCGTCAGCCGCAGCGGCGATGTGTCTGCGGCGGCCAGCGTTGACTATGATATTTCGGGCGGGCTTGTAGATGCCGATGATTTTGCCTCTGGTGCGTTCCCAACTTCGGGTACGTTGAACTTTGCGGCCGGCATCACCACTGTGCGGATTGATCTGCCGGTCCAGGGCGATGAAGACATCGAACGTTCGGAATATACCTACGCGACCTTGTCTTCGCCCAGCTCAAGCAACTCGGGCATCCCAGCGCAAATCAGTGCAGGCAGCGCCTTTGCCACAATCGTCAATGACGACTTCCCCGCTCAGCTATCTGTCAGCTATTGGAATTCAACGACCGAAGGGGACACGGCTGCGGACGGAACAGAACTGTCGTTCTTGATCACACGCACCGGTGATTCCAGCTCGTCCGTGTCTGTGGATTATGACTTCGAAGGCGACAGCTTTACGCCCTTGGATGGCGCAGATTTCGAGGGCGGATTGCCACAATCGGGCACTGTGACGTTCGGTGTTGGTGAAACGCAGAAGTTGATTTCGTTCCAGATTGCCGAAGACACAGACATTGAAAACAACGAGCGCGGACGCCTGACCTTGTCCAACGAACAGCTTCTGTCTGGTCAACCCGGCGCCACGGTCGATATCATTCGCGACGTCGGCTACGGCATCGTCAACAATGACGACACGCCGCCGAAGGTCGAAGTGTTCGTCAACGGTCGCCAATGGGGCACCTCGATCACGGAAGGCAATGGCGGCAATCAAGCGGTCAATTTCACGATCGTGCGCGATGGGCCTTTGACCGACACTCTGACTGTAAATTATGATCTATTTTCCGATGTTGCGACCGGGCGTGGCGCATCCAGCTTTGATATTGTTGGCAACCTACCGGATATCGGCAACATCCTGACCTTCACGCCTGGGCAGTCCTCGAAAACGGTCACGGTTCTGGTCACCGGCGACACAATGATTGAAGCCAACGAAGTCTTCGGGCTGAACATCGCAGCATTGTCGTCCAATCAGGACGTAGATTATGACCTGATCAACACGATTACCACCGTCACTATTCGCAACGATGATGGTCGCCCACCAATTCCCGAACTGGGCATTGATGATGATGGCGATGGCATTCCAGATCGCTTTATCCGGGTCGAGGCCGACGTGTTTGGCGACCCGCACATTACCACGCTGGATGGTTTGGGCTATGATTTCCAAGCGGTTGGCGAATATGTGTTGGTCGAAACCACCGACGGGGCCGAAAATCCATTCTCGGTTCAGGTTCGCTTCGAGGCCTTCCCAGGCTCGGATCTGGTGTCTGTCACCACCCGCGCAGCCGTTGAGGTCAAAGGCAAAACAGTCGAATTCGACGCACTGGACCCCGATGCTCCGCTTTTGGTGGACGGTGTTGCAATTGACATGGAACAGGCTGCGCAAACAGGCGTGGATTTGGACGATGATCCTGACAATGGCGCAGACATCTTCATTGATGAAGACGGCAAAATCTTCCTGACCCTGAACGAGGCCGGTGAGGTCTTGATGGTCGGTGTCATGGACGGATCCCTCAATGTCTGCGTGTTCCTGGCCGACAGTGCGGGTGGCGGCAACGCGGGCGCTGTGCGCGGTCTGATGGGCAATGCCAACCAGGATCTGACGGACGACTTCCAGATGCGCGATGGCTCGGATATCCCCGAGGACGCGATTTCCTTTGATGATGACGGCGTCCCGGCCCTTACGTTCAACTTTATCTATGGTTTTGGCGAATATGAAGGCGAAGGCTATAAAGGCAGCTGGCAGATTGACACCGCAGAGGCCTTGTTCTCTGGTGACACACCTGACTTCCCGGCCAACTTCCCCGCCGCGCCGCTGAAGCTGGAAGATCTGCCTGACGATGTGCGCCAAGCCGCCGAAGACGCCGCGCGCGAGGCTGGTCTGTCGCCCGAGGATAATAAAACCATCTTCGAAGCCGCCGTTCTGGACTTTGCTTTAACGGGGAACGAAGACTTCGTCGTGGGCGCCACACAATTGGCCGCAGAACCTGAAGAGGCCAGCCAAACCACCGAAAACCCCGACACACCGCCCACTGTCAGCATCAGTGCCGACGCGCAAAGCATCATCGAAGGCGATGACGATGTGCAAGAGGTTAGCTTTACGGTTTACCGCAGTGAAACCAATGGCGCACTTGAGGTCGATTATCAGATCGGTGGCGATATTGATGCCGATGATTTGGCCACCGATACGCCCTTGACCGGCACGGTCGGTTTTGAAGACGGTCAAAGCGAGGCGGTGATCACGATATTGGTCAAAGGCGATGTCACCACCGAAGGCGATGAAGGGCTGCAAGTTACGCTGGTTGGCGACAACAATGATGGTGTGTTGATCGGCGGATCACGCGGCGAAACGATCATCGAAACTGATGATTTCGCCCCTGAAGCCCAAGACGACGCGTTCACTGCAGATGCGGGCGATCTGATCAGTGGCAACCTGTTTGACGACAATGGTCAGGATGAGGACAGCGATCCGGACGATGACAATCTGAATTTAGTCAACATCCTGATTGGTGACGCGGTCTTTACACCTGCCGACAGTCCTGTGGACCTGCCGGACGGAGGATCGCTAAGCTTTGACGCGGATGGCAACTTCCAGTTCGATCCCGGCACCGATTTTGACAGCTTGCCAGATGGCGATATCGAAACTGTCTCTTTTGGCTACCAGATGGGTGACGGCAATGGCGGCTTTGCATCAGCAGATGTGATCCTGACGATAAACGGCACCTTTGTGCCGGCCGAAAATAGCGCGCCTATCGCCGTCGATGACGATTTCATGGTCAACGAGGACACTGCAACAACGTTGAACTTCCTGGAAAATGACTCTGATCCAAATGGCGATACTTTGCTGACAAGCATCCTTACAGAGCCGACCAATGGGACACTGGCGTTGCTTGACGGCATATACACGTATACGCCCGAAACAAATTTCAGCGGGACGGACAGTTTCACCTATCAAATCTCAGATGGGGAATTCAGCGATACGGCTACAGTCAATCTAACAGTCGAGGGCATGAACGACGCGCCGACCTTGTCAGATGCAACGACTGGCGGGACCGAAGACACCCCTGTGTCCCTGTCCCTGGCGATCAATGCCTTTGACTTGGATGGCGATGATCTGACCTTCACGTTGGTCAGTGATCCCAATTCGGGCCAGGCGCAGATTTCGACAGATGGCGATTTGTCCTACACACCGGATGATGATTTCAACGGATCTGACAGCCTGACTTATCAGGTCAGCGACGGCAAAGGTGGAACTGCAACAGCCACGCTTACCTTTGATATCGCGGCAGTGAACGATGCCCCAGACGCTGTGGATGACACCACCAGCACGGACGAAGATAGCGCCGTCACAGGCAATCTGATCAGTGGAGCAGGCAACCTATCTGCGGATAGCGATGTGGATGGCGATACCCTGACAGTGATCGAAGCCCGTGACAGCAATGGGGCGTTGCTGTCGCTAACAGCTGCAATGGCTCTGCCAGAAGGCGGGCAACTTAGTATCGCACAGGACGGGGCGTTCCTCTTTGATCCCATGACGGCGTTCCAAAATTTGGCCGCAGGTCAAAGCCGCGATGTCAGCTTTACCTATGTGGTATCGGACGGAGATCTGACAGACACAGCGTCTGTTTCGATCACTGTGAATGGGGTCAATGATGCGCCGTTGTTCGGGGATATTCCGGACTTCTCGATCGCAGAAAATACCACCGCTGTGGGCAGTGTCAGTGCCACGGATGTGGATGATGACGCGCTGACATACAGCCTTATTGGCGGGGATGATGAAGCGCTGTTTGCCATTGATGCGGATAGCGGTGCGATTTCGTTCAAAGCGGCTGCTGACTTCGAAACACCTTTGGATGTAGGCGGTGACAACCGGTACGAAATCCAAGTCCAAGTGTCCGATGGCACCGAAACCAGCGAAGAGTTCGTCTTTGTGGATGTGACGGATGTGGTTGAAGTCATCACACCTGTCATCAATGTCGAACAAGGCAGTGACCTTGGCTATGAGATTTTGACTGGAACCGACGGTCAGGATGAGATCCGCTCGGGCGGCGGTGCATTTGATCAGGCCACAGGTGGCGGCGGCGCGGATGTGTTCGTCTTTGAAGGCGGCGCAGGGCGTCAAACTATGACCATCACCGATTATGAGATCGGCATCGATGCGATTGACCTGAGTGGCCAAAGCGTCTTCTACAACTTCTCAGCGGCAGGTACGACCTATCTGTATTTGGATGGTGGCGATTTTGACACGCTCACTGTGATTGGGGCGTCCAGCTTTGATGACATCACCTTTGTCGAAGACAACACCCTGCTTGGCTAGAGGATGAAAAGACTGAAATCGCGGTAGATCTAACTGCCGCGATTTCGGTTTATCCCAGCGCGTACCCTGCCCCACGTACGGTACGCAGCGGATCATCGCCGCCAAACTGTGTCAAAGCTTTGCGCAACCGCCCCACATGGACATCGACCGTGCGGCTATCCACATCGATGTCGCGCCCCCAGACCCGGTCTAGCAATTGCTCGCGGCTCCAAACCCGTCCAGGCTTTTCAATAAATGTACTGAGCAGGCGAAACTCGGTCGGTCCCAGAAGCACAACCTGCCCAGAGCGGCTGACCTTGTGGGTTTCGCTGTTCAAAGTAATGTCTTGATACTCAAGAATTTGTCCCACAGTTGAGGGCCGCACACGACGCAATTGCGCCCGTACCCGCGCCATCAACTCCTTCACGGAATAGGGTTTGACCACATAATCATCTGCCCCGGTTTCCAATCCCCGCACCCGGTCCACTTCTTCAGAGCGCGCAGAAAGCATGATGACCGGGATTGATCGGGTTTCGGGGCGCAGTTTGAGACGGCGACAAACCTCAATCCCACTGAGAACCGGCATCATCCAGTCAAGTACAATAATGTCAGGCGCGTCCTCAGCGATAAGCAACAACGCCTCTTCGCCGTTTTCTGCGGACGTGACGTTAAATCCCTCAGATTCCAGATTATAGGCCAGGATTTCGCGCTGGGCAGGTTCGTCTTCAACCAGCAACACACGGGGCGCCTGTGCGGCCATTGAAGTTACTCCTGGATCACCGCTGTCGAGGTCACATCGGCCTTGATGCGCGCCTCATCTGGGGTTTGGCCGGTGACAAGATATACCACCTGTTCCGCAATTGAGGTCACATGATCCCCCATCCGTTCAATATTCTTGGCAATGAAATGCAGGTGCATACAGGGCGTGATCTGGCTTTGATCTTCCATCATAAAGGTCAGGAATTCACGAAACAGCGCGTTATACATCTGATCCAAACCCTCATCGCGGGCGATCACGTCCAAGGCCAGATCTGCGTCGCGGTGCACATAGGAATCCAGCGCGTCTTTCAACATAATCTCAGCGGTGCGCGCCATCCGACGCACAGACGCGGTACTGCCGTCAACGGTTTCCATGGACGACAGAACGACAGTACGCTTGGCCATGTTTTTCGCATAATCACCAATGCGTTCCAAGTTGCCGTTAATCTTAATAACGCTAAGAACCAAACGAAGATCAATCGCCGTAGGCGCACGCAATGCAATCACCCGGGCGGCCTCTTCGTTGATCAGATCTTCAAGGCGGTCGATGGCTTTGTCACCCTTGCGCACACGTTCGGCCAGCTCTTCGTCGCGGGTTTCCAAAGAACGCGCCGCATCGGAAATCGCGGCCTCAACCAGCCCGCCCATTTTCATGATTTGCGCCTGAATCGCTTCAAGGTCGCGATCAAATGCGGATGCAATGTGATGTTCGTTCATGACCCTACCTTACCCGATCCGACCGGTGATGTAACTTTCCGTGCGCGGATCGCTTGGATTGGTGAAAATATGCCCTGTTTCGCCGAACTCGACCAAGTTCCCCAAATGGAAAAACGCGGTATTTTGGCTGACGCGGGCGGCTTGCTGCATCGAATGGGTGACGATGACCACGGAATAGTTCTGGCGCAACTCATCAATAAGTTCTTCGACCTGGGCCGTGGCGATGGGATCCAAAGCCGAACAGGGCTCGTCCATCAACAGCACTTCGGGTTCGGTCGCAATGGCCCGCGCGATGCACAGCCGTTGCTGCTGGCCGCCAGACAAGCCCGTGCCCGGCGCGTCCAGGCGGTCTTTGACCTCGTCCCAAATCGCGGCCCGGCGCAACGCACGTTCGACGATCCCGTCCAGATCTGCCTTATTCGCTGCAAGCCCGTGAATTTTCGGCCCATAGGCGACATTGTCATAGATCGACTTGGGAAACGGATTGGGCTTTTGAAACACCATCCCCACCTTGGCGCGCAGCTGTACGGGATCAATGCGCGGATCATAGATATTTTCGCCGTCGATCAGGATGTCACCGGTCACACGGCAGATATCAATCGTGTCATTCATCCGGTTCAAACAGCGCAAGAATGTCGACTTACCGCAGCCTGAAGGTCCAATAAACGCCGTCACTGTCTTATCGGCAATGTCCACATCCACGTCTTTGATCGCGTGGTTGTCGCCGTAATGCACTTGGACATTGCGGGCGGTTATTTTGGGTGGGGTTTGGGTATCGCTCATCGGGGGTAAACTTTCTACCAGCGGCGTTCAAAGCGGCGGCGCAATAGGACCGCCAGCGTGTTCATGGTGACCAAAAACACCAACAAAATGATGATCCCACCCCAAGCGCGTTCATAAAACGCAGGATCCGCACGGGTGGACCATTGATAGATCTGGGCGGGCATCGCAGTATTGGGGCCGCCGAAGAAGTCGCCAATATTTTCCGGCAGCGACGCACCTTGCGCCAGCACCAAACCCACCAGCAACAACGGCGCGCTTTCGCCCAAGGCCTGGGCAAGTCCGATGATGGATCCGGTCAGAATGCCGGGGGCGGCCAGCGGTAAAACATGGTGGAACACCGTCTGCATCTTGGATGCGCCAACTCCTAGGGCCGCATCCCGAATAGATTGCGGCACGGCGCGCAAAGAGGCCCTGGTCGAAATGATGATCGTCGGCAGGGTCATCAGCGTCAGCACCACACCACCCACAAAGGCCGAGTTGTTCTTTAACCAGTCCGTTCCCGAAATCGGGCCCAAATAATTGATAAACACCGCAAGGCCCAAGATGCCGAAGACAATGGACGGGACCGCCGCCAAGTTTGAGATATTGACCTCAATCAGATCTGTCAGGCGGTTCTTGGGTGCGAATTCCTCTAGGAAGATCGACGCCGCCACCCCAATGCTGATCGCGCCAATTGCGACCACAATCATCATCGCAAGCGATCCCAAGATCGCCGGGCCAAACCCTGCGGCTTCGGGGCTGGATTCAGACGCGTCATTTCCAGTGATAAAGGCGACGTTGAAGCCCTTGTTCAGAAAGCCAGCTGCCTGCATTTGATCGACCAGTTCAATCTGCGCGACCGAAATATTTTTGGACCGCTCTGCGGTTTCACGCGTCACACGACCCTTCAAATAGCCATCCACGTAAGACTGCGCCAGAAAGTCGAACCGGACTGTGGTGCCAATCGCATCTGGGTTCTCGCGCACATAGGATCTTAGCTCGGCAGGGGCGCGTTTGGACATAATGCCCAACAGCTCTTTGGCGCGCATCTTCGTCTCAAGCCCCTCGGCCTCTAGCTTCGCAGTCAACGCCGCGCCGATAATGCGCCCATAGGCTTTGGTCTTCAGCAACCCCTTTTCCGCCTTGGCAATTTCGGCCTCAACTAAGGGCACATCCAGCGTCACACGGGTCTGCAAAAATCCGTTATAGCCCGAAGACACAACTGTCACCACCAAATAGACCAGCATCGCCAGCCCAATACCAATCGCAGTTAACCCATAGGCTTTAAAACGTTTTTCCGCCTTGTGGCGCTTTTCCACGCGCGGGCTGGCGGTCAGCAAAGAGGTTTTCACAGGCGCAGGGGTCATACATATTGCTCCTGATATTTGCGCACGATGTAAAGCGCATAGACGTTCAGCAACAGCGTCAGGCAAAACAGCGTCAGACCCAGCGCGAAGGCCACAAGTGTCTCGGGCGAGTTGAACGCACCATCCCCGGTTAATTGCGCCACGATCCGCGTTGTGATGGTGGTCATGATCTCAAACGGGTTCAGGTAGCGATCTGGGTTTTCGTAAAAAATCGCCGCCGTGGCCCCTGCCCCCATGACCACAATCATCGTCTCGCCAATCGCGCGCGAGGCGGCCAGAAGGATCGCGCCGACAATCCCCGGCAAGGCGGCAGGCAGGATCACCTGTTTAACGGTTTCGGATTGTGTTGCGCCCAACCCATAGGACCCATCGCGCATCGCTTGCGGTACGGCGTTGATAATGTCATCTGACAGCGAGCTGACAAAGGGGATCAACATAATCCCCATCACAATCCCGGCAGTGATCACCGAACGCCCATCCGCCATCCATTCAACCCCAAGCACCCCGCCTTTGCCAAACAATCCCAAAAGAAGCGGCCCAAAGGTGGTCAGCGCAAACAGCCCGTAGACGATGGTGGGAATGCCAGCCAGCACCTCAAGCATCGGTTTGGCAAAGCTGCGCAGCGTGTTTGAGGCATATTCCGACAGATAAATCGCGGCAAATAAGCCAATAGGGACCGCCACCATCAAGGCCACGATTGAAATATAAAGCGTGCCCCAGAGCAGCGGTAAGAACCCAAGCGCAGAATCCCCCCGGAAATTCGCAGCCCATTCCGTGCCAAAGAAAAATGCCGCCGGTTCATAGCTTTCAAAAAAGCGCATGGTTTCGAACAACATAGACAAAACGATGCCGATCGTTGTGAAAATCGCGATGCTGGCCGCCCCAATCAGCACCATCAAGATGGCGCGTTCCACCCGATTGCGGGCGCGAAAGTCTTTCTGCGTGCGCATCAAGGCTAGGGTAAAGCCGGCAAAGGCCACAAGCAGCACGACGATCGCGCGCCAAAAGCCCCACTGCGCCATGCGATCTCGGAAATCGCGCGCGCCACTTAAAACAGCCGGGGTCACATCCGAGCCCAAGGCAACACCGATCCCGGCCAATGTGTCGCGCAGATCTGTGAAATCTGTTTCGATCTGGGCCGCTTGAACTTCGTTCAGCACATTTTGGCGTACCGCTTCGTCGACGCCACTGGCTAGATCCTGAATTTGGGTCATCACCAAGCTGCGCGAACCAACCGCGTCAATTTCGTCCTGCGGGATCGCTTGCAGCACCGCATTCGGCACCGCCACGAACTGCACCAACATCCACGCGACCAGGACCAAAAAGGACGGCGCACAGGTCATAATCGCGACATACATGCCATAATGTTTCGGACGGGAATGCAGCGCGCGCGCGTCACCGCCCGCCGAGCGCAACGCCCGCGCCCTTCCCAAGCCGTAGCCAAGTGCTGCAAGGCCCAACACTATCAGCAAAATCGTTGAGATCGCCATTTTCACGTCCAAATCGTAATCGTCTTGTCGGCAGGCCGGAATTAACGGCCGCCCTGCCCTTGGATGTCGCGCAACGGTTTAAGCGCCGCTTTCCAAAGTTGTTTCGTTCTCAACAGCGTCCTGCGTATCGATCAGATCCGGGTCTGCAACAAGTCCGAATTCGGATAGCAATCCATCCTCACCCGCCAAATCATCCGAGATAAAGAAACCCGCGAACTCTTTTAGGCCTGGGATCACGCCGATATGTGCTTTTTTCAGATAGAAATACAGCGGGCGCGAGACGGGATATTCGCCGCTGGCGATGGTGTCGATGGAGGGTTCGATCCCGGACATCAGGGCCACTTGCAGCTGATCCGTGTTATTTTCATAAAACGACAGACCGAACACGCCGATCCCATCGCTATTGGCATTAATCGACGCCAAAGTTTCCGTGTAATCGCCATCGATATCCACCGACACACCATCCGTGCGCAGATCGATGCAGGCTTTTTCAGCGGCGTGCTCTTTGTCTGCGTCGCTGGCACCTGTCGCGGCGGCCAGGAACACATCATAAGCACCGGTTTCTTGGCACCCCACCAAAATCACTTTGTCTTCAAAGACTTCGCGTGTGCCATGTTTCGTTCCAGGCACAAAGGCTGCGATGTCTTGGTCAGGGAAGGTCGGATTCACCTGAGCCCAACTGTCGTTCGGATTGGGCACGATTGCACCATCCACCACGATTTGATCGGACAAAGCCAGGAACCAATCCGCCGGGGTGAATTCAAAACTATGCCCGCCCAATTCGGACGCAAACACGATGCCATCATAACCAATGCGCACTTCGATCACGTCGGTCACACCATTTTCTGCGCAAATCTCAAGTTCGGATTGCTTCATCTGGCGCGAGGCATTGGCGATATCGATGGTCGCAGCCCCAACCCCTTCGCAAAACCGCTTAAGCCCTGCCGAAGATCCCCCGGATTCAACCACCGGCGTGGGAAAGTCGGTGTTTTCACCAAAGGCTTCCGCTACGATGGACGCATAGGGAAGCACGGTCGAGGATCCTGCCACATTAACCTGATCACGCGCGATTGCGGGGGTGCATAAGAGTGCCGTTACAACAATTGAAGCAGCGGACGAATTCACAACGGACATGATGTCTCCTGTCTTTACCTTTCGCGGGGCTTAGGGGTACGATCCACAGCCCATCACGTGCCGGCGTTGTGTGACAGCAGTGTAACGGTTTTATGAAAGCCACAAAATTAGAGACCGTAGATCGTCGTAATTTTAGCATCGCAAGGTAGAATTACTGAAAAAACAGAGCCTTGCCCAAGTTCGCTATCGATCTGCAAACGCCCTCGATGGCGGTTCAGAATGTGCTTAACGATGGCCAAGCCCAGTCCGGTGCCGCCCAAAGCCCGACTGCGATGTGTATCGACGCGATAGAATCGCTCGGTCAGGCGCGGCAGGTGCAGCGGATCAAGACCAGGCCCCTCGTCGCGGACTTGAACCTGAACGCACGGGCGGCGTAGCACTGGATCGTACGGGATCTGTGTCATCCGAACTGTCACAGGCCCATCTGCACCGCCATATTTGATCGCATTGTCCACAAGATTGGTGAACACTTGGCGCAACTGATCCGGATCCCCCGGCAAGGTCAGATCCCCCTCTTCCAACTCTGCCTGCAACGCGATACCTGCCTCATCCGCAAGGGGGCGCAACGAATGCAGTGTCGAACGCAGCACATCCCCGATCACCACCGAGTGGGTCGGACGCACCCGCTGATCGGCTTCGACACGAGACAGCGACAAAAGATCCCCCACCAAACGGTTCATACGCCCAGCTTCGGCGTCCATAATTTCTAAAAAGCGCTGCTGTGCTAAGGGGTCGTCCTTGGCAGGGCCGCGCAAAGTTTCGATAAAGCCCATCAACGCGGTCAGCGGCGTGCGCAGCTCGTGGCTGACATTGGCGACAAAATCACGCCGAATCTGATCGGCCTGTTCCATCTGTGTCATATCGACAAAGCTGACCATCACAGCACGGGGACCATTGGGAACGACTTTGCAGGTAATCTGGAAGCTTGTGTCCTGCGCCCCATCATTCGTGGTGTAAAGCGCATGGCGTTGATCTTGGTCCCCCTTCAAGCAGGCCTCAATCGCGTCCAGCAAAGCGGGCTGGCGCAGCATCGTAACATAGTTGCGTCCCACAAGGCCCGGACCCAACAGCTGTTCGGCTTTGGTGTTAGCCGCAAGGATTTGTTCGGACTGCGCGATCAAAATGCATGGCAACGGAACGGCTTCCAGGATCGCGGTGTCTTTCACGATTTAGGCCAGTGCTGCGGCCTGCACCGCGCCAGTGAACACGTCGCACAAGGCATCTGGGTCTTCCAAACCGACCGAGACACGGAAGAATCCTTCGGACATACCCAAAGCGGACCGCTGATCCGGCGTCAGCGCCCGGTGCGACGACGTCGCGGGATGCGATAGCGTGGTGCCGACATCGCCCAAAGTCGGGGCAAACTGGATGCCATCGGCCGCAAGCGCCAACGCATTGGCGGCCTTGCGGGTTGGGGCGACCTCAAAAGACACCATATTACAGCCCTGCCCGTCCAGCAAATCCATCGCACGACCATGTTCGGGGTGATCCCTGCGTCCGGGATAGATCACACGCGTCACGCCGTCTAACCCTGCCAAATGATCAGCCAAACGCGCCGCTGTAGACTGCGCCCGGTCATAGCGAAGATCAAAGCTCAGCAATCCACGTTCCGCCAGCCAACAATCAAAGGGTGAGCCAACCATGCCCGTGGTCACCGTGAACACACGCATGCGGTTCAAAAGATCTGGGTCGCGCGCCGAAACATAGCCCAGCATCACATCCGAATGCCCCGCCAGCAGCTTGGTTACGGAATGGATGATGATATCCGCGCCGATCTCGTAGGGTCTAAGCGCATGCGGCGTCGTAAAGGTGTTATCGACCGCAAACAATATTCCGCGATCCTTGGCGATTTTGGCGACGGCCTTCAGATCAGCGACCCGCAAAGTCGGGTTTGAGACCGCCTCAAGCAAAATCAGCTTGGTGTTGGGTTGAATGGCTAGGGCAAAGACCTGCGCATCTGTGGGATCGGCCACCGACGTGGTGATCCCCAAGCGCGGCAAATCCTCGGACATCAACCGCAAGGACCGGCCATAAAGCTGATTGCCCCCCAGCACGTGATCGCCGCTTCTTAACAGTCCCATCAAGACCGCGCTAACCGCTGCCATGCCCGAACTGGTCATCACGCCCAGATGCGCGGCCCCCTCCATCCGGTCAATGCGTGCGGCAACCACATCGCCGTTGGGATGACCTTCGCGACTATAGGTATACCCCGCCAGCCCGCCGTCATATTGCGCGTCCAGCATGTCCGGACTGTCGGATCCATAGACAACCGCGGGCGACAAAGGCGTCACCACAGGATGGCTTGCGCTGCTGGGCAAACCATCTGGGCGGATCAAAGAGCCTTTGGAATTCTTCACGAGATCTGCCGCAAGTCGCTGCGGAAACGGCGCATATTGTCTTGGTAATGCAGCGCAGATTGCGTCAGGCCTTGGATCGCGGCGGCGTCCAATTGGCGCACAACTTTGCCCGGCACCCCCATCACCAAAGACCCATCGGGGATTTCTTTGCCTTCCGTGATCAACGCACCGGCCCCGATTAAGCAATTATTTCCTATCTTGGCCCCATTCAGGATCGTCGCACCCATCCCAATCAAGGAATTGTTCCCAATCTGACAGCCATGCAGCATCACCTTGTGCCCAATTGTACAATTTTCACCGATAATCAGCGGATAACCCAAATCCGTATGGCACACGCAGTTTTCCTGCACATTGCTGCCCGCCCCAACGGTGATTGTTTCCGTGTCGCCCCGCAGCGTGCTGCCAAACCAGACGGAAGCCCCAGGCATCAACACAATATCCCCAATCAGATTGGCGTCCGGCGCGACCCAACTGTCCGCATCACAGCGCGGCTGCACATCGCCCAAAGCATAAAGTGTCATGTTAGCTCCTCAAATTCAGATTGCAGACGCCGCACATGATCCGTCAGATCGGGCTGTTGGATCCGGCGCAGTCGCGTGGATTGAACAATGATGCGCAATTGCGCCTCGGTTTGATCCAGATCATCATTGATCAACACATGATCATAAGCATCCCAATGGCTGATCTCGTCCCAACTTTTGTCCATGCGTTTGGCCACAGTTTCGGGGCTGTCTTGGCCGCGCGACACCAAACGGCGATGCAGTTCTGTAATGGACGGGGGCAGCAAAAAGATCGACAAAACGTGCTGAGCCAAGGCCGAATTCGCAATCTGTTGCGCACCTTGCCAGTCAATATCGAACAGCACATCTTGACCCGCTTCAATCGCCTGCTGAACGGGTCCGCGCGGTGAGCCATAGAAATTGCCGAACACATGGGCATGTTCCAACATATCGCCATCCACTACCATTTGGCGAAATCCCGCATCGTCGACGAAGTGATATTCGCGCCCGTCCTGTTCACCTGTGCGCGGTGCACGCGTGGTGGCCGATACCGAAAAGACAATGCTTTGATCCCAAGCGCGCAGCCGGTTGGCCAAGGTCGATTTTCCTGCCCCCGAAGGAGAGCTAAGAATAATTAACAGGCCACGCCTTTGGCTCATGATCTATTCCACATTCTGTATTTGCTCGCGCATCTGATCAATCAGCACTTTCAACGCCAAACCGATCTCGGTCAATGCCGACATCTGGGCTTTGGAACATAAAGTGTTGGCTTCACGGTTAAATTCTTGGCACAGGAAATCCAGCTTCCGCCCAACCGGACCACCGGATTCCAACAAATCACAGGCTGCCGTGACATGGGCACGCAGGCGGTCGATCTCTTCCGTGACATCGGACTTTACCGCCAACACTGCCAGTTCTTGCGCCAACCGGTTTTCATCCACAGCATCAGTCGATTCTAAGATCTTTGCCATATTGCGACGGAAATTTGCGTTGATGTCATCCTTACGCGTCGCCAAAATCCCGGCGGCTTGTTCTGTCAGGGCGGCAATTTCTGTAAGCTGATCCGTCAGAACGGTCATCAACGCGGCGCCTTCGCGGCTGCGCATCTCAGCAAAATTGCCAACCAGTTGGGCAAACTCGGCCTCTAACGCAGCGCGCAACGGCCCTGTGTCACTGTCTTCGCTGGCAGGTTCCAAGACACCGCGTTGCGCCAGAATATCCGCCGCTGTTGAAGGTGCCAAAGACAATCCGCGATCCATCGCCCGCGCTTCGGTTTGCTCCATCGCCTTTAGGATCGTTTCCAACTGCGATTCATTTAACTGCAACTGCCCTGCACTGTCATCACGCTGCACGCGCAAAGCCACGGACACATTGCCCCGCGCCACGTGAGGGATCAAAATAGCGCGCAAGCCAGCTTCCAGCCCGTCAATCCAGTCCGGGACACGCAGACGCAGATCCAAGCCCTTTCCATTCACCGAGCGCATGTCCCAAGACCAGCGATACCCGTCCAGAGCGCCTTGTCCCGATGCATATCCAGTCATGGATGTAATCATATCAAATCCCACTCTTCGTCACCCGCATGTTTGAAGACTTGCCCCCCGCGCGACATGCCGCAAAGCCCGGGACCTCGCAAGGTTGAATAAATGAACATTTTAACAAGAGCCGTTCGGTCAAGTGTCGAAAATTTCAGCGCGTTGGGATATGGCAGTCGAATGCACGTTAACCTTGCATATAAAATTTTAACTGAATTGCGCATACCCGTGTTATTCATACTTTGGTAACGAAGATAACCGATCCCTTAACGCGCCGGTGGGACGACACGCGGACGGGATCCTTTAAAATGGGTAGAGTGGAAAATGGATTGGTTCAACAAGGGCGACACGCCGCAAGAAAATGCTTCGGTCGTTGATATGAGCGCACATCAAAATCGTCAGCACTACGCACCATTGGCGCAGATCGAGGGCTATTGGAATGCATTGCGAGGCAATCGTCCTATGCCGCTGCGCTCGGAAATCGATCCTCGGGGTTTGAAAGGCGCGCTGGAATATTGTTTTGTTCTGGAACGCATCGCCCCCGGCTTGGCCCGTTTGCGGGTTGCAGGATCCCACTTGGGTGATCTGATGGGTATGGAAGTGCGCGGTATGCCGATTTCTTCGTTCCTGACGGCGGATGCGCGTCAAGAGTTCGGCAAGACACTTGAAGAAGTGTTCGAAACACCGGCGACGGCAGTTGTAACTTTGTCAGGGGAAACTGGATTTGGGCGCTCGGCGATCCAGGCACAGATGATCTTGATGCCAGTGCGCAGTGATTTGGGCGATACCAGCCGGATTTTGGGCGGTTTCGTGTCGGTCGGCGATATTGGGCGCGCGCCGCGTCGCTTCAATATTACCAAGATTGAGTTAAAGCCCATCATTTCAAAAGATGCGCCGGTGCAGCCCAACCGCCCAAGCCTTGCCGCAGATTCGTTCCGGTCTGCAGAACGTCAGACCCCACCTCCCGCGCCACAAAAGACATTGGTCGGTGCAGACAGCGGCGCTGAATTTGAGCAAGCTTTGCCCGGTGTACCTTATCTTCGTGTTGTCAAATAACTAAAATTTAACAAAAAACGGCGGCTATTCAAAGGCCGCCGTTTTTTTCGTTTGTTGTGCGGTGGGCTTAAGACACAGCTTTGGCCAGGCGCGTTTCGCGAAATGCTGTCAATTCCTCGGCCACAAGGAACGCTAGCTCTAAAGATTGCGACGCGTTCAGACGCGGATCACAGGCCGTGTGATAGCGGTCCGACAGATCCTCATCTGTCACAGCGCGCATACCGCCAGTACATTCCGTAACGTCTAGCCCAGTCATTTCAAAATGCACACCACCCGGGACAGTGCCTTCTGCTTGGTGCAGTTCAAAGAATTCCCGCACTTCGCGCAGCACAGACTCAAAAGGCCTTGTTTTATACCCATTCGACGCTTTGATCGTGTTGCCATGCATCGGATCACAGGACCAAACGACATTGGCGCCCTCTTCCTTCACAGCCTGGATCAAACGCGGCAGATGGTCGCCAACAGCACCGGCCCCGAAGCGCGCGATTAAGGTCAAACGACCGGCCTCGTTGTCTGGGTTCAATTTTGACATCAGCACTTTCAAATCATCCGCAGTGGTGCTTGGTCCACATTTCAGCCCAATCGGGTTTTGCACACCGCGCGCGAATTCAACATGCGCGCCATCGGGTTGGCGCGTGCGATCTCCGATCCAGATCATGTGACCAGATCCAGCCAGCCATTGACCACTGGTCGAATCCAACCGCGTCAGCGCCTCTTCATATTCCAACAACAAGCTTTCATGGCTGGTATACATGTCCACAGTCGAAAATTCATGTGTGGTGTCACTGGTGATCCCCGCCGCCGCCATGAAATCAATCGAATCCTGAATACGGTTCGCGATTTCTGCATAGCGCTGCATACCACTTGCGTCGGTGTAGCCCAACGTCCAGGCATGCACGCGTTTCATATCCGCAAAACCCCCCGTAGAAAATGCGCGCAGCAAGTTCAGTGTGGCGGCCGCTTGGGTGTAGGCTTGCAGCATTTTGGCAGGATCAGGAATGCGCGCTTCAGGTGTGAAGGCCAGTTCGTTGATAATATCACCGCGATAGCTGGGCAACTCAACGCCATCCACCGTTTCCGTCGGGGCCGAGCGCGGTTTGGCGAATTGGCCCGCCATCCGTCCGACTTTAATGACAGGAACCTTCGCACCATAAGTTAAGACCATCGCCATTTGCAGCATGACTTGGAACGTGTCGCGAATGGAATCGGCGCTGAATTGCTCAAAGCTTTCCGCGCAATCGCCACCTTGCAACAGGAACGCATCGCCTCGACTGGCCGCTGCCAGTTGTGATTTCAAAGTCCGGGCCTCGCCTGCGAACACAAGCGGGGGATATTTGGACAGGTTCGCCTCAACTGCGGCCAAGGCGGCCGCGTCCGTATAGTCAGGCATCTGAACCCGCGGTTTTGCACGCCAGCTAGATTTGCTCCAATCGCTCATAGGTCTGCTCCGAAACAGGGCGGCATCAACGCCGCGTTGCGGCAATCTGTATAGGTTGGCATTGTTAGGGTTACCATAGTGAAAAGAGCCCCTTGACGCAGCAAACGGGTCATGAATTAAACTTTTTTTACCACAGAACGGATCACCTGTTCTGGTCTTTTGATTTAGCTGCGCCCCATGCAAAAAGCTTCCATCACTCAGAATGCGCGCGCGCGCCAACCACGCCGCTTTGTATTTGTCCTTTTGGACGACTTCACAATGCTGAGCTATGCGGCGGCGTTGGAAAGTCTGCGGATTGCCAATCGCATGGCCGGCGATACGATTTATGCGTGGAAAGTTATCGGCGAAGGCGGCGGAGAGGTCACCTGTTCTGCGGGCACTGTGTTCAAACTGGACGGTGATCTTGAAGAGATCGGGCGCGATGACACGCTGATGATTTGTGGTGGCGTGAATATTAAGGACGCCACCAGCAAAAAAGTCCTTGGCTGGTTGCGCCGTGAAGCCCGCAAGGGTGTGCGTGTGGCGGGATTGTGTACGGCGGCTTATACTTTGGCGCGTGCGGGCTTGCTGGATGGAAAGAAGGCGACAATCCACTGGGAAAACCAAGACAGTTTTACCGAAGATTTCGAAGATGTGGTGCTGACCAAATCTGTGTTTGTGATTGATGGCAATCGCATCACGACGGCGGGCGGTACTTCGTCGATTGATCTGATGCTGAAATTGATCGCGGATGATCAGACCGAGGATCTGGCCAATGCCGTTGCGGATCAATTGATTTATTCCTCAATCCGCACCGACCAAGACACGCAGCGCCTGTCCGTACCAACGCGCATTGGGGTGCGGCACCCAAAGCTTAGTCAAGTTATTCAGATCATGGAAACCAATATCGAAGATCCGATTAGCCCGTCGATCCTGGCCAAAGAGGTCGGCATGTCCACGCGCCAATTGGAGCGGCTGTTCCGCCGCTATCTGAACCGCTCGCCCAAACGCTATTACATGGAGCTACGCCTGCAAAAAGCGCGCAACTTGCTGATGCAAACCGATATGAGTGTGATCAACGTGGCCCTGGCCTGCGGATTTGCCTCGCCCTCGCATTTTTCCAAATGCTACCGCGCCCATTACAGCACAACCCCCTACCGCGAACGTGGCGCGCAGGCGACACGGTTGTCGATTTAGCCATAGCGTTCATGCCGTTACGGCGTCAAACGAAACACTGCACCCTGCCCGACCGAGATAAACCAGATCGTGCCATCTGGCGCTTCTATGATGTCGCGCACGCGCTCGGTCTGTTGGGTTTTGATCTGCGCGACTTCTTGCACGCTGTCGCCGTCGAGCCGCGCGATATAGTCGAATTTCAGTGACCCCACAAACAGATCCCCCCGCCATTCGGGCTTGAGCTTGCCCGAATAGACCAACAACCCAGACGGGGCGATAGAGGGATCCCAATAGAATTCTGGCTGCACCATGCCCGATTTGGTCGTGCCTTCACCGATGCTGCGCCCGGAATAGTGACGGCCATAAGAAATCACCGGCCAGCCAAAATTGGCGCCTTTCGCGATCCTGTTCACCTCATCGCCGCCGCGCGCACCATGTTCGGCTGTCCACAGCGCGCCGTTCAAATCCAGCCCCGCCCCTTGTGGATTGCGGTGCCCATAGGACCAGATCTCGGGGCGAATGTTGGGATCGTTCAGGAAAGGGTTATCATCTGGCACGCTGCCATCGCGGTTGACACGGACAATCGCGCCGTTGTGATTGCTGCGATCTTGCGCACTGGGACGATCGCCGCGATCCCCTATGGTGACAAATAACGTGCCATCTGGGGCCTCAACCACCCGGCTACCAAAATGCCGTCCGCCCGATCCGCCGCGCGCACTTTCAAACAGATCGCGGACTTGTGTCAGCCGTTTGCCATCGGGACTTAGCACGCCGACTGCCAACGCGGTACCACTGCCGCGCCCTTGCGGTTTGGAATAGGTCAAAAACACCTGCCGGGTTTGCGCAAAATCGCGCGGCAGGGTCACATCCAGCAGCCCGCCTTGCCCATCCGCAGCGACACGCGGCACGCCAGATACGGACTGCGCAACACCGTCCTGGATATGCAACAGCTGCCCGTCGCGCTCGGTTATCAACACCGCCCCGCTGGGTAGAATTTCAACACCCCAGGGTTCGTCAAGCCCTGTGACCACTGGTGTGATCTCAAATGCTTGGGCCATCCCAGCTGTGCTCAGCGCCAAACCCAAGCCAAAAGTCAGTGTTTTCAGAAATGAGTGCATGCGGGTCCTCGGCCTATTGAATGCACTAAAAGTAAGTGGGTCGCCCATAAATTCCAGAGTGTTACCGGAAATTGTGCATAGAAATTGGGCTTTTCATTTCAAGATCGACGCCATATCGTGCTGGATGGGACGAAAAGATCCATTACGGGAGACTACACATGAAAAAGCTACTTATGGCCACCACGGCCTTTGGATTGGCAGCGGGCGGCGCGTTCGCGGGCGGTCATGCGAAAGAAGTGAAACTAGGCGTCATCTTGGGCTTCACCGGTCCGATTGAATCGCTGACACCGCATATGGCGGACGGCGCCGAGCTGGCGATGAAAGAAGTCACAGACTCAGGCCTGTTGCTCGATGCGGCCACGGTCACTTCGGTGCGCGCGGATTCGACCTGTACAGACGCCGCTGCGGCTGCCGCGGCTGCTGAGCGTTTGATCACATCCGACAAGGTCGACGGCATCATGGGCGCGGATTGTTCCGGCGTCACGGGCGCGATCCTGACCAATGTGGCCCTGCCAAATGGCATTGTTATGGTGTCGCCATCAGCTACGTCACCGGGTCTGAGCCACACAGGCAACGAAGATAATGGGTTGTTCTTCCGCACAGCGCCCTCTGATTCGCGCCAAGGCGTGGTCATGACAGACGTGCTGATGGAACAAGGCATCAAAGAAGTTGCCGTCACCTACACCAACAACGATTACGGCAAAGGTTTGGCGGACGCATTTGAAGCGGCGTTCAAAGCGGCAGGCGGCACAGTCACCATCAACACCAGCCACGAAGATGGCAAAGCGGATTATTCTGCCGAAGTTGGTGCCCTTGCAGCAGCTGGCGGAGATCGCTTGGTGGTTGCAGGCTATGTCGACCAAGGCGGATCAGGCATCGTGCGCGCGGCACTGGATTCGGGCGCGTTTGATACGTTCCACTTCCCAGATGGCATGATCAGCGCCAAGCTGGCGGAGAACTTTGGGGATGAAATCGAAGGCTCGACCGGCCAACACCCAGGAACAGACAGCCCCGGCAACGCGGTGTTTGCTGAAATGGTCGGTGATGCATTTGATGCCACATCCCCGTTTGCGCCAGAAAGCTATGACGCGGCAGCGTTGATTATGTTGGCCATGCAAGCCGCAGATTCGAAAGATTCGGGCGATTACAAAGACAAAATCATGGACGTGGCCAACGCGCCTGGTGAAAAGATCTTCCCCGGTGAATTGGCCAAAGCGTTACAAATCCTCAAAGATGGCGGCGAGATCGACTATGTGGGTGCCACGGCAGTCGAGCTGATTGGACCCGGTGAATCCGCGGGCAACTATCGCCAAATCGTTATTGAAGGCGGCGAGATCACAACGGCGAAGTACCGTTAATCGACGCTGAAGATAACCAGACAGCCCAAAGCATGATCTTTGGGCTGTTTCAACATCTTACAAGCCGCTCTTTATGTGTTAGGTTGGATATATGATCGTCGTTGATGATATTCATAAACAATTCGGCGGCTTTCGTGCTGTGGATGGGGCCAGTTTGAAGATCCAGACAGAGTCGATCACGGGATTGATCGGTCCGAACGGCGCTGGAAAAACGACACTTTTCAATGTGATCGCGGGTGTTCTTCAACCAACATCGGGTCGCGTCAGCATGGACGGTGAGGACATTACGGGACTTCCCCCGCACACGCTGTTCCATAAAGGTCTTTTGCGGACGTTTCAGATCGCACATGAATTTGCATCAATGACCTGTCGCGAAAACCTCATGATGGTGCCAGGTGGACAAACCGGTGAGACGCTTTGGAACACGTGGTTTGGGCGCAAACGCATCGCTGACGAAGAACGGGCGCTACGGGCCAAAGCTGATGAGGTGCTGGAATTTCTGACGGTCGAACATCTGGCAGATCAAAAGGCTGGGCAGATCTCGGGTGGGCAGAAAAAGCTGTTGGAATTGGGTCGCACCATGATGGTGGACGCGAAGATCGTGTTTTTGGACGAGGTTGGTGCCGGCGTGAACCGGACATTGCTGAACACAATTGGTGATGCGATCCTGCGTTTGAACGCTGAGCGCAACTATACCTTTGTCGTGATCGAGCATGACATGGATTTCATTGGCAAAATTTGCGACCCAGTCATTTGTATGGCAGAGGGAAAAGTCTTGGCCGAGGGCACTTTGGCGGAGATAAAGGCCAATGAAGCGGTGATCGAGGCCTATCTGGGGACCGGTTTGAAAAACAAAGAGCACGTGGGGGTTTGATGATGGATCGAATTTGCGTTGCAAATCCGACCGCAGCGGGGGCCAGCCCCCTTACCCCCGGAGTTTATAAGCTAAGTGAAGGGGTTAATCGTGGCTGAGCCGTTTTTGATTGGCGACACGATGACGGGTGGCTATGGCAGTGGGCCGGATATTTTGCACGGCTGTACGATTGCAGTGAACCCAGGTGAGATTGCGGTGATTGTTGGTCCCAATGGGGCGGGTAAATCCACGGCTATGAAGGCTGTATTTGGAATGCTTACAGTGCGTTCCGGGGCAGTGCGTTTGGATGGTCAGGACATTACGCAGTTATCGCCACAAGATCGGGTTGTTCAGGGCATGGGGTTTGTGCCGCAAAACAACAATATTTTCACCTCTATGACCGTCGAAGAAAATCTGGAGATGGGCGCGTTTATTCGCACAGATGATATCTTGGGAACGATGGATCAAGTCTATGAGTTGTTCCCGATTTTGCGTGAAAAGCGGCGCCAGCCTGCCGGTGAATTGTCTGGGGGGCAGCGTCAACAGGTGGCTGTTGGGCGGGCTTTGATGACGCAGCCTAAAGTGTTGATGTTGGATGAGCCGACGGCCGGTGTTTCCCCAATTGTGATGGATGAATTGTTTGACAGGATCATTGAAGTTGCGCGGACGGGCTTGCCTGTTTTGATGGTCGAACAGAACGCGCGTCAAGCGTTGGAGATCGCGGATCAGGGCTATGTTTTGGTTCAAGGACGCAATGCATTTTCGGGGACTGGCAAGGAGTTGCTGGCCGACCCTGAAGTGCGAAAGAGCTTTTTGGGCGGATGATGGACTACAGGTTTTTATTGGGTCTTGCGGCCTTACACTGCGGGTTTTTGCGCGTTTCCCATCAAAGTGCCGATAAGGAAATAATCTGATGGATTGGCTAAACGGTCTTGTGGCGTTTTTGAACTTTGCTGTGATCCCGGCGACGGCGTATGGCTCGCAGTTGGCGTTGGGCGCATTGGGCGTCACGTTGATTTATGGGATCTTGCGGTTTTCGAATTTTGCTCATGGGGACACAATGGCGTTTGGCGCGATGGTGACGATCCTTGTGACGTGGTGGATGCAGTCGATTGGGATCAGTTTTGGCCCACTGCCGACTGCCCTATTGGCGTTGCCGTTTGGGATTTTGGGTTGCATTGCTTTGGTGCTGTTTTCGGACAAGTTCGTATATAAGTTTTATCGTGCGCAAAAGGTCAAACCGGTGATCTTGGTGATTGTGTCGATGGGTGTGATGTTCATCTATAATGGGCTGATCCGCTTCATCATCGGCCCGGATGACCAACGCTTTTCGGATGGTGAGCGTTTCATTATCTCGGCGCGCGAGTTTAAGGCGCTGACGGGGTTGAAAGAAGGTTTGGCGATTAAGACCACGCAAGGGATCACAGTCGTTGTGGCGGTGATCGCTGTTGCGGCTTTGTTCTATTTCTTGAACCGCACGCGCACGGGCAAATCGATGCGCGCCTATTCTGACAATGAGGATTTGGCGCTGTTGTCCGGCATTAACCCTGAACGCGTTGTGATGGTGACATGGATCATCGTCGCGACTTTGGCGACGATTGCGGGCGTGCTGTATGGATTGGACAAGTCCTACAAGCCGTTTGTGTTCTTACAGCTTTTGTTGCCCGTCTTTGCAGCGGCAATTGTTGGGGGCTTGGGCAATCCGTTGGGCGCGATTGCGGGCGGGTTTGTGATCGCGTTTTCCGAAGTATTCGTGACTTATGCGTGGAAAAAGGTTGCAGGCTATGTGCTTCCCGAAAGTCTCGCGCCTGATAGTTTGGCGCAGATCCTAAGTACGGATTACAAATTCGCAGTCAGCTTTTCGATCTTACTGATCGTGCTTCTTTTCAAACCGACCGGGCTATTTTCAGGAAAATCCGTATGAGCGAGACTGTCAAAACATCCTTGATGTTCGTTGGGATGGCGGGGTTGATCCTGGCCACTGGGCTGGTTCAGACCTGGAATGTGGCGCTTTTGGTGCTGAATATGGGGCTTGTGTCGGCGATTATGGCGATCGGGGTGAACCTGCAATGGGGCTTTGCGGGGTTATTCAATGTCGGTGTGATGGGGTTCGTGGCCCTTGGCGGTTTGGCTGTGGTGTTGGTGTCGCAACCCCCCGACCCCGAAGCTTGGGCTGCGGGTGGTTTTGGCGTTCTGGCCGGGCTTTTTATGGGGGCTGCGACGATTGTCGCCGCTGGATTGGTGATGAGCCGGATGACGCCAGGGCGCCTGCGCACCGCGGCTGTGATCGCCGTGCTGATTGTCGGTTTCTATATTTACCGCGCGGTGTTCGATCCGGCAGTTGAGGCGATTGAGGCCGTCAATCCCGCGTCCTCGGGCTATCTTGGGGGGCTCAATTTACCTGTCATTTTGTCCTGGCCAGTGGGCGGATTGTTGGCGGCCGGTGCGGCTTGGGTGATTGGCAAAACAGCTTTGGGGTTGCGTTCGGATTACCTGGCAATTGCGACTTTGGGCATTGCCGAGATCATCATTTATATCATGAAGAACGAGGACTGGTTGAGCCGCGGTGTTAAGAATGTCACCGGCTTAGATCGCCCCTTGCCTAACGAGATTGATCTGCAGAATTCCGCCAGCTTTGTCGAACGCGCCCAAGGCTTTGGCCTGGACCCGGTGACCGCCTCGACGCTGTATGTAAAGCTTGGCTATTCGATGCTGTTTACGATTGCGTTGGTGGTGATCTTGGTCGGTGCGCAACTGGCGTTGAAAAGCCCTTGGGGTCGGATGATGCGGGCGATCCGGGACAATGAGGTCGCCGCCGAGGCCATGGGCAAAGACGTGACTGCGCGCCATTTGCAGGTATTTATCCTGGGCAGTGCGATTTGTGGTTTGGGCGGCGCGATGATGACCACGCTTGATGGACTGCTGGCACCGACCTCCTATCAGCCGCTGCGCTTTACCTTTTTGATCTGGGTGATGGTGATTGTGGGCGGGTCTGGAAATAATTTCGGCGCGGTCTTGGGCGGATTTTTGATCTGGTGGCTGTGGGTCATGGTAGAACCGATTGGCCTGTCGTTGATGGAGCTGATCACCTATGGAATGGCCGATGGCTATTGGTTGAAAACCCACCTAATCGACAGTGCGGCGCATATGCGGTTGCTGACAATGGGACTGATTCTGATCTTGGTGCTGCGCTTTAGCCCACGTGGGCTCATCCCTGAGAAGTAGGGAATTGCGTTTTCCCGTGCATAAAGCACGCGACGTTATGGGGCCCTACGCCAGACGCCACATCTGATCTATTCCAATGGATATGTCGGTGAAACGATGCTGCTTAGGACCATTTGGAACGCCACCACAGCAGGTGCTTGTCTTGCTGCACGTGCTGCGGGGCAACGGCGGTCACATCGTTCATTAGCGTCCTTTGAACAAACTTCCAAGCAAACCGCGCACGATGCGCCGCCCCGTGGTTCCTTTCAATTCTTTGATGACCACAGACGCCACAGCAGCCCCAAGCCCTTCAGTGGTCCGCGTGCGCTTTGAGGTCGAGCGCTTGACCCGCGCGCCTTTGTACCGCCGGGCCTGATTGAATTCGCGCAGGCGCGGTTCAATTGCTTCAGCTTCTTCTTCGGCGGCTTCCGCGGCCGCAGCTTCCTCGGCGGCTTTGGCAGCACGTGCTTTGAGCACTTCATAAGCGCTTTCGCGATCAATCGGGTCGGTGTATTTTCCGGCCAAAGCACAGGATTGGATCACTGCCGCACGTTCTGCTTTCGTGATCGGTCCCAATTGCGAGGAAGGCGGGCGGATCAGCGTGCGCTCTACCACACCGGGCACGCCTTTTTTCTGCAACATCGAGGTCACGGCCTCACCGACACCGACCTCTTTGATCGCATCTTCTGTTTCAAAGCGGGGGTTCGGGCGATAGGTCTCGGCGGCCATGCGCAGCTGTTTTTGATCTTTGGCGGTAAAGGCGCGCAGGGCATGTTGGACACGATTGCCCAGCTGACCCAAGATGTCTTCGGGCACATCTGCCGGGTTTTGCGTGATGAAATAGATGCCGACACCTTTGGATCGGATCAAGCGCGCGACCTGCTCGACCTTGTCCACCAGCGCTTTGGGGGCATCGTCAAACAGCAAGTGCGCTTCGTCGAAAAAGAACACCAGTTTGGGCTTTTCGGGATCCCCAACTTCGGGAAGGTTTTCGAACAGCTCAGACAATAGCCACAACAAAAATGTGGAATACAGCCCCGGCGCTTGCATTAACGTATCGGCGGCCAGGATATTGATCACACCCTGCCCTGTCTCGGGATCGGTGCGCATCAAATCATCCAGCGCCAAGGCCGGTTCGCCAAACAGATCAGACGCACCTTGGTTTTCCAGCACCAACAACCGGCGCTGGATCGCGCCAACTGAGGCCGAGGACACATTGCCATAGCGCAACGAAAGCGCCTTGCCGTTTTCGCCGACCCACACCAGCAGCGCCTGTAAGTCTTTCAGATCGAGTAGCGGCAGGCCTTCTTCATCGGCCAAGCGGAAGGCAATGTTTAAAATGCCTTCTTGCGCTTCGCTCAGCTCGAGCAACCGCGCCAACAAAAGCGGGCCCATATCGGCGACAGTGGTGCGCACAGGGTGGCCTTGCTTGCCAAACAGATCCCAAAACGTGACCGGAAACGTGCCATAGGCGAAATCGTCAAAGCCGATCGTCTCATTGCGCGCGCCAAACGCATCATGCAGCTTGTGATCGGCACTGCCGGGCTTGGCCAAACCGGACAAATCACCTTTGACGTCCGATAAAAACACCGGAACGCCGGCGTTCGAAAACCCTTCCGCCAGGATTTGCAACGTCACTGTTTTGCCCGTGCCCGTGGCCCCTGCAATCAACCCATGTCGGTTGGCGTATTTGAGATTTAGCCCCTGTTTGGTGCCATATCCTTCGCCACCTCCGCCAATAAAAATATGATTGTCCATAGCTCTGCCCCTGCCCTTGTCCAGTGCGTTCGCGCCGAACATACAATGTTAATGTCTATGTGCCATACATGCTTTTGTTCCGGATCGACATGTCCTCCTGATCTGGAACACTTCCTCCCTGTCAGACTTGGCCGCGCCCCTTTGGGTGCGGTCCTTTTTATTGGCATAAAGGCTAATTTATGTGCGTTTGCCGGGGCTGTGGAAAAGTCGTCAATCATGGGTAGATTAGCGGTTGACCCTGTGGATCCGCTTTCGTAACGTCTGCCCATAAAAAGGTCGGCCAGTCCGACGGGGAGTACCACGGAGGAAGGGAGCAGACGCTCCCTTTTTCTGCGTTTTGGGGTTCGCATGCGCGGCGTCGAGCTGTTGCGAGATCAAAACTGCATGATCAACCCTGACAAGCCCCTTACCGCATGTTAAAGGCTGCACAAACAACAAAAGGTATGAACGCATATGCTGAAGACGACATTTGGATCCTCTCTTGGGGCCGTTATCCTGGCTTTGGGGCTGTCATGTGCCACCACGGGAATGGCCCAACAGACAGAAGAGCCTGCGCAGACGACAAATGATTTATCTTTGGGCGAACCTGCGGATGGAACGGTCGAGCTTGGCACGGCGTATGCAAAAGAGGCCATTGGCGATTGGGAATTGCGGTGTTTGCGCACAGAGGACCCTGCCAATGATCCATGCCAAATGTATCAGTTGCTAAAGGATCAGAACGACTCGCCCGTCGCCGAAGTGTCTATTTTCCGCCTGATCAACAGCGGCCAAGCAAAGGCGGGGGCGACGATCATCGTTCCTTTGGAAACAGCCTTGCAGTCTCAGTTGACGATCAGTGTGGATGGAAACAAGGCAAAGCGGTACCCGTTTGCGTTTTGTAACACTTTGGGATGCTATGCGCGGATCGGCCTGACCGAAGACGATGTGAGTGCGTATAAGCGCGGCAATGCAGCGCAATTGACGATTGTGCCTGCGATGGCACCCGATCAAAAAGTGAACCTGGCGATGTCTTTGTCAGGCTTCACAAAAAGCTTCGACTTGGCATCCGCCGTCGAGCAATAAAGCGTTTTCGGGCGGTCAAAACTTTGGCCGCCCTTTATATTTTGCGCAGCGCCAACACGGCATTCAGCCCGCCAAAGGCAAAAGCATTCGATAAGGCCGCACTGATCTTTGCCTCGCGCGCTGTGTTGGGCACAACATCCAGCGCACATTCCGGGTCAGGCTCTTCATAGCCAATTGTCGGTGCAATCACCCCGTCGCGCAGCGCCATGATGCACGCCAACAGCTCAACCGCCCCTGTGCCGCCGATCAAATGGCCGTGCATGGATTTGGTCGACGAGATCATCAACTGATCTGCATGCGCGCCAAACACATCCGAAACGGCGGCGCATTCGGTTTTGTCGTTCGCTGCCGTGCCCGTGCCGTGGGCGTTGATATAGCCTACATCTTCAGGGGCCAGCTTAGCATCACGCAGCGCCCCGGCAATCGCACGCGCAGCCCCTTGGCGCGACGGCATCACGATATCTGACGCATCCGAGGACATGGCAAATCCCGCAACTTCCGCCAAAATTTCGGCGCCGCGCGCTTTGGCATGATCATAGGCTTCAAACACATAAACCGCCGCGCCTTCGCCCTGCACCATGCCGTTACGTGTGGCGGAAAATGGGCGGCAGGCGTCTTTGGACATGACCCGCAACCCTTCCCAGGCTTTGATCCCGCCAAAGCACAACATGCTTTCGGATCCGCCTGTGATCATCACAGGGGCCAGCCCGCCATGCACCATCTGAAACGCCTGGGCCATCGCATGATTAGAGGACGCACAGGCGGTCGATACGGTAAAAGAGGGTCCGCGTAGATTGAATTCCATCGACACATGGGACGCGGCTGCGTTGTTCATCAACTTGGGCACAATAAAGGGGTGCACCCGGTTTTTGCCGTCCTCATAGACCGCGCGGTAATTTTCATCCTGGGTGTTCAGCCCACCGCCCGATGTGCCCAAAATAACGCCCGACCGGTTCGCAGTGTCCCCGGAAAACTCTAGACCCGCTTGCGCAATCGCCTGGCGCGCAGACAGCAGCGTGAACTGCGTGAACCGATCATACAGCGCAATCTGTTGGCGGTTAAAATGCGCGGCCTCATCATAGCCACTGACCTGCCCGCCAATCTGAACCGCAAGCCGATCAATATCGCGAATATCCAGCGGCCCGATGCCACAGCGCCCTTCGCGCATGCCCTCAAGCGTGCTGTCCACACAATGCCCCAGCGGATTGATCGTGCCCGCGCCGGTAATCACAACCCGTTGCATGATGCTTTAGTCCTTTTGCGACAGCAGCGTTTCGATTCCAGCGACAATCGAGCTGACAGTCGAGATATCAAAATCGCTTTGCGTCGGTTCGTTCGCATTGAACGGCACAGTGATGTCGAACGCTTCCTCAATGGCAAAAATGCTTTCCACCAACCCCAAACTGTCGATCCCCAAATCCTGCAACGTGCTGTCCAGGGTCACATCAGAAGGCTCCAGCAGGGCTTGTTCAGCGATGATTGCGATGACTTGCTCTTGAATGCTCATGGAAAACGGCCCCCGGTCTTTTTGGTGTGACTGTAGGGATGATCTAGTCCTTCGCATCATCTTTGAAAACCGCTGACTTCAGGGCTGCGACGTCACGGAACAGACGCGGCAGGCGGCGTTGGGCTTTGTGCATTTCTAGCTGCGCGTCCATTTTGACCGCCGGATAGCCCAACATTACGCGCCCTGCGGGGATATTGGACAGAACAACTGTGGCGCCACCGGTAATCGCACGATCCCCGATAAACACATTATCCGACACGCCAGTATGCCCACCCAGCACCACATTATTTCCCAAGCGCGACGACCCTGCGATGCCCGATTGCGCGCAAATCATACAGTCACGCCCGATGGTGACGTTATGGCCAATTTGCACCAAATTGTCGATTTTCACCCCATCGCCGATCTGAGTGTCGCGAATCGTGCCGCAGTCGACGCAGGAATTCGCGCCGATCTCAACATCTGAACCGATCTGCACTGCCCCTAACGAATGGATTCGCGCCCAAGGCTGTTGATCTGCGCCGCTTTGCTGTCCCAAACTTTCGCGCACCTGTTCAACGGCGCCTTTTTCGGGCGTGACATAGGAAAACCCATCCCCACCGATCCGCACGCCAGGTTGGGCAATAAAGCGATCCGCGATCCGAACGCGCGCGCCGATGCTGACATGTTCACGCAAAAAGCAGAAATCCCCCAATTGGGCGTTTTGACCGACAAAACACTGCGGGCCGATCACAGTGCCTGCGCCAATTTGCGCCCCTGCTGACACGATGCTCAGCGGGCCAATCGACACCCCTACCCCCAATGTCGCACTTGCATCCACAACGGCCGACGGGTGCACGCCTTCGCCAAAACCCTGGCCGGGATCCATGATTGCGGACAATCCAGACAAAGCATAGCGCGGACGCGGCGCGGTGATTGCGGCCTTCAACCCCAAAGCTTGCCAATCCGCCTCGGGCCAGAGCATCGCCACCTGAGCCGCCCCGTCCGCCAATTGTCCCGCATATTTTTCATCCATCGCCAACGCCAAGTCTTGGGCCGTGGCGGATGCGGGCTCTGTCACGCGTTCGATTAAAAGATCAACGGCACCAAAGGCTTCAACCCCCAGTGCCGCTGCAATGTCTTTCACACGATGCGCCATAGCCGTCCCCATAAGTTGGGGATGGGTTTAACCGCCAACGCCGCGCAGGGCCACCCCTGCGTTAGACAAGGCCCGCCATACTTTCGCGTCCCGCCCGTAAATGTCGCGACGGTATTCAGTGGCACCTTTGTTGGTTGTAAACGCTGTGCGATAGATCAGATGCACTGGTACGGGCTTTTTCAGATCAACCCGGGCCTCTTTGCCAGTGGCCAGTTTGTCTTGGAAAAAGCCTTTGGGGTCCGACTGTTGCTTGGCCAACAGGTGGTAGGCAAAGTCAAACGGGTCGGCCAGGCGCACACATCCATGGCTATACGCGCGCACTTCGCGGCCAAACAGGTTCTTGGCTGGCGTGTCATGCAGATAGATATTGTGCTTATTAGGGAACATGAATTTCACCAGACCCAAAGCATTCCCGCGCGAGGGCGGTTGGCGCATGGCATAAGGAAAAGTCTTTTCGGTAAAGCGCGAAAAGTCGACCGCCCCACGGTTGACCTTGCGTCCCCGGCTGTCGGTAATTTCAATATGCTTCACGCCGTACCGGTTCTTTTTCAACACCGGAAGGTATTCCTTGACGATGATCGAACGCGGCACGTACCAACTTGGATTGATCACCATGAATTCCATCACATCTGAAAATTCAGGCGTCGGACGCGTATCCTTGTTGGCCCCAACAACCGAGCGCGTAGTAAAGGTGACTTTGCCGTTATCAACAACTTTGGCCGTAAAATCTGGGATATTCACCAAGATATGGCGCGCGCCACGTTCGCGATTTAACCAACGTTCCCGTTCCATCGCGACGATGACCGATTGCAGGCGGTCCTGCACGGTTTTGTTCAACTCTTTGATCGTGCCCGCCCCTGCAACACCATCGGCCTCAAGACCATGGGCCAATTGGAATTCCTGCACGCCAGCTTGAACGGCACTGTCATAGGTGCTGGTATTTGTGCGTTTCAAATATCCCATGGCCAGCAAACGGTTGCGCATGGCAACGACCGAGTTTCCCGACTCGCCTGGCTTTAACGACCCAGCAGACACTTTTGGTCCCCAGCCACCGCGCGCCAATCGCTTTTCCAATCCCAGCTTAGCTTTCATCAAGGCTGCATATTCCGTGGTTTTCGGCGGCAAAGCTTTGAAAAACCCCGCCGGTGTCGATTTAGCGAAGTTCACCAAATACGAGGCGCGGTCACGATAAGGCACTTGCCGCACGATCGCGGGATCAACCCGGCTGGGCACCAAAACGCCTGTTTGCATATCACGGGCATATTGCAAGAAAACGCGGCTCAGTTCGACTTCAAGCGCGCCGCGCTCTGTCGGTGTACGCGCAGCTTTCATTTGAGCTTTCAGACCTGCAGGGTCATAGCGCGCAATTGGCAAGCCATGATCGCCTGCTGCGGACAAATACTTCAACAGCTGGGCGCGCCGCGTGCGGTGTTTGGCACGTTTGCCGACCCAGATCGGTTTATACGTGTTGGCTTTGTAAAAGGTCGCTATGTCTTGATCGCGCGCTGCGGCTTGCGCAATCGCCTGCTTCAACGCTGTTACCTGGGCTTGCCCGCCAGATGGCGTGAACACGAATGTGCTGAAACTCAGAACAACGCCCAAAAGCACCCACAGGAATCTTTGTTTTCTAAAGGCAGCCATGCCACAACCTCTCGTTGGTATTTCACACACGCTTTTACAACTCTCAGCCCGACGCCAAAACGTCCATTCACAATTAAGATTTTGACGATAGTTCTACTGGAGTGATGCGGCAGAGACCCGCGACCTGTGGAGATTTAACCACGCATGGCAAAATTTTGCCGAAAATGGCGACAAAATGTCAGGCAGCGAAACAAGGCTTGGTTCACGATTCGCTTTGTGCAATATGGTGACACATCTGGGGACAAGATGACTCGCTTTGTAACATCAAAGTAAACAGGCAGCTTACGGGACCACGCAGAGATGACAGATCTGACTACGGGTGTGACCCGACGGGCACTTTTGGGCGCATTTGCTGCGACTACGATTGCGGCAGCTCCGACGTTTTCGAAGGCAGCAGGGTTTTTACGTGGGTCAGGCGATATCCGGCGCCTTCAAATGTATTCTGGTCGCACCGGTGAAAAAATCGACATGATTTACTGGGTCGAAGGGCACTACATCAAAGATGCGGTGCGTGAGGTAAACCATTTCATGCGTGATTGGCGTACCAATGACGTTAAAAACATGGATTTGCGCACAGTAGATATTATGGCCGCTGCACATAATTTGATGGATGCAAACGAGCCTTACATGTTGTTGTCCGGCTATCGCAGCCCCAAGACCAACGCTATGTTGCGGTCTCGGTCGCGCGGCGTTGCGAAAAACTCCCTTCATATGAAAGGCCAAGCTGCAGACTTGCGGATTTCAGGTCGTTCCGTGGCGCAAATGGCCCGCGCAGCAGCGGCGTGTCGTGGCGGGGGCGTTGGTAAATATTCAGGCTCGAACTTTGTGCATATGGATTGTGGACCGGTGCGCACCTGGGGCGGCTAAGACTAAGCACAATTGGTATCTGCGAGGCGCGTCACTGAATGCGCCTTTTTTACGTGAAATTCATGCTCTAGCGCCTTGTTTCCACACCGAATTACTGACCCGCCCTTGAAGGACGTCACATAAAAAAACCGAGGGCCAAGACCCCCGGTTTAGTTTCGCCACTCAAGCTCTGTTTGTTAACCGCTCGGTAATTTTTTGCCTGCGGCCTGAGTGTCGTCGGGAGCGAACGCATCCGCTCCGTGTTCTTCGTCCTTGAAAGGCAGTAGACGCCGCTTGCAATCAAACGATATCCACCGCCCTAATTTGTCATGGGCTGTAAGTCTTCAGCTACAGCCCGATGTCCCCCCGCAGGTGTTGCACTTCATGCAGGTGCCGTTGCGCACCAAGGTGTAGTTGCCGCATTCCCCGCAGGCTTCGCCTTCATAGCCTTGCATTTTGGCTTTGGTAGCGGCGTCCAAGGTCATCGCCGAGGCGGTCGCGGCGACTTTTTGGGCAACTTCGGGAAGCAAGGTCTGCAGTTCTGCAACTGTGCCATCCGCCGTCATTGAGGTGCCCGCCCCGCCTTGCAGCACGACCAATTCTTGGGGAAGGCGTTTGCGCAGATAGCCCGTTGAGCTGATTTGCTTGAGCACCTCAAGTGATTTTCCTGCAGCTGTTTCAGATATTTCCGAGACGTTGCTCACCCCCTCTTCGACGACACCAAGCCCGATATCATCAAAGGACGCACCTTCGGGTTTGACATGCGCCAAATCCGTGCGATCCAAATAGGACACCGCCAATTCGCGGAAAATATAGTCTAGGATCGAAGTCGCGTTTTTGATGCTGTCATTGCCCTGCACCATGCCTGCGGGCTCAAACTTGGTGAAGGTAAACGCATCCACGAACTCTTCCAGCGGCACACCATATTGCAGGCCGACCGACACCGCGATGGCGAAATTGTTCATCATCGCGCGGAAGCCTGCACCTTCCTTGTGCATGTCGATGAAGATCTCGCCCAAGTTGCCGTTTTCATACTCGCCCGTGCGCAGATAGACCTTGTGCCCGCCCACGATGGCTTTTTGAGTATAGCCCTTGCGCCGTTCCGGCATCTTTTCGCGGTGCGATTTGACGATTTCCTTAACGATCACCTTTTCGATGATCTTTTCCGCCAGCACAGCCGCTTTTTCCGCTGGATTGCCGCGTTCCAAAATGTCCGCTGCGTCTTCGTCATCTTCAACCAGGGCCGAAGCCAGCGGTTGGGACAGTTTAGACCCATCGCGATACAACGCGTTGGCTTTCACACCCAAGGACCAAGACAGCTCATAGGCTTTTTGGCAATCCTCGATTGTGGCGTCGTTCGGCATGTTAATCGTCTTGGAAATCGCGCCCGAAATAAACGATTGCGCCGCCGCCATCATGGTGATGTGGCTGTTCACATCCAAATAGCGTTTGCCCTTCTTGCCGCACGGATTTGCACAGTCAAAGATCTTGTAGTGCTTTTCGTTCAGGAACGGCGCACCTTCCAAAGTCATCGTGCCGCACACGTGGTCATTCGCCGCGTCGATGTCCGCTTTCGTATACCCCAAAGATTTGAGCAGATCGAATGTTGGATCGTTCAACTTTTCGGTCGGAATGCCGAGCACTCCTGTGCAAAACTCTGCGCCCAAGGTCCATTGATTGAATACAAAGCGGATATCAAAGGCAGATTCCAACGCCGCGTCTACTTTGGCAAGCTCTGCCGGGCCAAAGCCATGCCCTGCCAAGGAAGTGTGATTCACGCCAGGTGCGTTGCCGATCGTGCCATGTCCGACGGCATACGCGACAATCTCTTCGATCTGTGCAGAAGAGTAACCCAGTTTTTCCAAAGCCGACGGAACCGAGCGGTTGATGATCTTGAAGTAGCCACCACCTGCAAGTTTTTTGAACTTCACCAAGGCAAAGTCAGGCTCGATCCCCGTCGTGTCACAATCCATGACCAGACCAATGGTGCCCGTGGGCGCGATCACAGTCGATTGCGCGTTGCGGTAGCCGTTCTTTTCGCCCAGCTTCAAGGCCTCGTCCCAGCTGGCCATCGCCAGTTCGACCAATTTCGGGTCAGGGCAATTTTTATGATCAAGCGGCACAGGTTTGACGCTGAGACTGTCATAGCCGTCCTCAGACCCCCATGCGGCTTTTCGGTGATTGCGCATCACCCGCAGCATGTGGCTGGCGTTTTTGGCATAGCCCGGGAAGGGTCCCAACTCGCCGGCCATTTCGGCCGAAGTCGCATAGGACACGCCAGTCATGATCGCAGTTAACGCACCGCAAAGCGCACGGCCTTCGTCACTGTCATAGCTGTGGCCCATGTTCATCAGCAATCCGCCGATATTGGCATATCCCAATCCCAAAGTACGGAAGTCATACGAACGCTGCGCAATCGCCTTGGATGGGAATTGTGCCATCATAACAGACACTTCCAGCGTGATCGTCCACAGACGGGCGGCATGCATGTAGTCGTCCGATTGAAACACACCGTCCTTAAGGAAGGTCAGCAGGTTCAACGAGGCCAAGTTACAGGCCGTGTCATCCAAAAACATGTATTCAGAACAGGGGTTTGAGCCCCGAATTTCGCCATCTGCCGGGCATGTATGCCACTCATTGACCGTATCGTGATATTGAATACCCGGATCTGCACAGGCCCAAGCAGCATGCCCAACTTTTTCCCACAAATCGCGCGCTTTGATCGTCTTAATCACCGACCCATCCACGCGGCTGGTCAACTCCCAATCCGCATCCTTCTCAACCGCGTGGAGGAAAGCATTGGTCACCCGGATACTGTTATTGCTGTTTTGTCCAGAGACCGAGCTATAGGCTTCAGAATCCCAATCCGTGTCGTAGGTGGGGAACTCGATGCTGGTATGGCCCTGCTTTGCATAATCCAGCACACGTTTGACGTAAGTTTCCGGGATCGCGACTTTTTTGGCGTCGCGAATGGCCGCTTTCAGACCGGCATTCACTTTTGGGTCATAGGCATCGGCCTCGGCCCCGTCCCAAGATTTGATTGCCGCAAACAAGGCGTTCAACTTCTGTTCGTGCATCTTGGAACCCGCGACAATGCTTGCCACTTTCTGCTCTTCGATCACCTTCCAGTTGATGAAATCCTCGATATCGGGGTGATCAGCGTCGACGATCACCATTTTGGCAGCACGGCGCGTGGTGCCGCCGGATTTAATCGCACCAGCCGCCCGATCACCGATTTTAAGGAACCCCATAAGCCCAGAAGACTTACCACCGCCCGACAGGCTTTCGCCTTCACCGCGCAGATAGCTAAAATTGGTGCCCGTGCCAGAGCCGTATTTGAACAGACGCGCCTCACGCACCCAAAGGTCCATGATACCGCCGTCATTCACCAAATCGTCTGACACAGATTGGATAAAGCAGGCATGTGGCTGGGGATGTTCATAGGACGATTTGGATTTCGTCAGCTTGCCGGTTTTGTAATCCACATAGTGGTGCCCTTGTGCGGGGCCATCGATGCCATACGCCCAATGCAGTCCCGTGTTGAACCATTGCGGCGAGTTCGGAGCGGCGCGCTGTGTCGCCAACATGTAACGCATTTCGTCAAAGTAGGACCGCGCATCGTCTTCAGACGTGAAATAACCACCTTTCCAACCCCAATACGTCCAAGCGCCCGCCAGACGGTCAAACACTTGCTTGGAAGACGTCTCACCGCCCATGGTCGCACCCTTGGCCGGCTTTGAGCGCCACAAGAATTCGGGCACGTCTTTTTCTGCAACGGGCTCGACCTGCGACGGGACCCCAGCTTTGCGAAAATATTTTTGTGCGATGACATCACTGGCAACTTGGCTCCAGCTTTTTGGGACTTCTACATTGTCCAAATGAAAGACAATTGTGCCATCTGGATTGCGGATTTCAGACACAGTTGTCACAAAGTCTAGGTCCGAATAGGCGTCTTGACCTGTGGTGGTGAACTTACGTTCGATCTTCATAGCTGCCTCACTCTAGCGTTGCTGTATCGCCCCCCTGCCTCACAAGGCGGCGCTGGTGCGGCGCAACGGGATCGTTGCGACACAGGTTTCTCCTCCCGAAAACAGCTGTCCCCGGCTACGTCCCCTAACGGGGTCCTACAATAAGATGTGGTTCCATCTTGCACATACGGTCGTTGCTTTGTTGCTGCGCCCACCTACCAGATATAGTGGCTGGCTGAACCGTTCGTACTAACTGCCGTATGCGCCCCTAACTCGTCAACGATAAAAATTAAGATTTCTGAGCAACATTCTGCTTGACCAAATTGAGACACGCGCCAAGGGCCGTTCCGTATCCCAGCCCCATCAAAACGCGGGCCAAATCTTAAGTTTTTGGTAATAAATCTTAAGATCTCGATTTTTCGTTTCACTGGGCTGAATTAGGCTTTGTGGGTAAAGCACCACGTGAAGTTATCCACAACGTCGCCCACAATTTCGCACCACAGCCGTGAGTCTTGATGCACGCCGCGGTGTCGCAAGTTTAGGCGTTGAAAAAAAATCGCGGGCCACAAAAATTTTATGCTGATGCGTGGTTGGGTTGCATAATCTAGGCACCGACAGAAGACTTAATACCAAATATAGCGGCTCAAGACGGGCTTTCGGGTGTGATTCTGACGCGATCATCCATTCAATCACAGGTTGATTCGCGCGCGCAATCCAACCCACGCCACATGGCGGCTCCGCAGGTCGCAAAGCAAATTTTGAAAAATGTTGGAAAGTGTGGTCGGGGCGGCGAGATTCGAACTCACGACCCCCTGTACCCAAAACAGGTGCGCTACCAGACTGCGCCACGCCCCGGACCATGGGGGGTGCATACGATGCCTAATCTGATTTGAAAAGCCAAAAATGCGCGTGTTTTGTGAGTTTTGACAATCAGTCGCGTCCCAAGCGGATTCTGAAGGCTCACCCCGCCACACAGGCCCACGCTGCACCTGCCCCAAACGCCGGGTGTTTTATCTGTGATCCGACAGAAATTCCCATCCGGCGCGCAAGGCCGCCATTGATTTCAAGAACAGCACGCCCCAGCCCCCCTGGGATCGGCGTTTCATCCAATGGCTGCGCGCGGTCGTGGACATGCGTAATCACACCGTGAGAATCGATAAAGATCAGATCCAGCTCAATCAGCGTGTTGCGCATCCAGAAGCTGAGGTTCTGCGGTCTGTCATACAGGAACAACATGCCCGCAGAAGACGCCAACGACTCGCGGTGCATCAGGCCCTGTGCGCGCTCGGCTTCATCATCGGCAACTTCAACACTGAACCGTGCCTGCCCCCAATCGCCGCGCACATGCACCTGATCTTCGCGGCAAGTTGCAAAGGCTTGAGTTGCTGAAAACAAGATCACCGCGCCTGTCACGGAAGCCGCGATCAGGCGTCTTGATCGTCGATACCGGTTTCCCATGCCAAAACCTCAGCGGCCATCCGACCTCGTTTGCCATCAATAACCCGCAAGGCCAAAGCTTCGCCGGGTTGCAAATCACTCAGTCCAGACCGACGAAGGACCTCGACATGCAAGAACACATCTTCGGATTTGCCAAACACATTCGCAAACCCGAACCCCTTGCCTTTATCAAACCACTTGACCCGCGCCGGTTCTAAATCGGCGGCCTGCACAGACGCATCATCCAGCACCGCAATATCGGCCAGCGGACTTTCATCGTCGACTTCGGGCGGATCAATCCGCACGATCTCGATCGCTTGTATCCCGCGCGCAGTGGCTTGGGTATCGATTTCGATACCCGCCCCATCCGCTACAGAGCTTTGTCCAAAGTTCCGCAAAACGTTGACGTGCAATAGTATATCCGGCCCGCCGCCATCAGCAACGACGAATCCAAACCCTTTAACGGGATCGAACCATTTTACTTGGCCTTCGACCCGTGTCACAATTTCTTCTGTAATATCCGCCAAAGCGTTTTCTCAATCTATTCCGGTACACCCCGCCCCGTCTTATGTACAACATCTTCCAAAAGCAGCACTGGATTCAAGCAGAATCCTGCAAATTGACGCTGAAAAGTAATTTTTTATTAAGAAATGTGTCTAGCTTATGGGTTAAGTCGCGTAACTTCCCATTTTGTTTCAAGATTTTGCGACCAGCGAAAGCGGTCGTGAAGGCGGTGGGCACCATCTGCCCAAAATTCGATTTCGACAGGTGTGACGCGAAAGCCACCCCAAAATGGGGGGCGCTCTGGTGAGGTCCCTTTTTGCAGCGTCACTTTGGCGACTTCAGCCACCAAAGTACTGCGCGACGTCAAGGGTTGGCTTTGATCCGAGGCCCAAGCCCCAAGGCGGCTTTTGAGCGAGCGTGATTGGTAATAGGCGTCAGCCACGGGCCCGTCTTCCTTGACCACATGTCCACGAACACGAATTTGTCGGTGTAACGACTTCCAATGCATCACAAAAGCGGCCTTGCCCGAGGCCAAAATCTCTTGTCCTTTGCGGCTGCCATAGTTGGTGTAAAACACGAAAGCTGCGTCTTCGATGTCCTTCAGCAACACCATGCGCGCATTGGGCATTCCGTCGCTGTCGACTGTGGCCAAAGCAATGGCATTTGGATCGTTGAGTTCACTGTCTTCGGCTTCTGCCAGCCAACGCCGGGCAATCACAAATGGATCGTCGCCTGCAAAAATTCCGGTTCGCTCTGACATGTGTGCTCCTGCGGTGCTTCTTGGACGCAACCTAGGGCGCGGGTCGGTTCAGTTCAATGCAGCGCCTTGATGGTGTTGCGGCAATGGCCTAAAGCAAGGTTAACTTCAGCGATGTTTAAGGGGACGATCTGGCATGGCAGACGCATTGATGGCGGGCAAACGTGGGCTGATCATGGGATTGGCGAACGATAAATCTATTGCGTGGGGCGTGGCACGCACGTTGGCAGATCATGGCGCAGAACTGGCGTTTTCTTATCAAGGTGAGGCGCTGAAAAAGCGCGTCGTTCCTTTGGCCGCGCAAGTTGGCTCGGACATCGTGCTGCCCTGTGATGTTGGGGATGAGGCTTCAATTGATGGCTTGTTTGACGCGTTAAAAGACCGCTGGGGCCAGATTGACTTCATCGTCCACGCCATTGGGTTTTCAGACAAAAACGAGTTACGCGGGCGGTATGTTGACACCAGCCGAGGCAATTTCGCCATGTCGATGGATATTTCCGTTTACAGCTTTACCGCCATCATGCAACGCGCTGAAAAGATGATGACAGACGGCGGCTCTGCGTTGACCTTGACCTATTACGGGGCCGAAAAAGTTATGCCGCATTATAATGTCATGGGCGTGGCCAAAGCCGCCCTGGAAGCGTCGGTGCAGTATCTGGCCGAGGATCTGGGCAAGGACAATATCCGCGTCAATGCCATCAGCGCTGGTCCGATCAAAACCTTGGCGGCTTCGGGCATTGGTGATTTCCGCTACATAATGAAGTGGAATGAGTATAATTCACCGCTGCGCCGCAATGTGACGATTGAGGATGTGGGCAAGGCCGCGCTGTTTTTGTTGTCCGATCTGGGCAGCGGCACAACGGGGGAAAATTTGCACGTTGATGCTGGGTATCATGTGGTGGGCATGAAGGCCGTTGACGCCCCGGATATGAGCAAAGGGTAGATTATGGCAGACCGTCTTCCGCACGAAAAAGGGTTTCACGTCAGCTGGGATCAAATGCACCGCGACAGCCGGGCTTTGGCGTGGCGCTTAGATGGGAAAGGTCCTGATGATGGGGCGTGGCGCGCCATTGTTGCGATCACACGCGGTGGGATGGCGCCGGCGATGATCGTCGCACGGGAATTGGATGTGCGCACTGTGGATACGATCAGTGTGAAATCCTATCACTCGGGCGGCGGCAAGGCGGATCAGCAACGTGACGCCGAGGTCCTGAAATCCCCAGATGTGGACATGATGGGCGATGGGACGGGCATATTGATCGTCGATGATCTGGTCGACAGCGGTAAAACGTTGGAACTGGTGCGCAGCCTGTATCCCAACGCGCATTTCGCCACCGTTTATGCAAAGCCGCAGGGCGAACCAATGGTGGACACGTTTATCACGGGTGTATCGCAGGACACGTGGATCTTTTTTCCTTGGGATATGGCGCTGCAATATGTCGAACCTTACCGCGGCAAGGACTAGCAACTGTGGACAATCAGGATTCCCATTCGATTTGATTTCTGATTCAAATTTCCAAAATGGAGGTTTGAATGGACGCGCAGAGATTTGTTGTGACGGATCGGGTCTGGCGTCGGCTTGGCGCACATTTGCCGGGCAAGACCAGCG
>JBGCEM010000053.1:0-6088 GCA_045106335.1 Paracoccaceae bacterium | reverse complement strand
ACAGCGTTTTCAACCATACGTTGGGCTTCGGTGGTGGCCAAGCGATCCTTCGTTTGGCCCACAAATTCGGGTTCCCGGATGAAGCACGACACCAGCGCACAGCCGCCCGTGGTTAAATCATCGCGGGTGATTGAGGCAGCTTTTCTGTTGTTGATCAGCTCGCCATACGCCCGAATGCCCTTTAGGATCGCGGCCCAAAACCCGGCCTCATGGGTGCCACCTTCGGGGGTGGGGACCGTGTTACAATAGGATTGGATGAAGCCATCGCGCGTCGGCGTCCAGTTGATGGCCCATTCTACCTTGCCCGGTTGATTAAATTTTTCCTGAAAATTGACCACACCGGCGAAGGGCGCTTCGGCATAGGTAGAGGCCGAGCCCAAAGTTTCCTTAAGATAATCTGCGAGCCCACCGGGAAAATGGAATGTCGCTTCACGCGGGGTGTCGCCGTCTTCTAGGGCAGATTTCCAGCGAATTTCCACGCCTGAAAAAAGATAGGCCTTTGAGCGGATGGAATTGAATAAGCGCGATGGTTTGAACCGGTGTTTGCCAAAGATCTGTTCGTCCGCATGGAACGTGACTGTGGTGCCGCGCCGATTGGGGGCCGCGCCGATTTTTTCCACGGGCCCCAAGGGGATACCGCGCGAAAAGCGTTGCTCATATAGTTCGCGATCACGCGCCACTTGCACGACCATACTGTCGGACAAGGCATTTACGACAGACGCGCCAACCCCGTGCAAGCCGCCGGAAGTTTGATAGGCCTTACCGGAAAATTTACCACCTGCGTGTAGCGTGCACAGGATGACTTCTAAAGCAGATTTGTCGGGGAATTTGGGGTGCGGATCAATTGGAATGCCGCGTCCATTGTCACGCACGGTGACCGCGTAATCGGCGTGCAGTTCGACCTCGATGCGGTTGGCGTGCCCTGCGACGGCTTCGTCCATCGAGTTGTCGAGCACTTCGGCCACCAAGTGATGCAGCGCGCGCTCATCCGTGCCGCCGATATACATGCCCGGGCGTTTGCGCACAGGTTCCAGCCCCTCTAACACCTCAATCGACGAGGCGTCATAGGTCTGTGTGTCAGCACCGCTCAGAAGGTCATTGGCCATGGAAACTGTTCTTTGTTGGTTCGCATTACTATGGCAGGACTGGGTCCGTCGCGAAAGGGGCAAAGCGGTGTCGCGCTTGGTTATCGCAGCGGCCAGGTCGCAGGTAATTTTTGCGCCGCCAAACCTTCGTCGACGATTTTGCGGTAATGCGGCATGGCGTGATCCATGCCGGGTGAGGGGCCACGTGGTTTGCAAGCGCGCACGTCGCCTAAATGATGAAATCCACCTGGCAATTTGCAGACCCCGTCATCGGTGCGGTTTACACACAGACAATACCGTGCCGCCATTTGGGCCGTGGCTGTGCGGCAGGGCCGGGGCGCGGCAAAGGCAATTGCGGGAATAGCCCAACCCGCTGACAAAATCTGTGCGGATGCGGCCCCCAATGAGTGACCAATCACAAAGGCCGGAGTGAAATTATTGTCCATCAGCCAGTCTTGCACAATTTTGGCATGGGCCAGAAATCCTTGATGCCAAGTAATCGGTGCGTTTGAGATCTGGTTCGCCAGTTTCAGGCGCCGTTTGCCCAGTCTTTGGATGCGCAAATTATAGCGAATATAGTCGCGGATCGAATTCGACCCCGGGATTAGCAAGGTGTTGTCTGTTAGCAAATGTGCTTGCACATCAGATACATCCAGACTGGCTTTCCATTGATACGAAATCTGCGCATGCGGTTTGCCTGTATAAGATGCCTCTGCCAATTCCGCGGCGCGCGTCAAACGATACCGAAGTGCCATGTAAGTCTCCATTGCTCTACCAGCGCTAGAATTGGGGTGTGAAGGGCTCGATGTCACGCATTTTCTTGCGGTCTAGACCTTTAAACGACTTTGATCGTTGAGCGCGTCGCTCCAACTTAGGATGTGTTGCGCCACTGCTTTAGGATTTTGGTGCGCCACCCAATGATCTGTTTCGGCAATACTTTGGCGGGTAAGGTGTGGGGCGAAGTTTTCTAGGCCTTGTGTGGCTTCAGGCAGCAAAGCTGTGTCATTTTCGCCCCAAATCAACAGATGCGGTTGCGGGATATGTAGCTTATCCAGAGGAAGCGGCGGGATCGGGACAGGCTGACCGGGCTTTGCCACAATCAAGGGCGAGGCGCGATACCAGTGCAGCATTGTCTTCAAGCGGCCCGGGCGCGCCCATTCTTGGTGATATTTCGCCTGCATCGAAGGTGTAAGCCAAGACAGGTCCATATTGGCAGAGAACAACCGCATCAGCTTTTCGAAATTGTTGGCCGCCAGGGTCGTCTCACTGCCGGGTTTACGTAATATTTCGATATACTGGCTGGCCTGCGATTGCGCGCCCCCAGATGCCATCGCACGTTGAAATGGGACCGGGTGAACACCGTTCAGGACAATAAGCCTGTCGACCAAATACGGGTGAAACATGGCCAAACCATAAGCAACAGCTGCGCCCCAATCGTGACCCAGGACTGTCACAGGTTGTGTGCCAATCACATCCACCATGTCCTGGACCAAGGCCGAGGTTGTGTAGGCCGACACGTCGTCGGGCCCGCCTGTTTGACCATAGCCACGTTGGTCTGGGGCAATGCAGTAATAGTGATCGGTCAGATAGTCCGCCAAGCGCGCCCATGCGCCCGAGTATTCGGGAAACCCATGCAACATCAAAAGCCGGGGGTGCTCTGGATTGCCCCAGCATCGCGCCGTGATAGGGCCGCGCTGGGATGGAAATTTATGCAACATAGCGGTTCGTCTCACGCGTTTTTAGTTTGGGCATATCTTGGACAGCAAGATGCGTGAAACCCGCACCCTACATAATGGAGCCAGTGGCAGCATGTAGGGTGCGCGTCCGGGTCTGTCTTACGTCAGTTTCCGCGCATTTTTGTTTCGAACCTTAATCCAGTTGCCGTGCGCGCGGCAAAGCCGGTCCAGTAAGAATGATCTGCTTTCGGGGTGCCGTTCTCTTCAAGTGAAGCAATGCCATCATCGGCGTTCGGCACCAAAGCAAGAAAAGCAGCTTTGTCGCTGTCGCCTTTAAGGTGTAAATCCAGGAACGCTGTGGCGAAGTGCTGGGTGATATTGTTCATGCGCCGTGCGTCCCAAACGGCGTCCAGGTAGTGATCTGCGGGGCTTTGTTCGCCTTTTGGGGTGGCGGCGATGGCCTCGGCAGGCGCGGGCATGGGTGCGGCTGCATTGTGGTTTGCATGGTTGAAAGTCAACAAGTGGCGGTCCGTGCCGGTCGCTTCGTCAAACATCGCGCGCATGGCGGAATAAACCGATACATCATCAACACTGCCCGCCATTAACATCAAGGGGCGGTTGATCCCGGCCATGCCATCTGCGTCCCAAAAGTTTAAGTTGCGCCCCCAAGGTCCAATCGCGATCAACGCCTTTACACGGGGATCGTCCGTCAACGTTTTATGTGTGTCCGAGCCCGCCAAATGCGCCCCAAGCAAACCGCGCGGGGCACCCCATGTGTAGTCAACGGATGTTTGTGTGACACCAGCGCCACCATAAATCAGCGCGCCATATCCACCCATGGAATAACCCAAAACAGCTGCCATTGATGTGTCGGCAATCGCAGCGATGTCGTCGCCAATTACGGAGGCGTTCCCCATCTGATCCAGCACAAAGCGTTGATCAAGGGGGCGATTGACAAGGGTTGACCCAAAGGCGGCCTGGTCTGAATAGGTGCTGTCGGTGTGATCTATTGAAACGGTAACATAGCCTTTTGAGGCCAGGTTTTCGCCCAGATGGCTCATGAGCATCCGATTGCCGGGATAGCCGTGCGAGATAACGACCACGGGAAAGGTCTCGCCTGTGATGGGGCTGGCGTCGCGGCTGGCCATGCCGTGCAGTTGCGCGGGGTCATTATTGCGGATCACAGTATCATAGAGTGTGCCGGGCTCGGTGCCCGCCGCGGCAGGGTACCAAAGCTCGACAGTGAGGGGGCGGTCGTAAGTTGGGATCGCTTCGTCTGTGACGTTCAGGATGTCGATGCGCCCGGGATCGGTCAGGGTAAGTGTGCGGACACCGACTGCGTAGTCGCCATGCGTTGCCAGTTCCGGAGCGTCGGGGCGGATGACGTCAATGCGGTTTTCGGCAATCGCGGGGGCGGTCGCTACAGTGGCGGTCAAGGCAAGAGCAGATGTTAGTCGTGTCATAGCATATCCTGTCGGTTTGGTTTTCTTGCGATGGTAGAGATATCGCGTTGAAACGCCAGTGTGACGGGACGGCATGTTGGTTTGGGGGCTTTGCCCCCCGGCGCGCGCGCCTCCCCCCAGAGTTTTTTTGCTAAGTGAAGGCGCGGGTTTGGTCGAGCGGTGTGCGTTAGTCTAATTCGGACAGTCTGATGAGGGCGGTTTTGAGTTTGCTTTCTTCATCCTGGCGGGCGGAAAGGTTTGCACGGGTTTCAGCAATGACCTCGTCCGGGGCGCTGTCGATGAATTTTGGGTTTTTCAGTCGTCCGTTGAGGCCTCCGATTTCTTTGGCGAGTTTTCCCAGCGTTTTTTCCAGGCGCGCTTTTTCTTCTGTAACATCGATGACGTCTGCCAGGGGCAGGCCGAACGTGCCCCCGGGTAGGGTGAGCGAAACGGTGCCTTTGGGAAAGTTGTCGACTTCGTCCAGCGATTCGATTCGCGCAAGGCGTTTGATGATGGCTTCATTGGCGGTGTAGGCGGCGCGGGCTTTGTCGGTGAAGCCTGTGACCACCATGGGAACGTAAGCGCCTGCTGGGACGTGCATTTGCGCGCGGGCAGAGCGGGTTTCTTCGATAATGCGCACTACCCAGGACAATTCTGCATCGGCGTCTTCGTCCACCAGATCGGCGGCGGTATAGGTTGGCCAGTCGGCATGCACCAGCATTTTGGGGCGCTGTTTTTGCTGCCAGAGTTCTTCGGTGATGAAGGGCATGATCGGGTGGAGCAGGACTAGGCATTGATCCAGCACCCATGCGAAGGTGGCTTTGGTTTCTGCGATGGCGTCTGCTTCCTGCCCATTGAACACGGGCTTGGTGAATTCCAGATACCAGTCGCAGAACACGCCCCATATGAATTTGTACAGCGCATCGGCGGCGTCATTGAAGCGATAGTCGGTCAGGGTGCGGTCCACGGTTTCGCGGGTTTTGGCCACTTCGCCGATGATCCAGCGGTTCAGCGCAAGATCGACTTTGGGCGCGGCGTCGGCATCGGGGATGTCCATGCAGCCTTGCATGTCGCCGTAGCTGGCCGCGTTCCAGAGCTTTGTGCCGAAGTTGCGATAGCCTTTGATCCTTTCCATATCCAGCTTCAGCACGCCGCCCAGAGCCGCCATCGCCGCTGAGGAAAAGCGCAGTGCATCGGCGCCGAATTCGTCGATGATATCGAGTGGGTCGATGACATTGCCGGTGGATTTGGACATTTTCTTGCCCTTAGCGTCGCGCACCAGGCCATGGAGGTAGACTGTGTCGAAGGGGATTTCTTTGGTGACGGCCAGTTGCATCATCATCATGCGCGCGACCCAGAAGAACAGGATGTCTTGGCCTGTGATCAGGGTCGAGGTAGGGAAATAGGTTTTGAGCGCGTCGGTGTCTTCGGGCCAGCCGAGCGTGCCGATGGGCCAGAGGCCAGAGGAGAACCATGTGTCGAGGACGTCGGGGTCGCGACTAATGTTAACTTGGAATATTCTGGGGCCGCTATTGCCGTAAAGTCCACCAAGTGCACTGGGAAGAGGTTCTCTTCTCGTTGCTGCAGAGGTATCTTGGATGTTTTGTTCTCGAACTTCAACGTCGTAACCTAAGACAGACTTGTAGTGCTTCTCGGCTTTCTCTTTGGCGTCCTCAAAGCTTACTGCACAAAAATGTTCACCCAATGGATCGAGCACGTCGCCGCTATCATCGAAACTCATCCCATACCAAACCGGAATCTGATGGCCCCACCACAGCTGGCGCGAGATGCACCAGGGTTCGATATTGTCGAGCCAGTGGTAGTACACTTTCTCGCCGCTTTCGGGCATAATTTTAACGGTGCCGTCGCGGACTTTGTCCAGCGC
>JBGCEM010000052.1:0-25158 GCA_045106335.1 Paracoccaceae bacterium | reverse complement strand
AGCCGGATCACGCGATCCGACTCAGTGGCACCTGGTTCCTCAGCCAACCACACGATGTCCCGCGCGGTATAGGAAATATCCACGCCCAGCGTATCAATCCCGCGCCCGCCATCCAGAATATAGGCATCGCGCATCGCATCGCCCGCGCCCGTGTAAAGGAACTCGACAGAGGACAGTTCGCCAAACCGCAGCACCACATCATCACCCGCCCCGGCCCGAATGCGGTCACTGCCTTCGAACATGTCGATAAAGTCATCGCCCTGGGCCGTGTTCACATTGTCATTGCCGCGAATGCGCGAAATGAACTGATCTTCGCCTGCCGAGGTGACTGCGTCGACCTGTTCGATCGTGTTCAAATTCACCGCCAGATCACCGCTGGTCTGGCCAGGCTCAGTCCGACGCACCGCCCCTGCCCCAGTCGAGGCCAAGAACATCGCGATTCCGTCACCGCTGCTGTCAGTGCGATAGTTCAACACAGCCGTGTCGGTACCACCAAACCCTACAAGGCTTTCCACCGAACCCGTGGTGTTCAAATGCGGGTCAAGTCGGTTGTTAAGATCATTACCGACCAGGCTGTCGGCGAATTGCGACCCAATCAGGTTTTCGACACCGGTGTAAGTATCCCCCGTGGCATGCCCCCCAACACCCACGGCACCATCGCGCAGATCCGCAAACACCAACGCATTGGACAGACGGTAATCTGCTGTGTCTGTGCCCTCATTGCCAAAGATCTCGTCCGCGCCAAGACCGCCCACCAACAGATCGTCACCGGCCTGGCCCGAGATCGTGTCATCACCCGCGCCACCGCGAATGGTATTGCCGCGATCATCGCCGCGCAGAACGTCATCAAACACACTGCCGGTCAAGTTTTCAAAGCTGGAAATCCGCACATCGTCCGAACGGCTGCGGGACAAGATTTCGTTTTCGGCCTCGGCGTTGAATTGGATGTATTGTGAAAACGCGATGTCGTCGCCCGGCCCCGAAGCCCCCCGGATCCGCCCATCCCCATCGTGCAGATCGACATTGACCCCGGCGCTGGCCTTTTCATAGCTCAGCAGATCCATGTCGGGGCGATAGTTCAGGAACCCACCGCCATCCAGGTTATCGCCGTCCCCCACGGCAAAGACCGTGTCATTGCCCACACCGGCGCCAATCGTGTCGCGACCACCGCCACCTTCAAGGATGTCATCGCCGTCATACCCATCGACCAGATTGGCGACATCATCCCCCAGGAAGCGGTCCGCATTCCGACTAAGCTGGAAGTTTTCGATCCCATAGAACCGATCGCCTTGCGCCTCGCCGCCCCAACCAACACCCAAGGGCAAATCAATGATCACCCCACCATCTGAAAACACATAAGACGCGCCATCCCCTGGCGTGTCGGGTTCACCAGATCTGTTGCCGCGCATAATATCGGCACCCAGGCCGCCGATGAACAAGTCGCCCTCATTGCCCCCAATCAGGACATCATTCCCCAACCCGCCTTCAAACACATTGCCGACAGTGGTGTTGCCATAGAACGTGTCATCAAAATTGGATCCGATGAAATGTTCGACATTTCTGACACGGTCGCCTTCAGCCTCGCCGCCTTGTCCCAACATCAGGCCAGCCGTCGACGCGCTTTCGATCAGGAAAATACCTTCGCTACTTTGCGAGAAATCCACTTGGTCAAAATCATCACCGCCATCGATGGAATCCGCGCCCGCACCGCCGCGCAAGACATCGTTGCCAATGCCGCCCTCTAGCGTGTCATTGCCCAGATCCCCGTCCAGCTGATCATTGCCCTCATCGCCAGACAGGATGTCATTGCCCCCGCCGCCAACAAGAACGTCATTGCCCGCGTCCCCCGACAGCTCGGCATCCAAATTGACACTGGCCGAAACTGTCAGCGTATCGTTTTCACTGCCGCCGGAACCGACAATGCGCTGCAGGGCGACATCCCCGTTCCCAAAGCGCTGGAAGATCCCAAAGGCAAAGACCGCGACTTCGCCATCGGCTGCGGGATTGTCCCCATCTTCTGGCACCAAACCGACAAAGAACGTCTCGGTTTCAGCCCGCCCATCGCCGATGCGATCACCATTTTCGTCGAACTCTGCATCTGCCGCGTCCGGCAGACTGCGCTTGTCCGAATCCGTGCCCACATGCAGCAACAAGGTTCCATCACCCTGATCACCGGCCAGGCCGGCGTCTGACAATTCCAATTCGTCAAGAATTTCATTGGGTTTGGGACTACAGGGCTCAATATCAAACTGCGCCAAGGTGACTGTCGCAATGGATTTCGTGCGCTCAATAGAAAACGCGCCAAAGCCGAACCGAAAGACAAGATCGATACCGGCCGTCAAACGCCCTGCGATTTCGTTAAAGAAGCACCCACCCAATTCGCTCAACCGCGCCTTGTTATCCGTTTCGCTGGTTCCGCCAAGGAACACATCGATCTGCCCTAACAAACCGCCTTTGACCGCAACGCGCGCAATCACAACATCCAAGCCGCCGATCACTCCGACGCCCAATTGGACCGTACCGACGGGCGTTTTCAGCGCGCCGTTCACCTCGACCTGTGGCAAATCGGGCGAAACGTACAAACCCTTGGCAAAGTCGAAACTGTCCCCGAACCCGGCCGTATCATATCCGATATTGATATCGACCCCCGCATAGAACTCGCCGTAAAGCGCGCCGAAGAAGGGACCAAATCGAATGCCGATTTCGTCATAAACGCGGAATTCCAAGGGCGGCAGATCGAATTCAATCAACGACACCGCAGGCGCACCTGCACCGTTTAGCAACAATGAGCCCAGCGAACTTGCCAACGCTTCGGGACTGGCCAGGAACGGAAAACTAAGCCCCACATCCGGGACATCAAAGGGACCGCCCTCATCCGCTGCCGAGCTTTGGGCCGATTGCGGGGCCGACGCCGCAGACAGCGCCGACACAAACAAAGCCGCCCCCGGATCCGTGTCAGAAGCCGCCGGGGCCGCCGCCGCGTCTTCTTCGACCTCTTCGTCTAAGCCAATAAAGTCGTTGAATGCACCAAAGGCCTCTACCAGATCAGCCAAATTCTGCAAATCGCTGTCTTCGGATGAAATCAGCCGCGCGGATTCCGGGAATGTCGCCCCGTTCGAAATCGTATCCAGCGCATCACTGGTCAGACGCAAGGTCCCGATGTCAAAGCAACCATCCTCGGCCAAACCCGTCGCCAATTCATCGACCGCGTCGATCACTTCCGCCAGCAGCACCACACCTTGGATAAACCCAAAAACCGGGGGCAATCCATCTGGGTTCAGTACGGAAATCAGCGTAATCACATCCTGCAGCGTGATCTTGCCGTCTTCATCAAAATCAAATTCCGACGGGGCCAGATCGTCGACAACTGGCAACCGTGCCACCAACAAATCAATGATTTCGCCCAAAGGAAACGTGTTCAGAATATCGCTGACGGTCGAAAAGACGTCCTGCAACATGCCCGACAGCGCTTGCAATTTGAACACGACATCGCGCAATTCGATGGTAAAATCACCTTCGGCGGCGCTGCCATCTGACAGCAGATCGGCATCTGCATAATTGACCTGCACGAAGACATTCGCACCGAATTCAGGCAAGATCCGAATGTCTGGCGCACCGGCCATGACGTTGAAATCAAGCGTCGCAGAACCGCTCATCGAGACTGTGGAATCCGCGCCGTCCTTTAGATCCAGACCCAAAACCAACATCAAATCGTTCTTGGGCGCATTCGGATCGCTGATTTCATTGTCGGTCAACGCAACGTCCAAAAACCCCAGCGCATTGTCCGCCGCGACGTTGAAATCGACTTCGCCATTGATGGTTAGCGTAACTTCAGTGTCGACCTCGTCTTCTGCAAAATCCGTGTCGCCTGTGCCTTGTTCGATCTGAATGGCGAATTGATAATCGAGCTGCAAATCAACAGCGACCCCACCATCAAGTTTAAACGCATCGTCCGAAATCCCAATACTGCCGCCCGCATTCAGATCCAAATCACTAAGCGACGCCAGATCCTGCATTGTGAAGAAGACAATCAAGTCGCCCGAATCGGTTTCCTTGGCCGTGATTGGGACAAAGTCATCATCCAGCGTGATCGAATTCAGCAGATCGGCTAGCTGCCCCATATCCAGCTGAGTCTCTTTTTCCAGCAGAATATCGATGGCTTGTTTTAGGTCGTCCATCACGTCAAACAAACTACCCGCCTGCTGGGCAATATCGTCAGAAACAAAGGGGATATTCTGACCCAAGACACGTTGGGTGATTTCAACAACCAATTCATCCAAGTCTTGGTTTAGATTTTCAGAAATCGTTTTTGCGTCCAGCATGACGGCCCCCCTGTAAAAATTGAAAATTTTCAATAGGATTAAGATAAAATTTTCAGCACAATATCGTCAGGCTAGGGAATTGCGGTTGTTTGACAAGGATTTTTCCGGGAAAGTCAGGAATACCTGACCCCCAACTGGCAGGTCAGGACACCGCAATTACAACCTATGGACGTGCCAGCAGGGCTGCCGGTTCAAGACCCGCATCCACACTCGCGCGCCGTCTAAAGCGTGTCGCGTAAAACTTGAAACGCCATAGATCTTGCAAAATCAGTTGCGCTTTTTAGCCGGGGTCAGATCACCCCAGCATAAAGACGTCCGTCAAAACGCCTAAATCGGATGTCTGGGAAATCCCTTCAAAGACAATGAACTCAGACGGTGTCAGCAACAATGCCAGATCTGAAGATGCGGAGTTGATGAAATTCAGATCAGCATGGGTCAGCCCAAAACCGTTCAAGGTTACTTGATCCACCGAGGTCTCAAAATCTACAATGAAATCAATGGTCGGCTCTGCGTTTTCGCCGGCATGAAAGACAAAGTTATCCGCGCCAAGACCACCCGTTAACCGATCGCCATCCGCGCCCCCGATTAACAGATCATCGCCCACGCCTCCGTTTAAAACATCGTCGCCAAAACCGCCGCGCAGAGTATCGCTGCCGCCCGCGCCCAGGATCACGTCATCGCCCGACCCGCCAAACACCTCATTGGCAAGCGTCCCTGTGGTCAGGAACCGGTCATTGGCCGCGCTCAGCTGCGTTACATCGCGCGTCCCAGCCAAACCATAAACCCGCGCATCTGTGTTGAAATGGAAATCTGCATCGCTCAAAGCAGCCGCCGTGACCCCGTCAAGCACAACAAAGTGCCCCGCGCCAAGAATGAGTGCGTCGCCTTGGGGGAGGCTTGAAAATGAAAGATCTGACACTTGCGACAGGCCAAATCCGTTCAGCTCGATCACATCCTCACCGATCTGGAAGTCCGTGATAAAGTCAGCCGTCAAACCGCCAGCCACAAAGTCACTTGCGTTGAACGCAAAGATATCACGCCCCAGACCACCTGACATCTGATCGCCCCCAGTCCCGCCAATCAGCACGTCATCACCGGACCCGGCCAGTAACAAATCATCTCCGGCAGCAGCGGCTAAGATATCAGCGCCCCCTGATGTCACAATCGCATCGGACCCAGCCGCACCAAACACGTTATTAGGGCCTATATCTGTAGTGATGAACCGCTCGCCCGACGCTGTAAGCTTGGCTGCATTTTCTGAACTGATCCGCAGCGTTGTATTGCCGCCAGTTGAGGCGATTTCAAACCCTTGAACGTCGAAATCCCCATTGAGTTGGACCGTACTGTCGATCACACCGTCGCCCTCTAGGTCAATGTCAATGATCGCAGATCCAGCCCGTATCGACACCATGTCGGGGGACAGCACTGTTCCGGCCAAAAACAGCACGTCATTAGCGTCAAATCCGGTGATCTGGTCGCCATTCAAGCTGTCCAACGTCCCCAGGAACACATCCAAGGTGTCGATATCGCTTTCACTGTCGATCAACTGAGTGGCACCCGCAGGGCTAACGAAAATTGTATCTGCTTGAGTCCCGGTAATCCTGCCCGACAAGGGCGACGGAATTTCTGCAAGGTTTGGATTGCGCAGCAGAAAATCAATGCCGTCGTCTGAGCGTAGGAATTGCGCAACGATCCCTTGGGTCTCAACGTCAAGATCCCCCAGGATTGACGCAGCTGTCGCGGCAATGGCTTGCACTTGCGCCAGCCCGCCGGTCTCAAGCTGCATCAAAAGCGCCGCGCTGCCTTCTTGCACCATCTGTTGTGCGTCCGCCGACACGTTCCCAAACGCCTCCCAAGTCTCGGGATCCCAGGTGCGCACTGCCTCCCATTGCGCTGGGCTCAAGCTTTGAACCACCGCCCAGATATCTTCCGAAAAACCGCGCGCCGCGACCCACATATCCGGGTCCCAAGTCCCGATCCCGACCCAGGTATGTACACCCCAATCAAGCAGCAACTGACCCGTCGGCGCGTCCCAAGTGCTGATCGTCTCTTTCATTGCAACGAACAACTGGGCAGTGACCGGATCCAAGGATACATCCCCATTGCGGATCCCGTTCAGAAAATCCAACACCTGTTGGACGCTTAGCCCCGCCTCATTGGCGCCCCCACGGGCCGTCAAACTGCTGGCAGCACTGGCCCCTGTGACACCCGCAACGTTTCCACTGCTGTGGACCAAGCTGATCAGAAACAGCACGTAATCGACATCGACCTGCCCCTGCTGGATCAGAAAGGTGAAATCGGCCGCGGCCAGTTGGTCTGACGTGATCGCGTTGCTGTCGCGGGTGAACCCGTCGGGGGCGCTGCCGAACTGTGTGGCCACCGCGCCAAGCCCGGTCGATGGGTTGGACAGATGATCGCTGTGTGTGTCGGTGATATAGTCAAAGATCCGCGCCAGTGGGTCCGATGCATCGGGGGAAAACGCGTCAAACGCGTAGCGCTCGACCGCACCAGGCAAATAGGTTTCACCCAAAAGCTGCAGAACATCACCAGACGACACGTTGTGCACGACGGACCCCGCCAGCGTTGCATCAAAAAGATCCGCCTCAGACGCCTCAAGTCCCGGCGCATTAAAGGTGCGAATATCGCCAACTTGCAGACCGTCCTGCGTGGCAAAAGCAGCGATCAACTGCGCGATTGTGCCGCCCTGGGCACGGCCTGTCAGATGCGCGCCCGGGTTTGCGGCAATCCAGTCCTGTAGACCCGAAGATCCTTCCCATACGTCACGGATCGCTTGCGCACTGGGCGTCGAAAACGCCACGTCTTCATCGCTGTGAATTTCACGAATTGCCAGGATGGCAGCGCCCATATCGGGCAGCGCGGGCGTTAAAGCCACGGCAAACACATCATCATCCTCAAACAGCGCCGCGACCCGGTACCCGCCACTGATGAACTGTCCCACATCATCCAATGTCGCGTTGTAGGCCGTATCTCGGGCGGCAAATTCCAATACATCTTCAGGGATCGCGCCGGGGGTGAAGACCTCAATATTGCGCAAACTATAGGGGAAACCAACATCAGAAGCCGTCGGATCATCCGGGCCCGTTTCAATGTCATAGCCCCGAAGGAGCAGGGTCGCGAGGGTCTGAGCCCCGTTGCTAAGCTGCGTGAACGTGTTGTCGTTGAAATGCGCAAGACCAGCCAAAACATCCCTTGGCGTGTCAAACCCCAGATCAGAGGACACACGCAAGACGTCATTGGACGGATCAAACCCAAAGACCACATCCGTCCCGACAGAGGAATTCAGCACCACCCAATCGCGCTCATCGGCGTCCAACAATGCGTTGGCTTCGTGCAAGACCACTGTGTCTGACCCGGCACCACCATCGACGAAATCGCTGCCCGTGCCCCCAATCAGTTGATCATCGGCGGCCCCACCCGACAGCGCATCATGACCGCCTTGGCCCCACAGCTCATCCTGCCCGTCCCCGCCCAAGATTGTGTCATCACCATTGGCGCCAAGCAACACATCAGCGCCACCCATCCCGTCCATCAAATCAGCGCCCGAACTGCCAAACAACGGGCCGTCATTGCCATTTGTTGTCAGCTCAAACGGCATACCTTGGGTGTCAAAACCGTCGATCTCATAGCCGATATCGGCCAAAAGCGCCAAATCAATGTCCGATGGCGACAAGCGATCCCCCGTCGCCGCAATCGGATCAATCACCACAGCGTTGCCGGCAAAACCTTCTTCGACATGACCGTCTGCCTCCAGTGGGATTGGGTTGCCGTTGTTTTGCGCCAAGGAATTCGGGCCTATAAACCCAGCTGCGGTGCTCAGCGCCGTGAATGCGGGCGACCCGGCCAGACCCAGAACATGAGCAATTTCGTGCAAGGCAGTCGCGTATAAATCGGACTTACCCGGGACGGCCTCATTCAGATCAAAGGACCAATCCACAGCCGCGTTGTCGTTGAATGTGATGCTGCCAAGAAAGGGTTCGAAATCGGTGACCGGGCCCTGCCCTTTGAAGTCAAAAGCTGTCCGCGCCCGTTGCGCATCCCCGTCACCTGCACCAAACAGCAAGTTGGCTTGCCCCAACTGCATAGATCCACCGGCATTCCCCCCCAGATCCGCGGTGCCGATCATGATTAGCAAGTCATCAATGGTATTTTGCAGTTCGAAATCGACAATACTGCCCGGATTGGTTGGATCAATCACCTGCAGCAAGGATCCGGCCCCGATATCATCGAACTCGTCTTGGATCAGCGCGGACCATTCCGCCGCCGCGGCATCCATCACGTCCCGGCGGGCTTGGTCATCAAAAAAGCCCGTATCAAATCTGTAGTCGAATGTGATCGAAAAGTTCGCTTGCATCGCCAAATAGCCCCCAAAGTGCGCCGGTCAGTCTAACATAGGCATGTCTGGTAGCGATACGTCGCAAGCGCTGGATCGGCGAAAATTGGGGGCTTTATCCCTGAAGCGCGTCCAATGCCGCCTGCGCGACTTCTTTGTCCTGATCTGGTGAACCCGAGCCGACGCCGATGCCGCCAACAGTCTGACCTTTGATCACAATCGGCAAGCCTCCGCCCAGCCGGGTGACGTGACCATCCGTTGCCGCCGCGATGGCCAGGCCGACATGTTCGGGGATCGCATCGCTGGGCGCGCCGATCGATGCGGCAGTGCGCGCTTTGGCTAATGCACTTTTCAGGCTGAGAAATTTCGCGCCATTCATACGGATTTGGCCCAAGGTCTCGCCACTGGCATCCACGATCACAATACATTGCGGCTGCCCAGCTTTATCGGCCTGCGCAATGGCGGCTTGCAGCATGACCATCACCGCCGCATGGGTCAGTTTAATGTCCTCAACATAATACATAAACGTGCCTTTCCAGGTCAGGGCAGATCAGACGGGCGAAACGCCGTTCACATTCAAAAACGCGGAATACAAAGACGTCGTCCCGCAAATAAACAACCGGTTCAGCTTGGGCCCGCCGAAACACACATTGGCGACCATTTCAGGGATCAGGATCTTGCCGATCAGCACGCCCTCGGTGTTCAGACAATGCACCCCATCCGCCGCCGAAGTCCAAATCCGACCATCACGATCCACCCGGAACCCATCAAACAGCCCCGCTGTACAGGTGGCAAATACCTCTCCGCCGCTTAGCGTGCCATCCGCACCAACGCGGTGCCGCCGGATATGTTTGGGGCCGTCCGCGTCATGGGTGATCCCGGTATCAGCGATATAAAGCAGGCTTTCGTCCGGGGAAAACGCCAGACCATTGGGTTTGAAATAATCATCGGCCATAATCTGGATTTGCCCGGACGGATCAACGCGGTAGACATGGCACGCGCCTATTTCACTTTCTGCGCGATCCCCTTCGTAATCCATCAAAATCCCATAGGACGGGTCGGTGAACCAAATGGATCCATCAGATTTCACCACCACATCATTGGGCGAATTCAAGCGCTTTCCCTCAAACCGATCCGCAATCACAGTGATCGATCCATTATGCTCGGTCCGCGTCACGCGACGGGCTAAATGTTCGCAAGACACAAGCCGGCCTTGGCGGTCCACCGTGTGCCCGTTCGAATTGTTCGACGGTTGACGGAAGGTGGACACAGACCCGTCCGTATCATCAAAGCGCATAATCCGGTTGTTCGGGATGTCTGACCACAGCAGATATTGCCCAGCTGCGAACCACACAGGCCCTTCGGACCAGCGCGCGCCTGTCCACAGCCGTTCGACACGCACATGGCCCACAAAACAGCTTTCGAATTCGGGATCCAAGACCTCAAACCCGGTGCCTTCAATCTGTCCGAACATGGGTGTCTCCTTCTGTCAGACGGCGTACGCCCCATCCCGGCGCTTTGCCCGCATTTCCAGGATGGCGTGGGTCGGTGCCCCAGATCGCTTGATAGGTATCAATCGCCATACCGCGTTTTTGCAACGTGGCAAAGGCAGAGGCCAGCGCAATCCACCACAGGACCAAAGTCGTCCACATCCAAACCGGTGCGTTAGCTTTCCACAGACCCAGCAGGATCGTAAGCACAGACAAGATCAGCAACCCATAGCCAAAGGATTTGTGCAGGGCTTCGAACATCCGGCGCCAGGGCGTCATATCGTAGTGATCCCCGCGCAAAGATCCATCTTCGGCAAGGGCGGTGGGGCCACCTTTGGTGCCGCGAAACAAGCCCAAACCGCCTTGAATCACCAACCCCAACAGGATCGTGTAGCCCAGCCAATTGTGCAGGCTCATCTTGCTAATATCTGTGGGCAGAACCAAGACCAACCCACCTAAAGACAGCACAATCACGATGCTTTGGCCCATCCAATGACTGCGCCACCAGGTTTGGTTGTCGAGCTCTCGCGGGAAATCCTGTCCGGGCGTAACTTTGAAATACCGCGCGATCAGAACCGCAAGCGGGGCCAACACGCCCCACGCCAGAACCATCAAACGCGCATGCCAGGAAATCGCAAATCCAACCTCATGCGCCCGAGACGGATCAATCGGCGCCAGCAGCCACTCCATCAGCCTTTCACCGCACCTGCCGTCATTCCGGTGATGATTTGGCGCGAAGCAAAAAGCGTGAAGATAATCGGGGGGATCGCCAGCAGCATGCCCGTGGCCATGATGACGCCCCATTCAACATTGAATTCCGACATGTTGTTCACGATCAAGATTGGCACAGTTTTCGTGTCCCGGTCCGACAGTGCCGAGGCTAATAAGTACTCGTTCCACGCAATCCGAAAGGTGAAGATCGCCGCCGCCGCAAGCCCTGGTTTGATCAATGGCAACACCACTTTGAAGAACACCTGAAACGGGCCAGCCCCATCGACGCGCGCCGCTTCCTCAAGCGAGCGCGGCACCTGAATGATGAAACTTTGTAGAATCCAGATCACGAAGGGCAAATTCATCGCCACATAGATCAGGATAATCCCTGAATGCGTGCCCGCCAAACAGACGTCGCCGCGCCCACCAACAGTATCGCGGATAAACCCGCCAACCAGCCCGTCTTTGTCCAAGCAGAATTCGTTGTTCCACAGACCAAACACCGGCACCAACAACACAGCAGGTGGCACCATGCGCACCATCAAGGTCGACAAAGACACCGTATCGCGGCCCATAAAGCGGAAACGGACCAGTGCATAGGCGGCCATGCAACCAATCACCAACGTCAAAACGGTCGAGACCAGCGCAATGATCAACGAGTTGATAAACGCCCCGCCAAACTTCAACGAACAAAAGTCGATATGCTCGGGTTCATACCACAGCACATCACACAAGGCCGTTTCGTAGTTTTGGATCGTGGGCAAAAACAGTAACCCCGAGGTGCCCGAAATGATGTCTACGTCCAGTTTAAACGAATTAACAAACATCAACATAACCGGCCCGATGGCCATAAAGACCAGCACAGCGATCAGCGCGTAAAAGGCGGGGTTCTGACGGGTGTGTGCTTGGGACATTATTCATCCTCCTCCACGGCAGCACGAACTTTCGCAGCGCGGATTTCTTGTAGACGGTTGAAAGCGAACATCGCAACGGTCAGCAACAGCAGCAACATCAGCAGATAGTTGGACATCGCAGCCGCCACGCCAAGCTCTCGGAATTCGGTTGCAGTGCGCGAAATCCGCAGCGCCAGGATTTCTGTCGACAGACCAGGCCCGCCTTCGGTCATCACCAAGATCACCTCAAGCACTTTAAAGGCATCAATCAACCGCAGCAGCGCTGTCACAATTAGAACCGGCATCATCAGCGGTAGTTTGATATGGATGATCTGCTGCCAACCGGTGGCCCCATCAATGCGCGCGGCTTCCAACGCAGAGCGCGGCAACGATTGCAGTGCGGCCAAGGACAGGATGAAAATAAACGGAGTCCATTGCCAAATGTCAGCAATGATAATCGACATTAGTGCATAATTTCCCAACCAATCGACGGTCGGCAAGCCAATGCTTTCCAGGAATGTGTTAAACGTCCCAATCGTCGGGTGGTACATATACCGCCACATAAGCCCGACCACGACCGGCGCGATCATCATTGGCAGGATAAAAAGTGTGCGCAGCAAGGACATGCCACGAATATTGCGGTCCAGTAAAAGCGCCAGGCCGACGCCCAACGCCATCTCAAAGGACACAACAAAAAAGGCGAATTTCAGTGTAACACCCAGACTTTCCCAGAAATTCGGATCATTCCAGAGCGTCACATAATTGCGCAGACCGACGAATTCGGCCTCGCCAATGCTTTGGGTCGGGTTCCAATCCCGCAAGCTGCCCCACATCATGTACCCCAAAGGGTACAGCAGCGCGATTGCCATGATAATCGCAGCCGGGGCCATGAACAGGTATGGCGTCATGCGATTTGCCTGAGCGGTGCGCATCATTGGGGCCCTTTCGGTCAGCAAGTGTCAGGGAAGTCAGGAGGATCCGAGGCCACCCAAAGGCAACCCCGGATCCGAGGGAGGTTCTTACTGCCAGGTGTAATACCCAGCTTCTTCCATCACGACGCGCGAACGTTCTGCAACACCGTCCAAGGCTTCTTGGATATCCAGACCCTCGGTCAGGACTTTGGACATGGTTGTGCCGATATCCGCGTTGATTTTACCCCATGTTGGGATAATTGGACGCCAGTCGGGGTCAGCAAATTGCAACGCTTCACCGAAGGTCGCCGAGAACGGATACTTCGCATTCAACTCGGCGTTTTCATAGGTCGAGAACCGCGAGGGGTTGCCGCCTTCCATCGCCACCATCAAGTCACCCTTTTTGGATGTCAGCCACTGCATCAACAAGAACGCCGCTTCTTTGTGCTCTGCATTCTTAGGAATCGCGATGCCGAAACCACCGGTTTGGCTGCCACGACGAACACCTTCTGGGTGCATCGCATAGCCGACTTTACCGACAACTTTGGACCGCTCGGGGTTCTCAAAGCCGGGCATGAACGCGATCGAGTCCATGAACATGGCCGACTCGCCATTGGCAAAAGAGTTCGCCGCTTCCGCTGGACCAAAGCTCATCGCGCCTTTGGGGCCGCAATCTACGATGGTTTTCAATGCCTCTGCCGCTTTCACGCCAGCTTCGTTGTTGATGATTGGCTCCCAGCTGTCGTCAAACACACGACCACCCAGTGGGGCAAGGTGCAGCAGGAAAGCGTGCGAGGCTTGGTGACCCGAGGCCGCCCGAGACGCCATTCCACCCATGCCAGGCTCGACTTCTGGGATCTTGCAGGCCGCATCCAAAAGCTGGTCGTAGTTCTGGGGCGCATCAATGCCGTGCTTTTCAAAGATGTCTTTGCGATAGGCCAAAACAGATGTTTCAGAGCCGAAAGGAATGCCAAACAAGGATCCCGTCGCACCAGGCAGATAGCCTTTCTTACCGCCCGCAACACCGATGTTCTGGACGTAGCCATCAATCAGATCATCCGCGTCATAATTGGGATCCGACAGCTTGGGGTTCATGAAATACTTGGCCAGGTTTTCCAGCTGATCGGCGAACACGTAATCCGCTTTGGAAAAGACCACATAGGCGATCAAGTCATATTCACCTTCGTCTTGCGACAATTCCAACGTCTGACGTTCGCGCATCTTAAGATACGGCAGCTGGTCAACTTCGACTTCGATGCCTGTCTCTTTGGTGAATTCAGGCAGAATTTTCATCACAGCGTTGTAATGCGGGTGCGCAGGGAAGTTAACGATCAGCGTTGTGTCCGCGTAAGGCGCGTAGGGCCCACCGTGACCGTCGGCAATCGCCGTGCTGACCATAAGTGCTGCAGCACCAAGGCCCAAAGCCGTTGTTTTAAATAGTTTAGACATCAAGTTCCTCCCTTAGATGTATGGATTTGGTCGCTATAGGGCGACCTCACTTTGGCGATCGAACAGGTGCACCCCGTTCGAATTGACCGCAAATGTTAACGTTTGACCCAAAGCAACGGGGGTTTCTGAATTCACCTCAACCATCACTTTGGCGGGCCCGCATTGGCACAATAGGACCGACTGCGCGCCGACATATTCCGACACCATGACATCAAGCGACAGCGACTTTTCCGCCAAAACATCAGGATCATAGCTTAAGTCCGACGGGCGAATACCCAGCGTCACCGATTTTGACGAATGACCCTTCGCCCGAGCCGCTTGCGCGCCAAATAAACGCAGGGCAAAGCCGTCCCCAACAATAAAGGGATCACCGCCCCGATCTTCGATTTCACCATCCAAGAAATTCATCGGCGGCATCCCCAGAAAGCCCGCTACGAACTTGTTGACCGGCTTCTGGAACAGCTCTTTGGGGGTGCCCTGTTGTTGGATGTAACCGCCATGCATGACCACAATCCGATCCGCCAGCGTCATCGCTTCGATCTGATCATGGGTCACGTAAATCATGTTTTTCTGTACGCGCTGGCTCATCAAAGCCAGCTCTGCGCGCATCTGGCCGCGCAGTTTGGCGTCCAAATTCGACAACGGTTCATCGAACAGGAACATGCTGCTATCCTTGGCCAAAGCCCGCGCCATCGCCACACGCTGCCGCTGCCCACCAGACAAAGCGCCGGGCTTGCGGGTCAGGAAGTCGGTTAAACCCACCATATCCGCAACTTCACGGACTTTTTTGTCGATCTCGGCCTTGGGACGCTTCGCCAAGCGCAACGCGAACGAGATGTTCTGCGCCACATTCATGTGCGGATAAAGCGCGTAATCCTGGAACACCATCGCCAGGTCGCGGTCTTTCGGCTCAAGATGGCTGACCGGTTTGCCATCCACATAAATCTCGCCCTCTGAGACATCTTCTAGCCCTGCGATCATCCGCAGCGTCGTGGATTTCCCGCAGCCCGAAGGCCCCACAAGGACCGTAAATTCATTATCGGCCATCTCAAGATCGATGCCATGCAGCACCTGCACGTCGCCGTAACGTTTGATCAAGTTGCTTAGCTGAATCTTTGGCATGACGGCCCTACTGAAGTTTTGTTACCGGTCACATTAACGATTGTGACCGGTAACACAAGTATGAATGGATCCGCTAACTCTTTGTTTTATTTCACTTGAGATTATTTTGTGCTGTCTCGAAACGTTAAATCGACTTGAACCGGAACCAAAATACGACTCACGTCTTCTTGAGAAGACAGTAAGATCCCAATCAGTTTTCCGGCCTCACGTCCGATAGTTTTCGGGTCCACGGACACCGTCGAAATCGTCGGGGTCGAAAACCGCGACACCTCGAAATTCCCAAAACCCGCGACTCCAATGTCATCTGGCACCGATTTGCCTTGCGCGCGCAGCGTCGACAAGACCCCAAAGGCCGGCGCATCAGAAACACAAAAGATACAATCCGTATCTGGGAAGTCGTGCAACAGACGCGTGGCCGCCGCGGCCCCATCTTCGATCGACAAGGGTGGTTTGCCGAATTTTAGCACGCGATGCGCAGCCAAACCTGCTTCAGCCATCGCCGCCAAGTACCCACGACGCCGCGCAGCGCCGCGCGTCCAAGCATCATCCGCCTCACCCAGGAACGCGATATTGCGATACCCTTTGGCAATCAGGGCCCGCGTCATATCCGCAGCCGCCTCGGTATTGGAAAACCCAATTGTGTGCCCAATTGGCGCTTCGGGACGTTCCCATAATTCGATCACCGGAACATGCGCCTGGCTCAAAAGCGTCTTGGTCCGCTCGGAATGGCCATCATAGGACAACACAATCGCCTCGGGGCGACGTTTTAGCATGTCCTCGACCAAATGCTCTTCGCGCTCCAGCGAGTAATCCGTGTGCCCCAACAAGATTTGCTGGTCGATCAATTCCAGTTCTTCGGTCAATGCCTGCACAGTTTCGGCAAAGTGCAAGTTGTTGAGGGACGGCACCAAAACGGCAACAAACCCAGAGCGCTTGGTGCTGAGACTGCCCGCCATTTGATCGGGCACGTAATTCATATCCCGAATAACTTTCAGAATCCGTTCGCGGGTTTCCTTGGAAATCGGGCTATCTTTTTTCAACGCACGGCTGACCGTCATCCGCGACACACCCGCTGCACGGGCAACATCACGCATCGTAACAGTACCAGAGGAATCGGAAGGCGTGGACGACATGGTGCTAGGGTGTTCCCGGTCACATGTGGCGTCAAGCGGTTTGTCCACGATAAGCGCACGCCAGATTGTCATGCCGCGCCTTGATCCTCGGCTTCACGTCTAAGCAAAGTTCCCAGCAAAGCCTTCAACGCCGTTACAGAAGCCGAACGACCCTACCCTTTACACAGAACAACAGGCCCGTACTTCACGCAGGCTCAGCACTTGGCAGCATCACGGAAATACAAGTGGCCATCCCCGGCTTGGAGACCAATCGAAGCTGTGTGCCATGTTTACGCGCCAGATCCTGCGCGATTGACAGCCCCAGACCGAACCCAGGGACCTCGCTATGGGTGTCTTCCAGGCGAACATCCCTTTGCAGAGCCCGTTCAAATGCCCCAAGATCCAGACCTGGACCCGTATCAGACACAGAAATCTGCGCCTGGGTGCCCTGTTTTGACACCTCAACCACCACCTGACCGCTGTCGGTATATTTCACCGCATTCGACACCAAATTCGAGACAATCCGCATAATCGCCAACGGCTCCATGCAGGTTTTCACGTCCGTATGGATCAGCTGCAACGCCAACCCCTTCGCAGCGGCATCTTGGGCAAACATCTGCACAACACTGTCTAAAATCTGGCGCAGATCCAAAGGGGCATCGTCTATCAGACTGCCATGCGGACTGTCGCGCCCGGACAGATAATCGGAAATAAGCTGCTCAAGATAAGAAAACGTCGTTTCGACTTCGGATGTATCTTGCCCAGCCGTGCCCGCGCTGTCGATCATCCCATGCACTTTTAGCCGCAACGCATGCAGCGGTTGGCGCAGATCATGTACGGTGTTCTGGATCTGCTCGTCTCGCGCGCGCGCGACGCTGGTCATAGCTTCGTAATTCTCGCTTAACCGGGTCAATCGCGCGCTCAGATCCAGATTGCGTTGTGTTTGCTGCAATTGCGCTTCCATCGCGTTTTCCTGGGAATGGCGCATCTGATTGAACCGATCCAAGATCGCCAAACCCATCATGCAGGCATCGAACACCATCGTGGCGCGAATACTGTCATAGATGAAATTCTGCCCAAACTCGACGCCCAGCAAGTGGTTGAGGTTCAGCATAACCGCCGACGCCACCGCCCCCATCCAAGCCAACAAATAGAACCGCACTTCGCGGAAATTCGACCAAGCCGCCACCACGGCCGCAACTGCAAAGGTGATGATCGCAATCAACGACAAAAAGATCAGCGCTTTTTTCAGCAGCTGTGGATTGGTGAAATAAAGCGCTGCATCCAAGCTTAACGTTACTGCGATCACGCTAATCAGGATCTTGTCCAACACAGGATGCAGCAACCGCGTGCGCAAAAAGACCCGCGCATAGATCGCCCCAAACACGATGATCCCAGTGCCTGCAAAGATCGACGCCTTGCTGTTCAGCGCCGGAAAATCCGGCCACAAATATTGGAACGCCACCCCATCCGCATGGGCGATATACAGCAAAGCCGATGCCGCGTAGGCACTATAGGCCAGGAAAATCCCGCTGCGCAAAAACAGCAAAAGTACCAAAGCCGCGACGATCAGCAGGATCATCATGCCATAAAACACGAAATTCTTGGCCGTCATGCGCGACGACAGCGCTGCAAAACTAGCCGGCGTTTCCATTGAAAAGGTGATATAGGACGAGCCTTCGGACCACAGACTGACCAAGACAGTCGCCTCAGCGCCGGGGTCCAAACTCATCGGCGCCAACATCTGAGGGTGCGGGATCGGACGTGCGCCAAAGGCGCTGTCTTCGGTCAGCTTTAACACCGTGTCGATCCGTCCATCTGCATAGGCGATATCAACTTGGAAATATTGCTTAAAATTTTCAGGGAAGTAGATCACCCAATCGCGCTGGTCCAGCGTGGCATTGCGCACATGCACCCGCAGCCAAATCCGGTCGCGCGTATAGCCAAAATCAGGGTTTTTGGTCGATATCGGGGTAAATTCAGCAGCGCGCGCACCAAGGGCTTGTTCTGCAGTTAAGGTCCATTCTGCATCGACAAGATGATCGATATGTCCGACCAGATCCGCTGTGGACACCGGCCCGTCCATCGCAACCATCGGGCTATCCGCGCGCGCTTGACCAAAGGTCAACACACAGGCTACCAGCAAAGACACGATCCATGTGGCCTTACTTTTGGGGGAAATTTGCCAAAGACCGTGGTGATTGCAGATGATCACGCCTTTGCAACGCAAGGGTTGATGGCCGCGCTTGAACAAGACGGGCGCTGCAAAGTCGTTGGCTGCACGACAAATGGGATTGAGGCAATTGCTTTGATCAAAACGCATGCCCCTGATTGCGCCGTTGTCGATCTGGCCATGCCCGGCGCGACCGGGATTGAAGTCCTGCTGGAAAGCCGACGTTGGTCGCCCCAGACCCGGATTTTGGTGCTGACCGGCACGGACAGTGGTCCCACTTTGCAAAGCGTACAAAAAGCGGGCGCACATGGGATTTTTGTGAAAAGCACGGATCCCTTGCTGATTTGCCAGGGCATTTATGACGTGGCTTGCGGCCTGGAAAGCTATGACCAGGCCGTGCAACATATGTTGAAAGACGTACAGCAAGCCAAGACATTGACCCCACGCGAACGCGAAGTGCTGATCGGGTTGTCCAAGGGGCTGTCCAATCAAGGGATCTCGGAGCGCCTGGGCGTAAGTCCCAAAACCGTCGACAGTCACCGCACCAGCTTGATGCGCAAAATGGGTGTGAATTCGACGGCAACCTTGTTGGTCAAGGCCATGCGCGACGGCCTTTTTTGACACCTGCACATGGTCTGATCGCGTCGTCGTCTTCGGAAGAACACCTGTCATTTGATCAGTATGAACCGACTTTCCGTGTGTTGCACGATGTTCCGAAAGCCTAGCTTACCCAAAATCAAACGCGTCTTGCAGCGGTCCCAACTGGCTTTCATCGGTCAGACCCTCAAACACCAGGAACTGAGTAGGGGACAAGGCCGTCATCAAATTACCAACTGCATTCACACCAAAGACCAAATCAGAGATACCCAGATCAAATCCAGTTGCCGCGACGACATCAAGCTCATTTGGATCGAAATCAGTGATCGTATCGAAGGAAAATCCTGACGTTTTTTCACCCGCGATAAAGACAAATTGATCCGCCCCAGTCCCACCGGTCAGTCGGTTATTTCCATCCCCGCCTTGCAGAATATCAGAACCTGCACCGCCGATCATGACGTCGCCGCCATCCTCGCCTAGCAAAACATCATCCCCAGCAGCACCCAACACAAAGTCGTCTCCGGCCCCTGCATTTACATTTACCGCAGTCGCACCGCCCGCGTTCGTGGCATTAGCAATGAATCTATCACCGAATGCGCTTAGTTGATGCACAGTTACGGTCGAAACGAGACCATAAAACTTACCAAACGCGCCAAAATTAATGTCATCCGTGCCAATATCGGCCTTGGATATCCCTTCCAAGACAATGATCTTGCCAGGTCCCAAATTAATGAAATCAATGGTGCCGGTGGATGACCACGGAACGTCTTCAAGGCGATCAAACCCAAAGCCCGTCAGTTCCAATCGGTCCTCACCCGGCGTGAAATCCGTGATGAAATCCGCCGTCAAGCTATCGCCAAAATCACTGGCATCGAATGCGAAAACATCCGCGCCATCACCACCCGTCATGCGATCCCCCCCAAGACCGCCCAGCAAAGTATCCGCCCCGTCGCCGCCGATCAGGCGGTCGTCCCCCGCACCTCCGGCCAGGATATCATCGCCACCCGACGTGATAATCGCATCGTCCCCTTTGTCACCATAGACCCTGTTTTGGCCCGGATCAGGTGCTACGAACTTCTCTGCGGATGTGCCCAGTTGCGTCGCGCCCGGTCCCGCCAACTGGATCTGAGACCCACCTTCAACACCGATAACCTCAAAGCTTTGGCCCGCAAAGTCGCCTTCCAATTTGAAGTCGGTGTCCGCGACACCGTCGCCATCTGTGTCAATTTCGAAAATCGCCGAACCCGGCTTGACCATAACCTGGCTTGGCTGGAAGCCCGCCCCGGACACCAAGATCGCATCGCCTTGTTCGAAATCCGCGATCACGTCTTCGTTCAGCTCTTCTGGTGTGCCCATGACTTTATCTTTGCCGCGACCAAGGGTGTGCCGGTTTGCGCCCATGCCGCCTTCCAGCGTGTCGTCGCCGTCACCGCCGTTCAGCTCGTCATCTTCATCGCCGCCCATCAGATTGTCATTGCCGCCAAAGCCAAACAGCTTGTCCTTGCCCGAATGACCCACGATCATATCGTTTGTGCCAAGACCCCCCAGGGCAACTGGCGCGCCATCATCTTCAAAATAGACATCCCGGTTGGTTTCATCGAACACAATTGGCGCAATCGCTTCGGGTTTAAAGATGCGGATCGTCTGCGTACGCAAGCCCGATGTTAGATCGCCCCCGTCAATCTGCACCGCGCGCACTGTAAAGAAGTCATCGATGAAGTCGCTATCCCCAAAGTCAAGATCACCTGACTGCAGATACAGGAAACTGCCATCAGTTTGCATATCCAAACTGCCCAGAAGCGGCATATCCACCAGCCGCACCTCAAAGGCATCGCCTTCCGCATCGCTGGCAGGGACAACGCCGCGCAGTTCGCCCTCGGGTGATATCGGAAACAGCAGACGGCTGACTTCGGGCGCATCATCGACCGCTTCCAGTGTAAAGGTCACGCTGCGGCTCGCCTGCCCGTCCAGCGCTGCCAAAGTGCCGGCATCCCCATCCAGCGTGTCGGCCACGTCCGCCGTCACACCCTGCCCGGTATCGGCCAGATAGGTAAAGGTTCCCGCCGCGCCGCTGGCGTTTTCATCCGCCACAAACCGAAGCTGCGTAACTTGATCTGCACTCAGCGTATCGCCCAGTTCCAGCGCGCGTGGCTCTAGCACAGTCAGGCCAACATTCAGCATCGCTTCATTCGGCTGCATCACAACCACCGCACCCAAATCGGGCAGCTCGGTCACTGTGATGGTCAGATCTGCGCCCAGAGGGTCCTCGGGTCTTTGCAAGTTCAATGCAATTCCGGGCAATGGCGGGGTTAAAGGAATTTCAACAACCCGCGGTTCCGGCAGCCCGCCTGACAGCAGTGCATAGGCCTCAAGCGCCTCTGCATCCAGTATCGGTTCAAAGATAAACGCCTCTTGCGCCTGCCCAAAACTTTGCATGGGCTGGATCAGCAACGCGTCCAACTGCGCCGCACTTAGGATGTCGCCCTCCTGAACACTCGGCGCGCCCTCTTCGCGGATCACCGCACCTAAGGGGGTTGCCAGCACACGGAAGCTAAGGTCCTGTTCATCCGGCGCGATCGACACGCCCAGATCAAACGGATCAATGGCGTCTTCCTGCACTGCGATGTTCAGATCACCGCCCAGCACCGGGTCCTGACTGTCCAGCCGGATAACCCGATCCCCGATTTGCAGAATTTCGAAATTGCTCAACTCGTACGATAACGGGGCCGAGGGCTGGTCGGCCAGCGCATTCAACTCGGCGTCCGTCAGGGCTACGCTCAAAGCGACATCATCCACCACCTTGGCGGCTGGGACGACCTGTTCACTGCGCTCAACAATCACTTTGCCGTCAATAAGGGTCAGCAGATCAATTGGCCCGTCAAATACGATCCTGTCCTGACCTGTCCCACCATCCAGAAGATTCAGAAGCGCAGACGGGGCGCTGGCGTCGGAATAGCTGATGGGAAAGAACCCATCAGCGGCGTTCAGGGCAGTTGCGCTGCGCGTGACTGTCACCACATCGTCGCCCGCGCCCATATCCGCGGTCACGCCGCCACCCGAAATGATTTCCAGTAGGTCGTCGCCCGTGCCAAAATCAACATTAGACGCATATGCCCCCGAGGACACAAACGTATCATCGCCCGAACCTGTTTCAAAAAAGGACACGTCATCGCCCTGTTCGCGATCTGCGAAATAAGCGGCAAGTGTGGTGCCATCGACGTCGTACCGTTTTTCTTCGGTCACAGGGTATGTGGCGAACAGGATATAGTCGTCGTAATCGGTGGTGACGAACCGCTCAAACCCTAAGCCTCTGTCCCCCTGTGCATCGCCAAACTGACCGTTAAACCCATTGGCCAAAGGATGCGCCGCCCCATTGGCTGAACTCGCCACATGTGCACCGGCGCTGCCGGCGAAGATGTTGAACAGCAGCCCGACGCCGCTGGTCGACAAATCATAGCTGAGCGTATCAAAGCCGCCTTCGCCATACATGATATCGGCGCCGCCAAGGCCCTGAATGACGTTGTCATTGTCATCGCCGTAAATGGTGTCATTGTTCTGGCTGCCGATAACGTTTTCGATGCCAAAGGTGGTGGCATAGGTCAGCTCGGATCCACCCGCGCTATACCAAGACGCCCGCCCGTATTCGATCTGTTCATTGGTGAAATTATTGTTCGGTGCATTGGCAGAGGCAATATTTAGATCAACCACCGCGTATTGGTCCGACCGATCCGGGAAAAAGCTGATACCCCGATCAAAGCGCATATCCAGCGTATCACTGCCCGCTTGGCCCCATAAAAAGCTGCCGACCTCATCCACAGCCGAGGCAGATTTGCGGATCAACCCCACTGGAACATCGTAATTGCTATTGGAGTTCGTCTCATTGGGATTAAGGTTTCTAAGCCACGCCTCAAGTGTTGCATAGACCGGCCCAGTGCTGCCGCCTGGCGCCAAAGGCCCATTTCCACTTGGGAAAGAAAACACGTCGCTCAGCGCCTGAGCCTCGCCGAAGCCCAACCGGTCATCCCCAGCCCCGGCGATGATCTTGTCATTGCCCCCGTTGCCAAAGAACGCATTGTTCTGCGCATTGCCAACAATCAGGTCATTGCCCTGACTGCCGATTAAGCCTTCGATGTTCTTGACCGTTTCGTTGTCATAGATCTCAGGCCGCAAGACCGGGTCCACCACGTTGCGCACATAGGCCGATCCATTGGTATTGTCGCCCGATTTCGGGAATGAAAAACCGACCCCATCAAGGCGCGAGACCGTCCAATTGGGCAAGGAATTGTCATAGTTAGAGGTTTTTATGACGGTATCGCGGAACGGGTTCCAAAAGGTTGCATCTGGCCGGTTGCCATATTCCGCTGTGCCCGAATAATTGGTCAGCCGTTCGCTGCCTTCTACCCCTTTACGCAGATATTGGATGCTCCCATCGCCTTGCTCGTCCAGAAACAGCCTAACATATTCGGTCACACGATAGGTATAATCGATGCTCATGGACTTATCGACCGTGCGTTTGGTCACATTCCCCCAAGACCCCGCATTATACGTGAAGCGCGCAGTTCCCGATGTCGTCCCCGTTAGCGAATAAGGATCCACCACATCGACGGCCACGATATCAAAGCCTGCGCCGCCATCATAATACCGGTTGTCCGTCGCGCGGTCGGCATCTTCTTGCACCAGCAAGTCATCACCATCGCCGCCAAACAGCTGGTCGCCACGTGATCCGGCCTTCAGCCGGTCATTGCCCGCGCCGCCTTCCAGCACCTGATCCGTCGTGCCGCTGATCAGGATATCATCAAAATTCGACCCACGGATGCCGTTGATATTCCACAGAACATCCCCTTGGGCTTCGCCCCGGAATCCGCGTCCAGAAATCCCCGCATACTTGATATACACGCTGGTTTCCGCGTCGCTGTAATCGACAGTCGTGCGCGTTCCCCCGGCATACCCGCGCAGCTCATCTGCGCCCGCGCCTCCAATCAGAACGTCAACATCGTCCGCGCTGACATCGCTGCCCGGCGCGCGGATGTTCGCATACAGCGTATCGTCACCAGCGCCGCCACGGAGCGTGTCATCCCCAAGGCTGCCAATCAGGAAGTTGTCGGCAGAGTCCCCAGTTAAGTTCGCGCCATTGCCAATCGAGGTCACATTTTCGAAATTGACAAACAGCGCGCCATCCGGCCCTGCGCCGGTATTCAGATCGAAATCCCCGGTGACATGAAGGGTATCGGTTTCGTCGCCGCCATCAACCCGCCAGCCGCTAAGATGTGTTGCGCCCTCAAGATCAAGAGAGTTGAAAATGACCGTATCATCTCCGTCTCCCATGAAGAATTCAACATCGTCTACGGGCGGGTTTTCATGTGTGACCTGCACCGCCAGATAATCCGCGCCGCCCAGAAATTCAAAATGATTTGGGCCCGTATAAGTCGTATCTGGGGCGCTCGTGGAATAGGTCAGGCGGTCCGAATATTCGGTGAACCGAACGCGCTCAAACTCTTCAATCGTGTCGCGCTGGCCCGTGGCTTCGTGCAGGATGACGTCGACTTCTTCCAGATCAAAGCCAAGGCTGGTCTGATTGTCAAAGTTGCCCGCCGACATGCGCACACCAATGCGCGCGCCGTCCTCAAACAGGCTATAGCTGCCGCCGGTGTTCAGCACAAAGGCCAGATCGCCAAAATCAGCGGTATCAACGCCCAGCCCACCTATCAGACTGTCCGCGCCTTCACCGCCAAAGACCGTGTCATGTCCGTCCCCGGCGTCAATTGTGTCATTGCCGCCCAGACCCGCGATGACCTCGGCCGCGTCGGTGCCCGGCAAGATTTGCGAGGTGTCATCCCCCACAATCGCATCGCCAAAATTTGTGTCTGCAGCCGGACCACCCAGCACGAAACTGGACAAATAGCTTTGTTCCAGCGCGAAGCTGTCGTTGAACAGATCAACCAATTCGGCGTTGAACAGAGGATAGCGCTGCGAAAACACAGGACCGACGTCCAAATCCAGACCCACCCCCAGATCAAAGAGCCCGAA
>JBGCEM010000051.1:0-7317 GCA_045106335.1 Paracoccaceae bacterium | reverse complement strand
ACCAATACGGATACGCGTCGTTTGCAAGCAAACGACTGACGGGCAATGGGATCGTGGCGCTCCCGCGACGAACTTGTCCCATAGTGCTTCCTTCCATTCGGGCGAAAGGATCACACCATCAAACCGCGGGATCAAACAGCTAGGGGAGAACATGCGTGTCGCCTTCGGATCTTAATGCAGCATCCTGGCTTGAAATTGGCAAACAAATGCCCTGCCACGCTGCGCGTTCTCGGGAAGGTTGCGGTAAAGGTGACTTCAGGTTTAGCGCAGAGAGCAGTAATCAACAAAGCTGTAGGAATAAGATGCAAATTCTGTCGTCTGCAGGATTGAAACTTGGCCGGTTTGCGGTACCTTCGCACCGTCAGGCATATGCAATTTCTTGCATGAGGCACTTTCTTAATTCTGCATGTCGCATATCGCCTCAAAAGTTTGAATGTCGGGAGGACACAACATGAAACACCTATTTGGCCGCACGGTCGTAACGGCATTGGCCGTCACCTTTGCTGGTGAAGCTTTGGCCACAGAATGGAATGTCTCGGTCTGGGGCAAGCGCCGCGCCTTTACTGAACATGTTGAAAAACTTGCGGAATTGGTGTCGGAAAAGACTGGCGGCGAATTCACCATGAACGTGTCCTACGGGGGGTTGTCCAAGAACCGCGAAAACCTGGATGGCATTTCGATCGGCGCGTTTGAGATGGCGCAATTTTGTGCGGGCTATCACCGTGACAAGAACCGCGTGATCACTGTATTAGAACTGCCGTTCCTTGGCGTGGCCAATCTGGAAGAAGAAGTGGCTGTATCTAAGGCGGTTTATGCCCACCCGGCAGCTGCGGATGAGATGGCGCAGTGGAACGCAAGATTGCTGATGACCTCGCCGATGCCACAATACAATCTAGTTGGCACCGGTGATCCGCGCAGCACATTGGATGCGTTCGATGGCATGCGTGTGCGCGCCACAGGTGGTCTGGGGCAAGCGTTCGAGGCTGTTGGCGGTGTGCCAACTTCTGTGACGGCAACGGAAGCGTACCAAGCGATGGAATCTGGCGTGGTCGACACAGTCGCTTTCGCGCAGCATGCGCATTTGTCTTTTGGCACAATCAACCAAGCAGATTGGTGGACCGCGAACCTGAACCCCGGCACAGTAAACTGCCCGGTTGTCGTGAATATTGACGCCTATGATTCGCTTTCGGACGAACATCGCGCGGCACTCGATAGCTCGGTGGACGAAGCGCTTGATCACTATTTGGCCAATTACGGCACGCTGCTTGAAAAGTGGGACAGTGTTCTAGCTGAAAAAGGTGTGGCAAAGGTCGAGATTTCGGATGAGGTGATTTCAGAATTCCGCGCCAAAGCCGCTGATCCGATCCGTGATACGTGGATTTCCGATATGGAAGGCCAAGGCTTGCCGGGCCAAGAGCTTTATGATCTTGTCGTCAAGACACTGGCGGATCATCGCGGCGGAAGCTAAGCGCCCTTGGGCCATGACAGTCTCGTGCAGGGCCAATATCCCGAGCACGGGCTTTGTAGGGTGCGGCGTGTCCGCACCTTCACACAAATAAGCACAAGGACAGGACGACATGGCCGGATCCTCCGCAGTCCTCGAAGATGGCAGCCTTCTCAGCCGTCTCGACAGGCATCTTCTTAAACTCGAAACACTGTTTGCCCTGTTCAGCGGCCTCGCGGTGTTCAGCTTGATGTTTCTGGCCGCCTATTCGGTGGGCGGGCGCAAATTCTTTGCTTCGCCCTTGGCAGGCTATGTCGATTGGATCGAAGCGTTGATGCCGCTTATTGCTTTTATGGGCGTGGCTTATGTGCAGCGCGATGGCACCCATATTCGCATGGACATTGTGATCGGCGCGCTCAAGGGGCGCGCGCTTTGGGCGGCCGAATTACTCTCAGTCGTGCTGATTTTAGGGCTGATGATCGCGCTTGTCTGGGGCAGTTGGGCGCATTTTGATCGCAGTTTTGATTGCGCGCGCCCGCTGTGTTCGCGCGACAGCTCAATTGATATTGGCATACCGATATGGCCATCTAAGTTATTGGTCCCTATAGCGTTTTCTATTCTTTGCGCGCGCCTGTTGATCCAGATCTGGGGCTATGCGCGTGCCCTTGTACTGAACCTACCTTCCCCTGTTGCCGTGCCCCTGATCCAATCCATTGAAGATCAAGCCCGCGCTGAAGCGGATCAACTTGGAGGATCTGATCGTGGATGAGATCACCATAGGTCTGTGGGTCACAGCAGGTATGCTGGCCCTAGTTGTGCTGGGGATGCGTGTCGCGTTTGCTGCGGCCTTGGCAGGATTTGTCGGGTTGGTTTGGTTGCGCTGGAATGGGTTCAACTACGATCCCGCCCGCTTTGGCAAAGCGCTGGAAATCTCGGTCAAAGTCGCCGGGCAGGTGCCGCATTCCAAAGTTTCTTCACAAGCGCTGAGCCTGATCCCCACCTTCATTTTGATCGGTTATCTCGCCTATTACGCCAAACTTACGACGGCGCTGTTTGAGGCCTGCAAGCGCTGGATCGCTTGGGTGCCGGGGGGCTTAGCCGTCTCAACTGTTTTCGCAACAGCTGGCTTTGCCGCCGTGTCCGGTGCCTCCGTTGCCACAGCAGCCGTGTTCGCGCGCATTGCTATCCCGGAAATGCTAAAAATCGGCTACAATAAGCAATTCGCAGCTGGTGTCGTCGCTGCTGGCGGTACGCTGGCCTCGCTGATCCCGCCTTCGGCCATTTTGGTGATCTATGCGATTATCGTCGAACAAGACGTCGGAAAATTGCTGCTGGCCGGGTTCATTCCTGGGGCCTTTTCCGCCTTTGTTTACGCAGTCTTGATCATTGGCATTGCGCTGGTGTTCAAGAATGTTGGCCCACCTGTGCGGGGATTTACGTGGAAAGAGCGCCTGGTCAGCCTGCCGCCCGCACTGCCGATCGTTGCTGTGGTCGTGATCATTATTTTCTTCGTGTACAACCCGTTTGGCGATGCTTGGGGCACACCGACCGAGGGCGGTGCTGTTGGGGCTTTTATCGTCTTTTTGATGGCTCTGGCACGCGGCATGCGCTGGAAAGAGCTGAAGGCGGCCTTGCTGGAAACGGCCAAGCTGACAGTGATGATCTTTACCATCATCTGGGGCGTGTTGATTTACGTGCGCTTTCTTGGCTTCGCGGACCTGCCGGGGGCGTTTTCGGATTGGATCACCTCGCTTGATGCCTCGCCCATGTTGATCCTGATTTGCATTCTACTCGCTTATGCGGTGTTGGGGATGTTTATGGATGCGATTGGAATGCTGCTGTTAACCTTGCCGGTCGTTTACCCCGCCGTGATGGCGCTGAATGGCGGCGAGACAGTCAGTGCGGCGGACAGTGCCTTCGGGATGAGCGGGCCGATGTGTGCGATCTGGTTTGGAATTCTGGTCGTTAAAATGGCCGAGTTTTGTTTGATTACGCCCCCAATTGGGTTGAATTGTTTCGTGGTCGCCGGGGTGCGCGAAGATCTGACAGTGCAGGACGTTTTCAAAGGGGTGACGCCATTTTTTATCGCGGATGGGATCACGATTGCCTTGCTGGTTACCTTCCCGGCAATTGTCTTGTACCTGCCGTCCTTGGCGTAAAAGGGCGATCTGAACACGACAGTTCACGTCGTAAATAGCATATCGGTCCGGCCAAGCTAAGCGCATTCTTAAGATGAATTGCGCATGAGGCCCTTATGACGGACAGCAATGAACCGAAAAAACGACGTCGTGGTGGTGGGCGTGCTGGGGCTGCGGCTCGGCGCGGATCCGCAGTTATCGAACAAATGCCTTGGCGCATTCCTGTCAATATTGACCGTCCCATCGAGCCTTTGCGCCCCGAAGGTGTGCAAGCGATCCATGAAGGCGCGATGCGCATCCTTGAAGAAATCGGGATCCAGTTTCTGAACCCCGAAGCCTTGCAAATTTTGCGCCAGGCCGGGTGCCGGATCAAGGATGACACGGTCTTAATGGGGCGTGATTTCGTGATGGAAATGGTGGGTAAAGCGCCTTCAGAGTTCTCTATTGCCGCGCGCAATCCGGCCCATAATTTGCCAATCGGGGGCAAACATATCGTGTTTGGGAATGTGTCCTCGCCCCCCAATTACTTCGATCTTGAGATTGGCAAAAAAGTTTCGGGCAATCGTGCACAATGTGCAAATTTGCTGAAACTGACCCAGTATTTCAACTGCATCCACTTCGCAGGTGGCTACCCTGTCGAACCGGTCGATATTCATGCCAGTGTGCGGCATTTGGATGTGTTGTTTGATAAGCTCACCCTTACTGACAAGGTCATGCACGCTTACTCGTTGGGGCAAGAGCGTGTCGAAGACGTCATGGAAATGATCAAGATCGCTTATGGGTTGAGTGAAGAAGAATTTTGCGCGCGCCCCTACATGTATACCAACATCAATTCGACCTCGCCGTTGAAACATGACTTTCCAATGATTGACGGCTGTTTGCGCCTCATCAGGCGTGGGCAGGCGGTGGTGGTGACCCCCTTTACCCTTGCAGGGGCGATGGCACCTGTGACGATGGCGGGGGCCGTCGCGCAATCTATCGCCGAAGGTTTGTGTGCAATTGCATTGTTCCAATATGTGCAGCCAGGTTGTGCCTGCGCGATTGGAACGTTTACCTCAAATGTCGATATGAAATCCGGCGCGCCCGCTTTTGGCACGCCTGAGTATATGCGATCCACTCAAATGACCGGTCAGATGGCGCGGTTTTATGGCTTGCCGTTGCGCTCATCGGGCGTATGTGCTGCCAATGTGCCAGATGGGCAGGCGATGTGGGAGACGTCGAACAGTTTGTGGGCGGCTGTGCAGTCGGGGACGAACATGGTTTACCATGCGGCGGGCTGGCTTGAAGGCGGGCTGATTGCAAGCCCCGAAAAGTTCATCATGGATTGTGAAGTGCTACAAATGATCCAACGGTATATGGAGCCTGAAATCGTTGCGACAGGTCCGGATGACATCGCGTTGGATGCGATCAAGGACGTCGGCAGTGACGGGCATTTCTTTGGTATCCAGCACACACAAGACCGCTATACCACTGCTTTCTATCAACCTTTTCTGTCGGATTGGAAGAATTTTGAGGCTTGGGAGCTAGACGGGGGCGTATGGACAGCAGAGCGCGCGCATCGACAGTACAAGGACATCATCGCGAATTTCGAAGCTCCGCCGATGGAAAGTGCGCGCCGGGATGCTTTGGCTGACTTTGTGGCGCGTCGCAAATCTGAAGGTGGGGCTCCGACAGATTTCTAGCGCAGCACTCTTTGGCTTGTATCACACGAGCAAACACAGAAATTAACTACAGTTTTATCTCTTTGGCGATTGTTAACTTCTGTCCTTCATCTAGAGCGTGTAGTTTTATTTGCGAGTTCACGATGCACGGGTTAGCGTTGCGGTCCATTCAGCTATTCGTAACGGATTGTTACGGACTGGACACCTGGGAACAGGTGTTGATAGCAGCGTGCTTTGAAGACGACGAATTTGAACCGATGCTTGATTACTCGGACGAGACGGCTGATGCGCTTATCGACGCTTTGGCAACAACTTTGGGCCGTCCACAAAGTGAGTTTCTAGAAGACTTGGGCACGTATCTTGTAACAAATCCGAAAACAGAAGCTTTGCGGCGGTTGCTTCGGTTCTGCGGTGTTACGTTTGAAGATTTTCTTTATTCTCTCAATGACTTGCCGGACCGGGTTAAGTTGGCGGTTCCAGATTTTGAATTGCCTCGCATTGATTTGCGCGAACACTCGACACGGCAATATAGCCTGATCTGTACGGGTCGAACCAATGGGTTTGGGCATGTATTGATGGGTATTTTGCGAACGATGGCAGATGATTATGGTGCGTTAGCCATTGTTGAACATCGCGGTGGCGGACTGGGGGTAGAAGTTCTTAGTGTTTCCTTACTGGAAGCCACATATGCAGAGGGCCGAGACTTCGCTTTAGGGGGGCAGGTCGCATGATGCTCAACTATATCGCGGCGCCAAATATGCTGGACACGTTGTGTCCGATGCATTGCGTCATTAGTGAAACTGGCCACATTACGCATGTTGGCCCAACTTTACTAAAACTGCAGCCGGGCGCACCTTGGGTAGGTCGGCGTTTCTTAGAAGTTTTGCGCATGATGCGCCCCCGTGAAGTCAACAACATGACCGAGTTTGCAGTCTTTGCTGGGAAAAAGCTGCATCTGGAAATGCGTGATGCGCCGCGAACCGCTTTGAAGGGCGTGGCGATGCCTGATTCTAATACGGGTGGTTTTATTCTCAATTTGGCATTCGGAATTTCAATTCTCGACGCTGTTCGTGATTTCAAACTGACCGACGCAGATTTTGCTGCAACGGATCTGACCGTAGAAATGCTCTATCTGGTTGAAGCAAAATCGGCCGCAATGGATGCCTCGCGGAAACTAAATATGCGCCTTCAGGGGGCGAAACTGGCCGCTGAAGAAAAGGCTGTGACGGATACTTTAACGGGCTTAAAGAATCGTCGCGCTTTGGATTTGGTGTTAGAGCGTTTGATCGCGACGCGTTCTGCGTTTTCCATGATGCATGTCGACCTAGACTATTTCAAAGCGGTAAACGATACATTGGGTCACGGCGCAGGTGACCAGGTTCTGTTGAACGTTGCTCAACTGTTCAAGAAACTCACACGGCACGATGATGTTGTTGCACGGGTTGGGGGCGACGAATTTGTAATCTTGCTTCCGGACACAAGCAATCCAACTCAATTGAAAGATATTGGTGAACGGATAATTGCAGCGCTGGAAATTCCCATGGATTACAAAGGACTACCGTGTCGCATTTCTGGAAGTATTGGGACCGTTACCTGGACTGGTCGAGAGCAGACTGATGTCAAGACGCTCATGGAAGAAGCGGATATGGCTTTGTATGCATCCAAAAGAGAGGGCCGGGGCAGGCAAACTTTCTTCTATCCCGAATTGCGCAAAATTGCGATTGGCGCTTCCTTACCCAAAACGGAATAGTCATTTTTCGATAGCCACGGTCCTGCTCACCATCAGCATGGTCATTCTTTTGACGCTTCACGAGTGGCTTCACGTATTGCGCCGGGATTATACGAACTTTGTGTCCATAAGACACCGCAACGCGCCCCCAATGATGGGATGTGGCGCAGGCTTCCATAGCAACAATGCAGCCCTCCTGCTTTGCAAGCGGTTCGTATAGTCGCGGCCGAGACACAGCACGGTTGGAAACGATAGTCCCGTCACCCCTTACGGCGCAAACATGAAAACTGTTCTTGGCTAAATCAATCGCCAATATGCTAATCTCTGACATGGATGCCTCCCTCT
>JBGCEM010000050.1:0-21775 GCA_045106335.1 Paracoccaceae bacterium | reverse complement strand
CGAATTCACAGTTCGCGGATAAATGGTCATTTCGCTGCAGCTCCCCCGAACGGTTGCTTCATTCAAATAGCCTGTGAGCATAGCCTCTGGTTTCTTCCACGATCTCTTCCACTAGGGACGCCGGTGTTGGCCAGTGCGGATGGAGGACAGCTTCAATCGCATCGTGCTCATTGCGCAGCAGAGCATGGTGCTTTGACGCCAAGTGTCGCATGCGGTTGTTTTCTTTCAGGCACATCATCTGAATGGTCCTGACGCCCCGGTTCTGGGCCATTGCGAACATACGTACAAACAACGCATCTCCTATCCCGATATTCTGCCAGTCAGGTTCGACAGAGAGCGCAGCTTCCGTCGTTGAGCTCCAAGAACGAAAGACGCCGCGCAGTTCAACAATTCCCCGCAACTGACCGTCGACGAAAGCGCCACAGACGATGCTGTCATCACGAAAGATGTTCTGTGCGTATTCTAAGATTCCATCGTCGCTGACCGCTCCACAAAACCGCGCGCGACGGGATCGGATATCGAGACGTAGGAAATGATCGCAAATGTTGTCTTGATTGGCCGCATAAAGACGACTGACCAGAATATCCTGAGGATGTCTGTTGAGACGCATTCCTTGAGCCTCCTGTCTGCCCAAAATTTTGGGCCAGCATCTTTGGGAGGAGGTGAAGATGCTGGCCCTGTGCATTGGCGCTCCCTGTTGGTTTTGTTGCCGCCGCCGCTCGTGCTGGCTTACTCTGGGAGGAGCGAGAACCAGCACTTTTCGTGTATTTCTCAGACCGATCGACCTGTTTGTTTATTCGTCTGCCATCAGTGTTTCGGCGTATCGGGGTATATCGGATCGCTGGATGCCGATTTGGGAGAGCTGGTGGTCGCTCATGTTCGAGAGCGTCGACAACATTCGGCCCATTTGAAGAGCTCTTAACGCAGAAGTTGCTTTGACCATCGCTTTGCTTCCAATCCTAGCCATCACCGAGAGAAATCCATGCGCGGTCTTTGACAAAGAGATTGAAGCGGTGACGGCCTGACGGCTATTAGGCTCAGCCATATGCGAATTAACAGTCATAAGCGGCCTCCATCGCTAGCCTCTTGATGCTGCTGCGCGGAATTCCCAGATCTTTAAGATCGCGGTCCGATAGTACCGAGAGTTCAAAAAGCGCGGCGCGATAGACCTTACGTTTGGCCAATGCCTGTCGTATCTGATCTCGCTTTTGATGATAAATTGTGCGGCCAGCATCCAAAACGACGTCTAGCCAACTGTTTGAGCGTGTAACTGCCATGATATGTCCTCGACTGTTGCTGCGGTGCAGTATTTATGCTGCGCTGCAGAGGTACGAGTATTTGGTAGCGCTCACAATTGGGCGATTTGGCAAAGGGCCTGTTCCGCATTGGCACAGGGAAGTGATGTAAAATGGATATTTCTGCGCAGATGTTGACCTTTGCAACTGTTGTCGAACGCGGCAGCATTTCGGCTGCGGCACGGACAATTGGACAGACACCTTCTGCGGTAAGTAAACAAATTGGTCTGCTTGAGGATCAGGTTCATTACCGATTGCTCAATCGGACCCGGACAGGCGTGTCACCAACGCAGGAAGGCCAAGAATTCTACGAAAAATGCAAAGCCATGGCCGAAAAGTTCAAGGAGGCCGAAGCGCTGATCATGAACTTGGACGGTATCCCCCGTGGCATGCTCAAAATCGCGTCCAGTGTTGCGTTCGGTAAGTCTCAATTGATCCCAGTTTTGCCTGTATTTCTCGAGGAAAATCCTGATGTTCAGGTGTCCTTGGAGCTCACAGATCGCGTTGTCGATTTGCAGAGCGAGGGCCTCGACGCCACCATATGTTTCGCCGAACAGCGCAAAATTCCTGACATCATGGTCCGTCGCATCATGCAAAGCCGTCGGGTATTGTGTGCGTCACCTACCTATCTGGAACGGTGGGGAAACCCCAAAACTTTCGACGCGTTGAGACAGCACAATTGTCTTAGGATTACCGGAAACAGTAATCGGAATTCTTGGGACGACTCTGACCCCTTCAACGTCCAAGGTTTTGAGGCAAAAGGTCGTTTCGAGGGAAACAGCACCGACGTTATCTATCGCGCGGCACTTGCAGGGATCGGTATCGCGCGGCTCCCTTGTTACATGACAGACAAAAAATTCCAAACCGGTGAATTGGTCCATGTTCTGCCGGAATACTCACCGCCAAGTACCGACATTGCCATCATGTTTGCCGACAAGCGCAACCTTGCGCCGAAAACACGTGCGTTCATTGACTTCCTTGTAGATCAATTTCGGGATGTACCTGAATCTCAAATGACAGGTTCTTAATCCTTGGCACGAAACAAACTATCGAAAGTAGGAAGCACCATGGCGAAAAATACAACGCAAACTGGTAGAGAACTTTCTGAACGGGTCAACCCAGGGATGGAAGACGCCCTGAATGCACGTTATGGTCACCTGCTCCCCGGCATGGCCGAAGGGGTCGTCGACTTTGCATATGGTCGCCAATATGCCCGACCTGGGTTACCCCTGCGCGACCGGTATTTGGCGACCATCGCTGCTTTGACTGCATTGGGTGGGCAGACAAGACCACAACTGATGGTCAATATCGCGGGTGGACGCAAAGCCGGATTATCCCAGGAAGAAATCGCAGAAGTCATTTGGCAGATGGCGCTCTATGGTGGCTTCCCTTCGGCGATCAATGCGCTGAACGCCGCGTTGGAAGTTTTTGAAGCAGAGGATGACGACACCTGAGGAGCAAAATTTAAGAGTGATAACCGAGTGGTAAGAAGTCTCGTTCTCTAGCAGAATCGGACATTATGGGCGCGCGTGGCGGACATTCATGCAATGCGCAGCATCGGTCGAAGTGGGCTCCAAGCGGTCGACCGTTCCGCTGCCGTTTAGTGCTATGAGGCGTCTCTGAGCGCGGCCATTGCCTTTGCTGAGAGAGTTTGCCGGTCGACACTGTGTCGATGCCTAGGTTGGAGGGATGGTTGGAGGAAAACTCATGTCCAGAATCCAACTTCCCGCAGTTAAATCAAAACGCCGACCTTGGAATAAAGGACGCCTGGTTGGCCAAAAGCGCCCGTTGCTTCCCAAACAAGTCTGGGCCATTCGTGCGCGGCTTGAACTTGCGTTCAATATCAGATACTTGGCGCTTTTTAATCTCGCAATCGACAGTAAATTGCGAGGCTGCGATCTTGTCCAATTGCAATTCACTGATCTCGTATCCAATGACAGGGTTTGCGAACGTGTTTCTGTCATGCATAGCAAGACCAAACGGCCGGTGCAGTTCGAAGTCTCTGAAAATACGCGCGATTCTCTATGGAGCTGGGTTTGCAGCCCGGAAATGCTCGGGTGCAGCTTTCTTTTCCCAAGCCGTTTCCATGACCGGCCTCACGTTTCGACTCGGCAGTATGGGCGTCTAGTCCGGAACTGGGTCACAGAAATTGGTCTCGATCCGAGTGCATATGGCACCCATTCGATGCGGCGTACAAAGGCTGCGTTGATCTACCTTAAAACTGGCAATCTTCGCGCGGTTCAACTTCTGCTTGGACACACCAAGGTGGACAGCACGGTGCGCTATCTAGGTGTCGAACTTGAAGACGCGTTGAGTATCGCGGAAAAGATCGACGTTTGAACACTGGACGAACGGCTTTTTGCCGTTCGTCTTCCTGAACCGGTCATGCGTAAAAGCAGAGCCAATGACGGCACGGAACCCAATCTGTAAATTCGACTTTCTCGCTGCGCTCGCTCGCAGTAAGAAAATTGCGGCTAGTGCATAATACTCTGGGTTGCCAAGCGGCGGAAAAACCAGGCGTTCATGCTCGCAGCCAAGAAAGTCAGAATGCCGTCACAGACTAAATGGCAAGGACAGCCTTTCGCGGCCATATCTAATACTTGCGAACGACTCCGTTACTTCGCACAAACCATCTACTGCACTGCTTGGTTTCCGTCTGACCTCTTCACACTGCGAAGGCTAAAACCTTCATGGCGGCAGCGCTCAGTGGGCTGCTTCGCCTTTGAATTTCCGCTTATCGGGCGGGTTGGCGAGATTGATTGTCCCGGACATAACTTAGGTCAGATATTTCAGGCTGCGGAAAAATTGGGCATCCCTGCCATTCACGGTTCTTTTACGTGCTGGTGAAACCCAGTGACCGAGGCATTCATCGAGCTTGGCATTGACCCTACCCCATCAAGAGCATCTTACAGCGTCATGAACCAAAAACTGCGCATTCTCGTTGTTGAGCCTGATCCCGAAAGAGTGCGCGCGATTATTGATGCCTTAAAGGATGCGGGCTGGTCGGACGTCAAGGCGCTCGCGCAAATGTCGGCACTCGACCGGACAGTCAAAGAATTTGCACCCGATATCGTCTTGATCGACCTTGCCAACCCGGACCGTGACACGCTTGAACATATTTCCTATGCGACAGAGACATCAAAACGCGCCGTCGCGCTGTTTGTGGATCAAACGGACGATGCGCTGACGCAAGCGGCGCTGAGCGCGGGGGTAAGCGCCTACGTTGTTGATGGTCTTAAGATGGAGAGGATCAAGTCGGTTCTGGAAACGGCAATTGCGCGGTTCAAGATCATGCGCCAGATGCAGTCCGAATTGGACGCGGCCAAACAGGCTCTAGAAGACCGCAAAACAATTGACCGCGCCAAAGGGATTTTGATGCGCCAGCGAGGATTGCCCGAAGACGAAGCCTATAATTTATTGCGCAAAACCGCGATGAACCAGAACCGCAAAGTCATCGATGTCGCTCATGCCCTTGTTACGGCCGCGGAGCTTTTGTCGTGAGCCAAACCGTTTTAAATTGTGGCTATGTTCCTTTGGTGGATTGCGCCCCGCTGGTGATCGCCAAAGAGCTCGGGTTTGCGACCGAAGAGGGGCTGGCGCTTAACCTTGTGCGCCAGCCATCTTGGTCAGCCCTGCGCGATATGCTCGCGCTTGGGCATCTGGATGCCGCACAAATGTTGTCCCCGATGCCCGTGGCGATGTCGATCGGCTTTGGCGGGCTTCCAGCGCGGGTCGATACACTGATGGTCTTGTCCGTTAATGGCACAGTGTTTGGCGTTTCAAATGAAGTGGCGGCAGACCTCGGGGCCGTACCGTTTGGCGGTGCTAAAGCCCTGTTGTCTGCGCTGAGTGCGCGAAAGCGTGCAAAGCTTCGCGTTGGTGTGCCCTTTCACTATTCCATGCACCGCTTGTTGTTGTCCTATTGGACATCGACCGCACCCGATTTGCAGATCGAAGAAATCACAGTGCCGCCGCCGCGTATGGCCGATGCTGTCGCGGACGGGTTCGTCGATGCGTTCTGGGTCGGTGAACCCTGGGGGAGTGTCGCAGTCGGGCAAAATGTGGCTCAGCTGATGATGACGGGCAAAGATGTTTGGCAGTTCGCCCCTGAAAAGGTACTCGCGGCGCGTCATGACTGGGTCCAGGGACATGAAGATGCCGTCGCGCGCCTGATGCGCGCGGTCTTTAAGGCGTCCGCTTGGCTTGATGCGCGAAAAAACACACCCTTGGCTGTCGAAATTCTGGCCCGCAGCGAACACCTCAGCATGTCGCCGGATTTAATTGATCCCGCACTTTCAGGCGATATCGTCACCAAACAAAACAACGCTCCGACGCCAGTGGGCCGCTTTTTGCAGTTTCATAAACATGCGGCGACGTTTCCTTGGCGCAGTCAGGCCGCATGGATTGCGTCACAGCTTGGTGCGGACGTTGCAGGGATAAAAAAGGCCAAGGCATGTTTTCGAGCAGACCTTTATCGTCAGAACCTTGCAGGCATCGGCGCTGACATGCCCGGTGCATCTGAAAAAGAAGAGGGCGCGCTGCACTTTGAAACGGCAGTGGCGTCCAGCCGCGGCCATATGATTCTTGCGCCTGATGCCTTCTTTAACGGCAAAACCTTCGATTTTTCCGCGAAATAGTGCCTGATTTCTAAGCAGATTCTGCATTGCGGCATGAATTTTTGCGGCAGCGCAGCAAAATGATTGCGCTCGCAACTCGCGCTGGTTCATCATTTGGTTAAGGGGCAACGACGCCCGCACACACGCGCTAACCGATGTAGGTTGCGCACTTCCCAAGAGCAAAGCCGCTCGTATGGACCACGGATCTCCTCCCCCGTGACCCTTACGTGCGGCTTTTTTGTTTTTCGCCTCCTTAGGCGTCGAAAGGAATAAATGATGAAAAAGACACTTACGATCTTACTGGCCACGTCCAGCTTGCTGGCCACCACAGCGGCGGCCCAATCTTTGGATCTTGAAAAAGAAGACCTAACACTCGGGTTTATTAAACTGACAGATATGGCCCCCCTCGCGGTGGCCTATGAACTGGGGTATTTTGAGGACGAAGGTTTGTTCGTGACCCTTGAGGCGCAAGCAAACTGGAAAGTCCTGCTGGACGGCGTGATCAGCGGAGAGTTGGACGGCGCGCATATGCTGGCCGGTCAGCCCTTGGCGGCAACAATCGGCTACGGCACCGAAGCGCATATCATTACGCCGTTTTCGATGGATCTGAATGGCAACGCGATCACGGTGTCCAACGAAATCTGGGACGAAATGAAGCCAAACGTTCCTCTGATGGACGATGGTCGCCCGCAACATCCCATCAGCGCGAGCGCATTGGCGCCCGTTGTCGAAGATTACCTCGACCGTGGTGAGCCCTTCAACATGGGCATGGTGTTTCCTGTGTCCACCCACAACTATGAAATTCGCTACTGGCTGGCCGCGGGCGGTCTGGAGCCCGGGTTTTACAGCGAGCAGGATATTTCCGGCCAGATCGGCGCGGATGTGTTGTTGTCCGTGACACCGCCGCCACAAATGCCGTCCACAATGGAAGCAGGCACGATCTTTGGGTATGCGGTCGGTGAACCGTGGAACCAGCAGGCTGTGTTCAAAGGCATCGGCGTTCCGGTGATCACTGACGACGATATGTGGAACAACAACCCTGAAAAGGTGTTCGGCATTACCGCTGAATTCGCCGAGGAATACCCAAACACCACAATCGCACTCACCAAAGCCTTGATCCGCGCAGCGATCTGGCTGGATGAAAACGACAACGCAAACCGCGTTGAAGCGGTCGAGATGCTGTCGCGGCCGGAATACGTCGGTGCGGACGCCGAAGTGATCGCTAATTCCATGACCGGCTTCTTTGAGTTCGAAAAAGGCGATGTACGCCCCGCACCTGATTTCAACGTCTTCTTTCGCTACAACGCGACATATCCGTTCTATTCAGACGCCATTTGGTATCTGACGCAGATGCGCCGCTGGGGCCAAATTCCCAAAACCATGTCTGACGAATGGTATTTTGATACCGCAGCCGACGTTTACCGCCCCGACATCTACCTTGAGGCCGCGCGTATGCTGGTTGATGAGGGCATGGCGAGTGAGACTGATTTCCCTTGGGACACCGACGGATTCAAAGACCCGACACCACCCAGCGATATCATCGACGCCATTCCCTATGATGGTCGCGCCCCGAACGCCTACATCGATAGCCTGCCGATTGGCCTGAAGTCCGGCCAGACCGTTCTCGATGGCGAAATCCAAGGCTAACTCAAAGCAGCCCGCCTTGCACAGTCGTGAGGCGGGCATGTTCCCATTTTTCAAAAGCAGCAGTTGGACACCCGATATGACCGCGATTGCCCCCACCACCCTTGACGCTGAAGCCCGACGCGCACGCCGCTTTGCCCGTATCAACAAAGCTGACGCATGGTTAAATGTGTTTGGCCTGTCATGGCTCACCCCCATCCTGCGCGCCGCCGCGGGCGACAATCCGCGCGCCCAAGCGGGCGAAGTTTGGCGCCTGCTGGGTGTGCCGCTTTTGGCAATTGCGGTCTTTGTGACGATGTGGGCCACCCTTGCGCCCACGGTGCAAACATCGCTTGGGGCGGTGCCCGGTCCGGTGCAGGTTTGGGAACAAGTCGGAGAACTGCGCCAAGACGCGATCCGTGAGGGCGAGCGCGAAGCTGCGTTTTACGAACGCCAAGACGCGCGCAACGCAGAAGCGATCGCAAATGGCGATACCGACGCCGTGCGCGACCGTATTTATACCGGCAAACCGACCTATTACGATCAAATCTGGACGTCGATCAAAACGGTCTTCTTCGGCTTCCTGATCGCGTCGATTGTAGCAATCCCCCTCGGCATTGCCGCAGGTCTATCTGTCACGGCGAACGCCGCGTTGAACCCGTTGATTCAGATTTTTAAACCAGTATCACCGCTCGCATGGCTGCCTATTGTCACCATGATTGTTTCGGCTGTTTATACTACCAACGACGGTTGGTTTGAAAAATCATTTCTTGTGTCGGCCATTACGGTCACGCTGTGTTCGCTTTGGCCCACGTTGATCAACACGGCCCTAGGCGTCAGCAGCATCGACAAAGACCTTGTTAGCGTGTCCCGCGTTTTAAAAATGAACACCTACACGAAGATCACGAAATTGGTTCTGCCCTCGGCCCTGCCATTGATCTTCACAGGATTGCGCTTGTCGCTCGGTGTGGGGTGGATGGTTTTGATCGCCGCAGAAATGCTGGCGCAAAACCCGGGACTTGGCAAATTCGTCTGGGATGAATTCCAGAACGGAAGCTCCCAATCTCTGGCCCGTATCATGGTCGCAGTGTTCACCATCGGCATCATCGGGTTCTTGTTGGACCGTGTGATGTATGCGCTGCAGTCCATGTTCACATTCTCGAATAACCGGTGATCAACATGAGTATTTTACAAATCAAAGGTGTTTCAAAAAGCTATGGTGACATGGCGGTTCTTAAAGACATCAATCTTGATGTGGCGGAAGGTGAATTCGTTGTTCTCCTCGGGTTTTCGGGCACCGGTAAGACCACGCTGATCAATCTTATGGCGGGTCTGGAACAGCCTACCACAGGCAGCCTTACCTACAGGGGCGCGCCGATCACTGAACCGGGCCGCGAACGCGGTGTGATTTTCCAAAGTTATTCGCTGATGCCGTGGCTAACGGTGAACGGCAACGTGGCGCTGGCCGTGGACACGATGTTCCCTGAATTGTCCAAGGTGGATCGCGCTGCCAAGGTCGATCACTACGTCGCCATGGTGGGGCTGTCCCACGCCGCCAATCGCCGTCCTGCTGAATTATCGGGAGGAATGCGTCAACGGGTCAACGTGGCACGCGCGCTGGCGATGGACCCTGAAATGTTGTTGCTTGATGAACCCTTGTCGGCGCTTGATGCGTTGACCCGCGCCAACCTCGCCGATGAGATTGAGGCGATCTGGGACAAAGACAAAAAGACCTGCGTTCTGATCACCAACGATGTGGACGAGGCGATTATTCTGGCCGACCGCATTATCGTGCTGAACCCGGACGGAACTTTGGGTGATGAATTCAAGGTCGATATCCCCCGCCCGCGCGACCGCACCGCGATGAACAATGATGCTGCGTTTAAGGCGCTGCGCGGTCGGGTCACCACCTACCTGATGGATGTTGGCATTGCAGCCAAAGTGGAAGAAACCCGTACGCTGCCAAACGTGACACCCATCCACGGGGTGCCCGCCGCCGTCGCTAAAGCCCAAGAAGGCGGGATCGAGGAAAAATTCTTGAATTTCTCGCAGCTGGATAAGGTTTACCCGACACCCAAAGGGCCGCTGACGGTTGTTGAGAATTTCGATTTGAAGATCAACAAGGGTGAATTTATCTCGCTCATTGGGCATTCGGGATGTGGCAAGTCGACGGTGCTGACCATGGCCGCCGGTCTGAATCCCATTTCCAAGGGCGCGATCCGGCTGGACGGCTGGAACGTGGAAGGAGCGGACCCTGAACGCGCCGTGGTGTTTCAATCGCCCAACTTATTCCCGTGGCTCACGGCCAAGGAAAACGTCGCGATTGGTGTGGACAAGGTTTATCCGCGTGCATCACAGGCGGAACGTCAGGACGTGGTGGAATATTACCTTGAACGGGTTGGCCTTGCTGACAGCATGAACAAAGGCGCCGCGTCCCTGTCCAACGGCATGAAGCAACGTGTTGGAATCGCTCGTGCTTTTGCCTTGTCACCTAAACTTCTGTTGTTGGATGAACCATTTGGAATGCTCGACAGTCTGACCCGCTGGGAGCTTCAGGAAGTCCTGATGGAGGTCTGGTCGCGCACCAAAGTCACCGCAATCTGTGTCACCCATGACGTCGATGAGGCGATCCTGCTGGCGGATCGCGTGGTGATGATGACGAACGGGCCGCAGGCGACGATCGGCAAAATCACGGATGTGAAACTGCCCCGCCCCCGTACGCGCAAGGCGCTGTTGGAACACCCCGATTACTACGCCTACCGCCAAGAGGTTCTGGATTTCCTTGAGGAATATGAACACGGCGCGACACCTAAACCCAAATCTATCGCAGCGGAGTAATCGGTATGACACAGAAATTGATCGTCATCGGTGCAGGTATGGCCACAGGCCGAATGCTTGAAACGCTGGTCGTGGCAAAGGCGGATTATGATATCACGTTGATCAACGGCGAGCCGCGCGGGAATTACAACCGCATCATGTTGTCGCCGGTGTTGTCCGGTGAAAAGACGTACGATGAAATCGTCACCCACGACGACAAATGGTACGATTTGTACAATATAAAAACGCGGTTTGGCTGTTTTGTACAAAATATTGACCGCGAAAACCGGACGGTCACGACCGATGCGGGCGAAGTTCTATCCTATGACAAGCTGGTGTTCGGCACAGGGTCCAACCCGTTCATGATCCCGTTGCCGGGCCATGATCTGGAAGGGGTCATTGCATATCGCGATCTGGAAGACACGCAGCGGATGATGGACCTAGGGCCCGATCACAAATGCGTCGTAATCGGGGGTGGTTTGTTAGGCCTTGAGGCAGCGGCAGGCATGGCCGCGCGGGGCGTGGACGTCACGGTTGTGCATATCATGGGCCACCTGATGGAACGCCAGCTGGACGAGGCAGCGGGCTATCTATTGCGCAAAGCGCTGGTGGACAAAGGCATCACTATTAAATGCGCGGCGAACTCCAAGGAAATTCTGGGCGAGGATGGTCGCGTTAAGGCGTTGCTGTTGGATGACGGCACCGAATTGCCCTGCGATCTACTGGTGATGGCCGTTGGCATCCGACCCAATGTTAAACTCGCGCAGGACGCAGGGCTGGCGTTGGGCAAAGGCATTCATGTGGATGACCAGATGGTCACATCGGACGCGGATGTGCTGGCCGTTGGGGAATGTGTGGAACATGACGGGGCGATCTTTGGCCTTGTCGCGCCGCTTTATGATCAAGCCAAGGTTGCCGCCCAGACGTTGATGGGGGAACACGCCCAGTTTGTGCAAAAGGAGCTATCGACCAAGCTAAAGGTTACAGGCTGTGATCTGTTCAGTGCCGGTGATTTCACAGACGGTGAAGGACGCGAGGACATCGTGTTCCGTGATCCGGCACGCGGTGTGTACCGCCGCTTGGTGATTGAGGAGAACATCGTCAAAGGCGCAGTCATGTATGGCGACACTGCCGACAGTAATTGGTTCTTCGGCCTGATCCGCGACAAGACCGACATCGCCGATATGCGTGACACGCTGATCTTTGGACCCGCCTATCAAGGGGGGACCCCCCTAGACCCTTTAGCAGTTGTTGCAGCCTTACCGCGTGACGCGGAGATCTGTGGCTGCAACGGAATCTGCAAAGGAAAAATCGAAGACGCGATCGCAGCGGGTGCCACTGATCTGGGCGCCGTGCGATCCACCACCAAGGCATCGGGGTCCTGCGGGACCTGTACGGGGCTGGTCGAACAGGTCTTGGCGGCGACGCTGGGGGATGAATTCGTCATGCCTGCGACGGCGGCAATTTGTGGCTGCACCGACATGACCCACGAAGACGTGCGGCGCATGATTAAAAGCCAAAAGCTGATGTCGATGCCAGCCGTCTGGCAGGAATGCGGCTGGAAGACGTCGTGCGGGTGCCATTTGTGTCGTCCTGCGTTGAATTTCTATCTGCTGGCCGACTGGCCGCTGGGATACCAAGACGACCCGCAGTCGCGGTTCATTAACGAACGCAAACACGCCAACATCCAAAAAGACGGCACGTTCAGTGTGGTGCCGCGCATGTGGGGCGGGATTACGACACCCGATGAATTGCGCGCGATTGCCGCTGCCGCTGACAAATACGCGGTGCCGACGGTAAAGGTCACGGGTGGTCAGCGTATTGATCTGCTTGGTGTGAAGGGTGAGGATTTGCCCGACATATGGGCCGATTTGAACGCGGCTGGCATGGTGTCCGGGCATGCCTATTCAAAGGGGTTGCGCACGGTGAAAACCTGCGTTGGCACGGATCATTGCCGCTTTGGCACGCAGGATTCCACGGGTCTTGGGATCAAGCTGGAAAAAGAACTTTGGGGGTCATGGACGCCGCATAAATTAAAGCTCGGCGTTTCTGGTTGCCCGCGCAATTGCGCCGAGGCGACGTGCAAGGATATCGGCGTGATCTGCGTCGACAGCGGATATCAGGTCAGCATTGGCGGGGCCGCTGGCATGGATGTGCGCGAAACCGAATTGATGGTTCAGGTCGCGACCGAGGACGAGGCGATTGATGTGATCAAGGCGGTAACGCAGCTGTATCGTGAGAACGCCAAATACCTTGACCGGCTTTATAAATGGATGGGCAAGGTGGGTCTTGATTGGATTAAAGAACGTGTTGAAACCGAAGGGCCGGCCTTGGTTGAGCGGTTCGAGCTGAGTCAATCCATTTACCGCAAAGATCCCTGGGCCGATCACGTCCAGACGAAGGCGGATCGGTATCGACCGTTGGCGAACTTGTCGTTGGAGGCTGCGGAATGAGCGCCTCGACAAACGACTGGATCGATGTAGCACCGCTTGAAAACGTGCCTCAGCGCGGCGCGCGAATGATCAAGACGGCATTTGGCTGCGTTGCGCTGTTTCGGACGGCCGAGGATGAGGTATTTGCGCTCGACAACGCGTGCCCACACAAAGCAGGACCGCTGGCGGAAGGGATTGTGCACGGAAAGTCAGTGACCTGCCCGCTCCACAACTGGGTCATTTCGCTGGAAACCGGGCAAGCACAGGGCGCGGATGAAGGCAGCGTGGCGACTTATCCTGCGCGCATTGAGAACGGGCGTATTCTGCTAGATCGCGCATTTTTGCGGGCCCGATCAAAAGACGGTGTTGCCGCATGAGCCTGACGCGCACCACGTGTCCCTATTGCGGCGTTGGCTGCGGGGTTCTGGCTGGGGCTGATGGCACGATCAAAGGTGACCCTGATCATCCGGCTAACTTTGGACGGCTGTGTTCCAAAGGGGCCGCGTTAGGGGAAACGATTGATCTTGATGGGCGACTTTTGCACCCCAAGGTGAACGGCGCGGATGCCGATTGGGACACCGCCCTTGATCTGGTTGCGCAAAAATTCAGTGCAGCGATTACCGAACATGGCCCCGAAAGCGTGGCCTTTTACGCCTCTGGCCAATTGCTGACCGAGGATTACTACGTCGCCAACAAGCTGATGAAAGGGTTCATTGGTGCTGCCAACATTGACACGAATTCGCGGCTGTGTATGGCGTCATCGGTCGCCGGACATAAACGTGCATTTGGCACGGATACGGTTCCGGGCATGTACGCTGATTTGGAACATGCTGATCTGATCGTGCTGGTAGGGTCCAACCTCGCGTGGTGCCATCCGGTGTTGTATCAGCGCATTGCGGCGGCGAAAGACGCGCGGCCCGACATGCGTGTCGTTAACATCGACCCGCGCCGCACCGCCACCACGGACCTCGCGGACACGCATCTACAAATTATCCCTGATGGTGACATCGCGCTGTTTAATGGGCTGCTTGCACATCTGGCAGATGCGGAAAAACTGGATGCGGCATTCACTAAAAACCACGTGAATGGCACATCTGCTGCCATCGCTGAAGCGCGTGCGTCCGACCCCTTGCAGTCGGGCTTGTCTCCGCAGGAATTGGCCACTTTTTATGCACTTTGGGCAAAGACTGAAAAGGTCGTCACGGTCTATTCCCAAGGCGTGAACCAATCCAGCTGTGGCACCGACAAGGTCAACACCATCCTGAATTGTCATTTGGCGACGGGCCGCATCGGGCGGGCCGGGACTGGGCCATTTTCTGTCACCGGTCAACCCAATGCGATGGGCGGGCGCGAAGTCGGGGGCCTGGCTAATATGCTGGCCAGTCATCTTGAACTCGACAACGCTGACCATCGACAGGTGGTGCAGGATTTCTGGGACAGCCCGACCATTTGCGCAAAACCGGGCCTGAAAGCGGTCGATCTGTTTGAGGCGTGTGCCAACGGTCAGATTAAGGCACTTTGGGTGATGTCGACCAATCCTGCCGTGTCTTTGCCAGATTCTGACAGTGTCGCGGCGGCCATCGCCAAGGTTCCGTTTGTCGTCACGTCTGACATCATGGAAAAGACGGACACCAACGATCTGGCGCATGTTCTTTTGCCGGCCACCGGATGGGGCGAAAAGGACGGAACCGTCACCAATTCCGAACGCCGTATTTCGCGGCAACGGGCGTTTTTGCCAGCACCCGGCATGGCGCGGCCCGATTGGGACATCATCAGTGATGTGGCAAGTCGCATGGGGTTTGGCGAAGCGTTTGCCTATCAAAAGCCAGCGGATATCTTTGCGGAATACGTAGCCCTTGACGGGGCTGCGTCCCACGTCGCTCGTGATCTGGACCTGAGCATTTTTGCCGACGCTGATTACGCCAAACTGGTCCCGACGCAGTGGCCACGAAATGATCATCGGTTTTTTGCCGATGGACAGTTTTATCACCCGGACGGCAAAGCGCGGATGATCGCGGTGAACGCACCGGTTCTGTCAAAACCACGGTTCACCCTCAACACGGGCCGCAACCGCGACCAGTGGCACACCATGACGCGGACGGGTAAGTCTGCGCGATTAGGTGCCCATCTCGCAGAACCATTTGTTGAAGTTAACCCCGCTGATGCGACGGAATTGGGTGCCACGCCTGGTGCTTTAATCGCAATCGAAAGCATCTATGGGCGCGCGCTTTTGCGGGCTTTGATCACGCCCCGTGTGGCACAAGGCCAACTTTTTGCACCGATGCATTGGACACGACAGCGCACGACCAACGGCACGGTCAATAGCGTCGTTGCACCACTGACGGACCCGGTTTCAGGTCAGCCTGCGTTGAAATCCAATGCAGTGATTGCACAGGTCTACAAGGCGAAGTGGTATGGTTTTTTGGCGTGCATCAATGAACCCGCCCCGCAAACGCCCTACGCCGCTATCGCGCGTACGCTAACGGGCTGGCAGGTGGAACTGGCGGGTGCAAAAACCCCAAACGATTGGGGAACTGAGGCGCGACAACTGTGCGGCCAAACGTGGGGCGTTGCGTCAATCCAAGCAGACCCGACCACTGGCAGCAACCGCATCGCCATAACGCAAAATGGTCAAATTACTGCGCTGTTCTTTGCGGCGCCGACGCCTGTTGTCGTGTCGCGATCTTCGATCATTGACCTAATAGGCACTGACACACCGCCGCTTGCCGCATTGGCAGGGCGCAGCCCCTCTGATCGGCCAGACGTGGGCGCAACCGTTTGTGCGTGTTTTAACGTGGGCAGAAATACTCTGTTGGCCGCCGTTGCAAACGGTGCACATAGCGTTGCCGCGTTGGGTGAAGCAACCTTTGCAGGCACCAACTGTGGATCCTGTAAGCCTGAATTGACCGCCCTTTTGACGCAAGCGCAGATTCCGATGGCGGCAGAATGACCCTCGCGCCGTTTGTTCAGATCGTGGCACGTGGCAAGGGACGTGCACGGGCAATGACGATGGATGAGGCGTGCGAGGCGATGACACTGATCCTGACGGGGGACGCCGCCCCCGAGGCAGTTGGCGCGTTGCTGATGGTCATGCGTCTACGCGGGGAAACCGCGAGCGAAATTGCGGGATTTACCGCTGCCCTGCGTGCACATGTGAAGGGAAAACTGCCCAAAGCCGACCTTGATTGGCCGTCCTATGCCGCAGGGCGCAGTCGTGGTGCGCCGTTGTTTTTACTCGCCGCGCGGCTTGTTGGTCAGGCGGGGTACGCTGTGTCGATGCACGGTTGGAATTCGCATCAATCGGCCACCGCGTCCGTGCGCGAAGCGATTGACCTTGCCGGGCTGCATGTGAGCTATTCACCACTTGAAACGCTCAGCCCTGCGGCGTTTGCGGTGTTGAACCTACGCGATACCTTCGGATTGCGGTCCTGTTTCAACACGGTGCTGCGGATGTGGAACCCGTCCGGTGCCCGCGCCACAGTTCAAGGGGTGTTTCATCCTTCATACCGGAGCCTTCAGGCGGAAGCCGCAGTACTTTTGGGGCAAAAGGATCTAAGCATTATCAAGGGCAGCGGCGGTGAATTCGAACGCCACCCGTCCAAGGACGTCATGGTTTTCGGGTTGCGGGATGGTGCGCATATTCACGAATCCGCAGCGCACATTTTACAAGACACCCGTAAGCTGCACGAAGCAGGTGAAACGATTAATCTGTCTGATCTTTGGCAAGGGTGCGTGCGTGATCCGTTCGCGATTGCCACGATCACTGGAACGGCTGCGCTGGCGCTTTGGACGCTCAGGGCGGCCCCGACACCTCATGAAGCACACCAAATGGCGCGCGGTCTTTGGGCCTCGCGTCATCACACAGAAAGTCTGTCCGCATGAAAACCTTCCCCATGTTCCTGCAAATGGCCGGTCGCCGTGTCGTAATTATTGGTGGCGGCGAGCAAGCCGCACAAAAAACGCGGCTGATCCTGAAGACCGAAGCGAGGGTCGAAATCTGGGCGCCAACGCTTGACCCTGAATTGTCGGGCCTTGTGGTTGAGGGGCGGATTGAGCATCAAACCGGCCCCATTACGCCAGACACGTTTTCAGATACCGCACTGGTGTTCATCGCCTCAGGTTGTCCCGGTATCGACATGGCGTTGCATGCGTTGGCAAAAGCGGGCGGCGCGACCGTCAATGTTGTGGACCAGCCTCAGCTGTGTGACGCCATCACGCCGTCAATTGTGGATCGTGACCCTGTGGTCGTGGCCATCGGCACCGAAGGCACAGCCCCCGTGCTGGCACGCCAAATTAAGACCAAACTGGAGGAAGCGCTTGAACCGCGCCTTGGCGATCTTGCGGCCCTTGCGGGACGTATGCGTGGCGCGGCGGCGGCCCGTCTTGGACCCCGTGCGCGGAGGGATTTGTGGCGCTGGGTGTTCAATGACACACCGCGACAGTTGTTCGCCAGCGGGGCCGAGCGCGAAGCGGCCAAGCTGATAAAAACGGCCATCGAGACAGGTGAATTCGGGGCCACAAAGGGCGGCAGCGTCAGCCTTGTGGGTGCGGGCCCGGGGGCCAAGGATCTGATAACCCTGCGCGGGGTCCAGCGTCTGCAAGAAGCAGATGTCATTTATTATGATCGCCTGCTTGATCCCGAAATCCTTGAACTTGCGCGACGCGACGCCCAACGTATTTATGTGGGCAAAGCCCCTGGGTGTCATAGTTGGCCACAAGAAAAGATCACTCAAACGCTTGTGGCTGCCGCCAAACGTGGGCAAAGGGTGGTGCGCCTGAAATGCGGTGACCCCGGTGTGTTCGGGCGCAGCACAGAAGAAACCGATGCCCTCAAGGCCAACGATATCCCGTTTGAAATTGTCCCCGGTGTCACGGCGGCCTGTGCGGCGGCGGCGAGTATCGGCCAAAGCCTCACTGAAAGAGGCAACATCGACGCACTTGTGCTGACCACAGGGCACCGCCAAGACGGATTTACGGTGCCCGACCCCATTAAAGACATCAAACCGGGTATCTGCGTCGCGCTCTATATGGCTGTTGGCGCAGCCCCCCAGATCGTCGCACACCTTGAAACGTGTCATCCCGATGTTCCATTTGACGTTCAGGTCGTCGCAAAAGCCCAGCGAAAGGGACAAATCGTCCTGAACTGTTCCCTCGGTGATTTAGCGCACACTTTGAACGTCCAGGATATTACGGGCGAAGCCATGCTCTTTGTGCGTTGGTCTTTTGGCGTTCAAACGTCAAATGATGCCAGCACGAGAGCCCTGGCGATCGTGTGACTAAGCGAGCGGCCTCAGCTTTTCGCCCTCTGAAAGCAAGTATGCATCGCTAAAACGCCGAGAAACGCCGAATTGATATCCACCTGGATCGGTGGCGTTGAATGGCTGCTTTGACGACACAGGCTGCAACGCAGCAAAAATGCTGCTGCAGCTGCGAAGAAATGCTGCGTGAGCAATAGCTGCACCTGCACAAGTCCGCTTCGTCCGCACTGCGGACCTAGGCATGCCGCAGATTGGATGTCCGCTTTGCAATAGAAACGCTGCGGGCGCGTAAGCGTCCTTATGTGAACTGGGGCAGGAATTTCCTTGACAGCGGCAAAGTTGCAATTCCGATTCAACTCGCTGGTGATGTTGCGAAATGTCCCGAATTCAGCGCAAGCTACCGCTAGTTGATAAGGTGGATGCACATGACGACAGCTCTTTACTCGCACATAGACAGCCACGCACATGTCACCCCGCCGGGGCACCCGGAGCGGGTCGAAAGGTTGGTAGCTGTAGAGGCGGCTTTGTCCGACGATCGGTTTGGAGCTCTTGACTGGCGCGACGCGCCTCTAGCTGACCGGACCGAAATGCTGCGTTGTCATCCGGAGCGCTACATTTCCAAGATCGGAGCGGCAATCCCCGAGCAAGGTAGCCGCGCGCTGGACGCCGATACGCACGTATCGCCTGGTTCTTGGGCGGCAGCACTCCGAGCTGTTGGCGCTGCTGTTGCAGCCGTAGACGCCGTGCTTGATGATGAAGTCGCGAACGCATTTTGCGCCACGCGACCACCGGGCCATCACGCCGAAGCAGAGACGTCTATGGGCTTTTGTCTTTTTGGCAATGCAGCCATCGCTGCCAAACGCGCGCTTGACGAACACGGGTTGTCCCGGGTGGCGGTTGTCGACTTCGACGTACATCACGGCAATGGCACCCAAGATTTACTCTGGGACGAAGAACGCACTCTCTTTGTGGGCAGCCATCAGATGCCACTCTGGCCGGGTACGGGCGGTCGCGATGAAACCGGCGCACATGGTAACGTAATGAACCTGCCTTTGGATCCCGGCACGAATGGTACTGGTTTCCGCCGGACCTGGGAGACACACGGGTTGCCTGCGCTTGACGCCTTTGCACCAGAGCTGATCGTGATATCAGCAGGGTTTGACGCCCATCGGGACGACCCACTGGCGCAGCTTGCGCTAGTGGAGGCGGATTTTGCATGGATTACCGAAGCACTCTGCGATCTGGCGGACACGCATGCCGGTGGACGCGTGGTTTCAACACTTGAGGGCGGCTACGACCTAAACGCGCTGGCGGCCAGCACTGCCGCGCATGTCGAGGTGTTGATGCGACGGGGAAAGTAAGCAGCCTTTTGCAAATCTCTGCCCGCGTAAAGCACCGGCATGGCCAAACCTTGTAAACAAGCAAACCCAGGCAACCCCACCCCACTAATGGCCAGTTAGGCGACGGGCGGCCTTGCCTATCCCGCTTCGAACGAATTACTAGTCAATGTCTGAATTCCTAGTGCTCGCACGCCATGTTCATAAAACGCACCTAGACATAAACAGCCATGTTCGGAGAAGTCTTGCGCAGGCCTCTGAACCTTTCGCGGATATCCTGCGACATCGCGTTGCCTTCGACGCAGATCATTCGAAGTCCACTGGCGTCGCTCGCCCATTTGAGGATGGCTTCGCCGCCGTCGTCGCCAATGGAACAACCAACCAAGCCCAACTCTCCCAAGGTTTCAGGCAATGAGGCGGCCAATGCTAATGCTCCGCCGTCGCCAATCCTGTTATAGCTCAAGCTAAAGGAGCGTAGCCTGGCGTGCTCCACATTCGATAAGGCGTTCAATGCTCTGGCAATCCGCGTCGCGCCATCCTCGTCGATCCCGGCACGTCGCAAGTGTATGCTGATCGGTGAGCGAGCCGACTGGGACTGGGCAAGATTTTCCGCGGCAGCGACGCATGGGTTGGTCCCAATGTCACGCAGAGCCGATTGGATGCTTTGCTCAAACGTCAATGGATCGAGATCGGTCAGGTTACTGGCCACGGATATTCCTGTCATACCAAGCAGCATTGAAGCTGCGCCAACGGTTGCTGTGAATTGGCGGCGCGAAAGGTCGATCATGTGGTGCGCGCTCCCGAAGAGTGCCTACAAATAGCTCGGCTTATTAATAGACATAGCTTTCAGGCGGCAGAGTTCCAATTGAAGGGTGGGGCCGGTTCAGCGGGCGTTTTGACTCAAGACTTTAACCCAAGCCGCTCGACCCAAGCCGAAACAGTTGTCCCCATCGACTTCAGATGGTCATCGTGGCTGAAGCCTGAAATCCGTTTGCGTGGCTTCAGGTCGTGATCGCCGTCTTCAAACCAATCAATTTGGATCGCCGGTGAAAGTTCGTACTCACTAACTTCATCCTCTGTGCCAAATTGATCCCGTGTTCCCTGACAGATCAGCGTTGGCGTTCGCAGGTTTTGCAGATGCTCTGTGCGCAACTTCTCGGGTTTCCCAATCGGGTGGAACGGATAGCCCACGCACAGCAAGCCAGCGATTTGATCCGCTTCGAACAGTTCATCTGCAATCATACTGGCAACGCGCCCACCCATGGACTTCCCACCTATGATAAGCGGGCCATCAACCCGGAGCTCTTCGATTGCAGCTTCGTACTCGTGGTTCAATTTGTCAGCGCGGGGAGGGGGCTTCCTGGTACCCTCAGTTCTGCGCTTTGCCATGTAAGCGAACTCAAACCGGACGACTTTGAGATCATGTGCAGCAAGTGCTTCTGCAATCCCTGTCATTCCAGGGGAGTCCATTGGCGCACCCGCGCCATGCGCGAACAAGAAGGTTGTACGCTCTGCTTCGGGGCCGAGCTCTAATAATTCGATTGGCATAATCTCTTCTGCTCCCCAGTTTCGTTACGCCTATCAGCCTCGAGTTAAAACAAAAGCACCGGAAAGAAAGGCATTCTTCAAGTAGACAGGCAGTTTGTCTGGATATGCCTCGACTTCTTTCTTGGCAAAGTGAGAAAGTGCCACCGGGCTGACAAATCTCGTGTGACACCCGTTCACGAGTTGGATCAGAGTTTCGATTTTGAAGGATACGGCGCCACCAGCCATTCTACCTTTCTTGGCGCGTGTTTTGATTGCAAAGGTATCAATTTCATTTTCGCGGGCAAACTCCTGAAGAGCCGCCAGGAAGGATCGCAGGTCGGCTTCAGAGGTGTCATCTTCGAGTTCAATTCGTGTGATCTTTAGCCGAAGCATCTCCACGCTTCCCTCATCATCTAGGTGGACAACAGCAAGCCGAACCTCTTTTGCCGAAATCTCGCAGCCGCATACTCTCATGTTCTTTTTCCTTCCTGTGACAAACCCACACTAGCACTCTCTTCTGTCCTGAAGACCCAAAGCGCTGGAAACAGTATCAATAAAGCAGAATGTGAAAATTTTATACTCAGGGCAGACGCGTAAGCGCACTTATGTTATGCTTTATCGGCTGATCGCTTTACCTTCGGATTTATCTTCATCCCGAGCTTGCTCAGCATTTAATTCCTCCCGTTCACAGAGGCATTTCCCTTCCTAAACCAATACGGATAGACGCAATTTCAATGTCCGTCGGCAGAGTTTTTGGAACCAAAGGCGGCCTAAACTAAGAGAGAGTTTGGCTCATCTGGTTGGTTTGATTATGCGGCGTGCTGTCTGTGATGCAAGCGTCGCGTTTCCAGCGTCTTTCGTTTGATCCGT
>JBGCEM010000049.1:0-8323 GCA_045106335.1 Paracoccaceae bacterium | reverse complement strand
CGTCGCAAGGCAGGAACTTGCGGCCCTGTGATCGATTGCGACGTTAAGCTTCTGGATGACACCGGAGCCGAGGTTGCGCGCGGAGAAACCGGAGCCATTGCCATTCGCAGCACTGGCATGTTTGCCGGTTATGATGACCCCACAATGACGGATGCCGCTTTTGTCGATGGGTTTTTCCAGACCGGCGATATCGGACAATTTGACGAAGAAGGGTTTTTGATCGTTCATGGGCGCGCTAGCGACATCATAAACCGCGGCGGGCAAAAGGTTTCGCCCGAAGAAATCGAAGACGTCTTTGGCTTACATGAAAGCGTTAAGGACGTGATCTGCTTCCCAATCCCGCATGCCACACTGGGCGAAACGGTTGCTGCGGCGGTGTGTGTGAACGAAGGTGCGGCATTCGAACCCTCGATATTGTTGGACTTCGCCAAACCACAACTGGCGCGGCATAAATTGCCCGAAACGATCGTCATGGCGCAAGACATTCCACGCGGAGCTGGCGGAAAGCCGCTGCGCCGAAAGGCGGCTGTATACTTCGATATACAAGCCACTGCACAAATCAGCACAGGCGCGCCGCCCTCAGATCGGCTGGCCGAACTTTGGTGTTTGGTGCTTGGTGTTGAAACCGTCGATGAAGACGTCAACTTTTCAATGATGGGCGGGGATTCCTTGCGCGGTTTGCGTCTCTTGATGTTGATTGAAAAGGAATTTGACCGCAGGCTTCCTGTGGATGTGCTCTATTCCGAAGGAGCAACGCTAATTGGTTTGCGCCGTTGCTTAATCGACGCAGAGGTTGGCTCAGAACACCAGGTCATTATTCCAAAGCGCGCTGACCGAACGGCACCTGTCTCGCTAAACTCTGCGCAAACGCGGATGTGGTCGATCTGCCGAGCCAATCCGACTTCCGCGATTTACAATTCCTCTTTCGGGTTGCGGCTTACCCAGGACGTCGATTTGCAGGCCGTGCAAAGGGCACTCGACTATCTGGTCGATCGTCATGAGGCGCTGCGCGCAAGATTCTTCATCGAAGACGGCGCGGTGCTACAGTCCTTTGACCCAGACGCCTGCGTGCAGATGCAAACCGTGGATTTGCAAACGGTACCGCTTGACGAACGTGAAGAGGCCTTGCGCGATCAGGCCCGCAAAGCAGCGGCAGAAATCTATGATTTGGAAAGCGGCCCTCCGGCACGTGCGCATGTATTTTTGATGGGCGAACTGGGCGTAAGCCTTGTCTTTCAAAACCACCACATCATCGGTGATGCAACCACGACCTCGATTATTGCGAAAGAGCTGGCCACGGCCATTGCGGCCAACGGGGCACCCGACCTGCCAGAAATTGAAACCAGTTTCGGGGATGTCCTGTCTTGGCAGGCAAGCAAGTTGTCAGAGGGGAATGTTGACGCGCTTTTGAAAAAATGGCGTAAGGATATGAAAGGCGTGGCACCCTCATTGAACCTGCCGCTCGACTTCGCGCGTCCGGCGGTTCAAACCAACAAGGGGGCTCGCCTCACACTCGATTTTGATGCCGAAATTGCAGCGGGCTTGCGCCAAATCGCCGGAACAAGCGGGGCGACGGTTTTCAGCGTCGCCTTTGCCGCATTCGAGGTGTTGATGCACCGTTTGTCGGGACAAAACGACTTCGTGATTGGCACAGCCATCGACACGCGACCGAGTGAGTTGCAGCGCGCATTAGTGGGTTTTTTTGCCGGGACCCTTCCTGTGCCTGTACGGATTGACCAAGAGCAAAGTTTTATCGAGCACGCTAAAGCCACGCATAAGCGGTTGCTGCGCGCGCGATCTTTGAAAGAAACGCCTTTCGATTGCCTGGTGCGTGAATTCGCGCCAAAGACCCGAACTGGCCAGCCACCTTTGGTGCAAGTGATGTGCAACATGACACCTTGGGATGCCCGCAAGCAAAGCGAGGCAGGTGCAGAGATTGAGTACTTCAAGTTTGGCCATAACAGCGCCCGTTTTGATATGACCGTGCTCTTAAACGAAGACGAAGATGGATTTGGTGGGTATCTCGAATATGCCTCCGACCTCTTTAGTGAGGCGACGGCTCGGCGCGTTGTGAAGCGGTTTGAAGCGCTTTTGAAAAGTGTGATCCGCGATCCTCAGCAATGCCTTCAGCATTTTGACATCTTGCCGAAGGACGAGGCAGATCTGATCGCGGATCTGTCTTACGGCCCAGAGCTTACTTACTCGCGCGAGACGTCGATCGCAGAAGAATTTGCCCAGATTGCCGAAAAATTCCCCGACAACATAAGTGTGCGTCAGGGTGCGCAAGATCTAACCTATGCAGAGTTAGATGCTTGGTCTGACGCTATCGCCTCAGAATTGGCAAATCAGGGCATCGGTCCAGACCGGGTTGTGGCGACGCTTTTGCACCGCAGCCCGGCATTTGTTGCAGCGCTGCTGGGTATTACCAAAACCGGGGCGACTTATCTTTCACTGGACCCCGCGCACCCCAATGCTCGGCTTGAGGATGTGCTAGATGACTCGCAGAGCAACGTGCTTTTGACCGATACGCCAAAGGTGGCATTAAGCACCACAGCAAAAGTTATCGACATTGCAAGCATCGTCGAAAAGGGTATCCGGTTTGATCGACCTCAGATCGACCCACAATCCTTGGCCTATTACGCTTACACATCTGGCTCGACTGGTAAGCCAAAGGGCTGTTGCGCCAGCCATCGCAATATCATGGCCTATGTTTATAGCATGCCCGAACTTCCGATCGGTCCCAGAGACAGGATGCTGCACTTTAGTTCGCCCAGTTTTGATCCTACCACGTTCGAGGTTTGGTGCACACTATTAGCAGGTGCTATGATCGTGCAACCGACACAGCGCTTACCCCCAATCACCGAACTGGCCGATCTGATCCTGGCACAGGGTATCAATACGATGTGGCTGACCACGGGCCTGTTTCACCAAATGGTTGATCTGCGGCCGGATTGCTTTGTGTCGGGCTGTCGCGTGAAGGTGGGCGGCGATGTTTTGTCGCCAGATCACGTTAATGCGCTGTTGGAAACCACCAAGGGCGTGACTGTGATCAACGCCTTTGGTCCTACCGAAAATACCGTGATTTCAACGATGCACCACATCGATAAAGACAAAGTGACAGGCCCAATTTCCATTGGGCGCCCACTTGCAAATTCCTCTGTCCACATTTTGGACGATCACATGCGCCCAGTGCCCATAGGCGTCGAGGGCGAAATGTGGAGCGGTGGAGATTGCGTTGCGCGTGGCTATTTGCGTCGTCCGGAAGTCACGGCTGAAACCTTCCTGCCAGACCCATTTTCCGAAGACCCCGACGCCTTAATTTATCGCAGTGGAGACCGCGCCAAGTGGGACCATACCGGGACACTTTATTTCTTGGGGCGCCGCGACTGGCAGGTCAAAATCCGTGGCTTCCGTGTGGAACTTCAAGAAATCGAAGCCGCGTTGCGCACGCTAGTGGGGGTGCAGGATGCCATCGTAATTGCGCGCTATGAGGGGGCGAAAGTTTCGGCGCTTGCCGCATTTGTTGTGCCCGAGGTCGACGCCAATTTGACCGCTGAAAGCCTGCGTCATCAACTGCAATCCGATTTGCCAGATTATATGGTTCCCGCGCAATGGTGCATCTTGCAAGACTTCCCATTGAATTCCAGCGGCAAGGTGGATCGAAAAGCGCTAATGGAATTGGACGTTGCTGTCCCTTTACAATCGATCGTCGCGCCGCGAATACCAATTGAAACTCGGCTATTAACTTTATGGAAAGAGCTGTTGGGCCGGGATGATTTTGGTATTGATGACAATTTTTTTGATCTCGGTGGGCATTCGCTTTTGGCCATGCAAATGAGCTTTCGACTGGAAGAAGACATCGGCCTACCACCGTCATTGTCCAACATCTTCCAGTTCCAAACGATTGCGCAATTTGCCAAGGGGATGAAGAAAGCCTTTGATCCGACGATCCAGTCACAAGCCCCTCAAACCCCTGAAACCGTACTAACCCAATGGAAACGCGTCACAAAGACAGACAAGGTCGACCCAGACAAGTCGTTTTTCCAATCCGGCGGAACCGACAATTCGGCAAAGGAACTTCATCGGGCCATCTACGACAGCTTGAACATAGAAATGCCCGAATTTGTTTTGTTGCTTGATCCAACGCCGCTGGAACTGGTGCACTACTTGGTCACATTCCAAGCCAATCAAGACACCGCAATATGTTATGATCGGTTGATTGACCCTTTTGCACAAAAGCCCGCACAAGGGGCGGATCAGCAAAATTTCTATCTGCTCGCCGGGGCGGGTGGGCATGTCACGCCATTTGCGCCTGTCGTTAGTCGCCTGTCCAGCCGCTGGAGTGGCTATGGAGTCGTTGATCCCGCGCTCAATGATAATGAAGCCAGCATAAAGACGGTAGATGTCTTGGCCACACGAATTACCAAAGCCGTTCAAACCGTTGACCCCGAAGGGCCTTGGATTTTGATCGGCTATTCCGCTGGCGCGAGACCGGCCTATGAAGCCGCGCGCTTGCTGAGTGAACTCGGCGAACCCGCCATCTGCGTGATCGTAGACGCGGGCACCGGGCGCAATCATAGGTTTCCGATACTTAATCGGGGGGTCAGCATGCTGAAGCTGGGCCTTCGAAAAATGCATGCCATAATCGACGACGCCTATGCGCGCGTGCGTTTTGGCCTAGCCGATCCGATTGACATGGCACGCCGAAAGTACCGATCGGTTCACTATTTGCAAAAAGGTCGGCTTATGCGGAGTTTCGCCACGAAGACAGATAACCCTGTCATTCTGATTAGGACTGAACCGACGAATAAGGCGCGTCAGTTCAAGGACCTAGGCTGGTCACAAACCGCTGAGTTGATCGAGATTCTAGATACTCCCGGAAATCATTACAATTGCTTCAAAGGCGAAAACGTCTCTGCCTTTGCGCAATCATTAGAAAAAGCCTTGGAAATCTCTGTCGCCACAAGTAACGCCCGATCACAAGCAAAGAAGCAGTCGCATGAGTAATACTGCGGGCAACAAAACGAGTTTAACCAAAACCTCGCTGCTAAAAAGGGCAACTGAATTACTATCGCCCGCTGATCGCAAGCGTGCGGGCTATAGCGCTCTTGCAAGCTTAGTATCTGCGGTCTTTTCCAGTCTGATGGTTTGGTCGGTCTACCCGTTCACAACGCTTCTTCTGGACCCTGCCGCCGCCGATAGCATGTTTGTGCTCAACTGGCTTCAACGTGTACTTGGTCAGCTAGAACCCTATTCCCTTTTGATTTGGGTTGGCGCGTTTACTGCGCTTTTCGCGATCGCAGTTTTTCTGGCCCAATTGCTACAGGTCAAAACGGTGGCGTCTTTTTCAGGGGAGCTTACACATAATTTAGGCAAACGATTGCTAGCGACCTACCTGAACCTGCCCTACGAGTTTCACCTGAACCGCCATACAAGCAGCCTATCGGCGAATGTCCTGTCTGAAACGGATAGTGTGGTCAGCGAATTTTATAGACCCGCACTGCAATCTGTAACTGCTATTCCAACGATAGCAGCCGTGATTGCTGTTTTGGCCCTAATTGATCCAGGAATGACCTTCTTGTTAGGAGGCACCATCGGCCTCGTCTATGCCTCAGTGTTCTTTTTATTGCGCAAGCGCCTGCGTCGTTTAGGTCAAATTAGATCACAAGCAAATCAATCTCGTTTCAAAGAAGCCGCCGAAGGCGTTCAAAGCATTAAGGACGTAAAAATTCTGCAGCTTCAGGACCATTATATTGATCGATTTGAAGCGTCATCTTACACCTATCGCACAACTGTAATTGCAGTGCAGATTCTGGCGAATGTGCCAAGCTTTGCGTTGCGCGCGATCATTCTCGTCCTTGGCGTATTTTTCACATTGGTTTTAGTCGATCCTGAGGCCTATCAGACGGGCTCTGCATTCGGGGAAATTGGCCCCGTATTTGGCGCTTTAGCAGTGGCGGCAGCACGGATCGTGCCCGAAATCCAAAAGCTGCTCGACAATGTTATGCGATTGCAATTCGGGGTCGCCGCCTTGGATCGCTTGTCTGGCGATCTCTTCGATCTTGCGACTGAACTGACACCTGACAGCGATGAACGGGTGCGACTAGAAGGGTCGATGATTCTTGATGATGTCAGCTATTCCTACCCGGGGGCTCATCAACCGGGACTAAAGAGAATAAATCTATCCATTCAGGCGGGTTCAAGAATTGGGATCGTCGGACGATCAGGGGCTGGAAAAACAACCTTTGGGGATATTGTGTTAGGGCTTTTGGCGCCATCAAAGGGCGCGATCCGTATCGATGGGCAACCCATTGATGACACCGACCTTGTATCCTGGCGCCGCAGCGTTGCTTTCGTTCCCCAAGATATCCATTTGGCTGATGCTAGCGTGGCACAAAACATCGCCCTTGGACTTTCACCTGAAGACATCGATATGGCTCGTGTCAAAGAGTGCGCACAACAAGCTTGCATCGACGAGTTTGTCACGACTGAAATGCCGAACGGATATGACACCTTTATCGGGGAACGTGGCACGCGGCTGTCGGGCGGGCAACGCCAAAGGCTTGCGATAGCGCGCGCACTCTATCGAAAAGCGGACTTGATTGTTTTTGATGAAGCCACAAGCGCTTTAGATTCCAAGACAGAAGATGAAGTGATGCAAGCACTCCGCAACTTGCCAAATGGGACCACAATACTCGTTATCGCGCATCGGTTTTCAACCTTGGAAATTTGCGAGCAAATTCTTGTGTTTGAGTCCGGAAGGATTGTCGGTCAAGGCACTCCACAAAAGCTACTTCAGACAAACGATATTTTTCAAATTCTGGCGGCTGAACAAAGTATTGGCTAGGCAGCGTACGCTTAAAGAGCTTCATATTTGCAACGGCTTGTGATTCAAATCCGGCGAGATAACCATTGGGAGCGGTGACATGGCGCGATCAGAGATGAGCTGTTGAATGTCACTGAGAACTGACCCGGTAGCCCCATAAATTGTCACTGAGATGGAATTTCAAGGGTCGTTGCGACGGGTTCGGCTATCTCAGTTTCGTTAGTTCTTCTCTGAATGCTTCGGTTGGGGTGCGCCATCCCAGGCACTTTCTGGGGGTGCCGTTCAAGCGGTCACACTTATTGTTTTCTAATAGGGACGTGGGGCTGAGGGGAACAGTATCCCCTCATAAGGCCTGTTTTTCTTCGAGACATCTGTAGATGGTTGCGGGGTGGACGTTGAAGGTTCGTGCCACGGAGGCGAGCCTCCGCAACCCGTGTATCGCAAATCCGTTTCGCATCCCGCCAGACGCTGCCCACAATCCTGTCATGTGTTTCCGTCGTGCCGGAGGCGCGCTAATAGTCGCGACGGTATCCGCGATGGCCGCAGTCCATTCCACGACGCATACAGCCAGGATTGCCAGGCGACGGTCACTGGTGATGTCGCGCAGCCCTTTCGCGAAGTAGCGCTCCCCCTGGCGGCGCAGCCGCGTGATCCGATGCGCAGGGATGTCATCGAGGATTTTCGGAACCAAGAAAATCGCCCTCAGAAATTCCAATCGATCCAGCAGACGGTTGATATCTGCGGAGTTCTTGCCCGGCTCAAACTGACGCAACCAACCTCTCGGGATATTGCTGCGCAATACCCTGCCGGTCAGTGGACGAACCTGGTGGTTCGATGGTCCGTCTCTTCGCTCAACAATTCGTCGAGGCGGGCACGCATCGGGCTGTCGAGCTGCGCGGCAATACGGGTTTCGATCCGGCGCTTAGCAGCAACGAGTGCCTCGGCGCAATGCCGTTCTATGACCGTGATGCCCGGCAGAATGATCTGTCGCCGACGGCATTCTTCCACAAATGCGCGGACCAGGCCTTCGCTTGATTGTGCGCCTTCAGCATTCTGATCCAGCCAGGTGCGGATCTGCTTGATCCGCTTGCCTTTGAACATCACGTATCCGTAAATCTTGCGCAGTGTTTCCAGATGTTCATGCCGCGTGTTCTCTCGTTCGGCATAGGGCAGAAGATCATTGGGCTTGACCCCAAGTTGGGCAGCGATAAAGCCGGACATTGCTTGGGGAATGACCTCACCCGGCCTCAGCAGCCGCCCCGGATATCGAAATGCACAAAGTTGCAAAGCGATACCAATCTGGTTTTCAGGACGACGGCGGGTACGGATGAAATCGATGTCTTCATCGGACAGGGTGTAATGCCGAAGCAGCAACGCCTCGTCCGTTGGGAGGTCAAAGAGGGCCGCGCGTTGTCGCGCGGTCAGAACCGCTCGGTGTGCCATGGGGGTCGTCTTTCTGTCAGGGGAATGTCTTGAAAACTAAAGAAATTGAGACCA
>JBGCEM010000048.1:0-7139 GCA_045106335.1 Paracoccaceae bacterium | reverse complement strand
TCGCCACCCCCCATTGCACGCTCTTCTCAACACACACCATCGGGAGAGACCAATGACCGTCACCATTCGCGGCATCGAATTTCAGGACAATCTGGACAATGACATGGGGCTGGAGTTTGTGAACCTCAGCCACCGTTTCGGGTATCAATGCCCCAACTGGCCGTATTTTGATGACGTGGACATCAAGCGTAAACACTACATGGCCAAGTCCGGTGTGCTGTCCCAGACCATCACCACCACCATGCATGTCACCACCCACATCGACGCGCCTGCCCATGTGGTCCAAGGCACCCCGTTTATTGACGAAGTGCCGCTGCCGCATTTCTTTGGCTCCGGTCTGGTTGTGTCGATCACCAAAAAGAAGTGGGAAAAGATCACCGGCGATGATCTGGAGAAAGCCTGCGGGCATGCGATCCGCAAAGGCGACGTGCTGATCATCAACACCGGCTGGCACAAGCAATATGAGGATGGCGACTATTTCTCATACTGTCCCGGTCTGGTGCAATCCGCCGCCGACTGGATGGTGGAAAAGGGCGTCAAAGTCGTCGGCCATGACACGCAAGCGAATGACCATCCGCTGGCGACAGCGATCGGGCCACAGCGCAATGGGCCAATCCATCCGCATCTTGAGGCCGAGTACAAAGAATGGTCCGGCGGCAACGACTGGAAAGACGATTTCCCCGAATGGGAGCCCGTGCACAACACCCTATTTGCAAACGGCATTCTGGGCATTGAGAACGTTGGTGGTGACCTTGATTCAGTGACAGGCAAGCGCGTGACATTCGCGTTTTTCCCGTGGAACTGGGACCGTGGCGATGGTTGCATCATCCGTCTGGTGGCGATGATGGACAAGGCGCAGGGCTACCGCATTGAGGCCGGCGAAGACTTCTGAAGTGACAGGCGGGGTCGCCCCCGCCACGCCTAACCTGAACTGGAGCACCGCAATGTTGATCAAACGTTTTCAAGATGCCGAAACCTACGAAGCGCCAAACCACTGGGGTGTCACCGGGCTGCGCCTGCAAGGGTTCGAGGACGGCGGCCCTGAAAATCAATGGGTCGGATTCAGCCAGTTTCTGCCCGGTGGCGGGGCTGGCCCGGATTCTACGCCGTTTGAAAAGGTCTATGTCGTGCTGGAAGGCGAAATGACGCTCGAATGGGACGGCAAAACCGAAGTTTTGCGCGCCATGGACAGCTGCACAGTGCCCGCAGGCCAAGAGCGGCGGATTGAGAATACATCGAATCACGTCTGCAAGATGCTGGTCGTCATCCCCTACCCCGCAGGAGGTCGGCCGACATGAGGGCGACCCAAAGGAGCGAAAAATGAGCCTGTCCAACCCTTACGCGTTTTTCAATATTGAAGGGAAAACTGCGCTGATCACCGGGGCCTCGGGCGCATTTGGTGCCGTTGCGGCAGAATGCCTATCAGGGGCGGGTTGCAAGGTCATGCTGGCCGCAGGGAACGCGGAAGCAATGACCGAGGTTGCCGCCAAGTGCAGCGGCGAGACCGGACAGATCAATGCCCGCCCTGACAGCCCCGAGGCCTGCGAAGACATGATCGCCCAGACGGTCGCCGCCTTTGGCCGGGTCGATATTCTGGTGATTGCTTCGGGCATGAACAAGGTTGCCAAGATTGATGAGATGGAGCCAAGCGCATTTACGGACGTGATGGACGCCAATGTTACCCAAAGCTGGAACATGGCGCGCGCGGCGACCGTTCAAATGAAAGCGCAGGGCGATGGGGGCAAGATCGTCTTAATGTCCTCTGCACGCGGGCTTTTGGGTCATCCGGCAGGCTACACCGCTTATTGCGCGTCCAAAGCGGCCGTTGACGGCATGACCAAGTCGCTTGGCTGTGAACTTGGCCCGACAGGCATCACGGTTAATGCGATTGCGCCGACCGTGTTCCGCTCGCCGCTCACCGCGTGGATGTTTGAGGAAACACCCGAGGCCGAAACCGTGCGAAACGGATTTCTGACCCGTGTGCCCAAAGGGCGTCTGGGTGAACCCGAGGACCTTGCCGGGCCGCTCTTGTTCCTGTCATCGCGCGCCTCAGACTTTTACACTGGCCATATCCTATATGCCGACGGCGGATATACCGCCGGATGAGCCGCATTGCCGTCATAGGCGCTGGCCTGATGGGCCACGGCATCGCCCTGACATTTGCGCGGGCGGGGCACGAGGTGGTGATCACTGATCCGGTGGCAGAAATGCTGGCCAGTGCGCCTGGACGCATCGCCGACAGCCTGAAATTACTTGGTGCGGCGCGAACCGAAATTGAAGTCGCTTTGACAAAAGTGTCGCTGGAAAGCGATCTGGCAACTGCGGTCGCGCAGGCCGATGTTGTTTTTGAAGCGGCGCCAGAAAAGCTGGGACTGAAACAGTCTATCTTTACCCAAGTAGAGGCCCATGCGCCGGCCGAGGCCATCCTCGCCTCCAACACAAGCGTTATCCAGATCACCAAGATCATGGGCGGGCTAAACGGCAAATTCCGCGCGATGGGAACCCATTGGTGGAACCCGCCGCACATGATCCCGCTGGTCGAAGTCGTCAAAACCGAATGGACCGACGCCGCACTGGCTGACGACATGGTTAGTCTCTTGGCGAGCGCAGGCAAAACGCCCGTCTTAGTGGAAAAGGACGTCCCCGGTTTCATCGGCAACCGTCTGCAACACGCACTCTGGCGCGAAGCGGTGTCGTTGGTCGAAAACGGAATCTGCACGGCGCAAGCCGTAGATGATGTCGTCAAAGCCAGTTTTGGACGCAGGCTTGCCGTGCTGGGGCCGCTGGAAAACGCCGACCTTGTAGGAATCGCGTTAACAAAAGACATTCACGGCCAAGTGCTGTTCGATTTGGAACAGCGCAGCGACCCGTCGCCAATGCTGGACACACTCATCGCGCAGGGCCGTACGGGTATGGCGGCAGGTGCCGGATTTCGGGACTGGGAGGATTCCGATCTGGCCGCGACCAAGGAAAGGATCGCCAACCACCTGCGCGCGTTAGAGAAAATACTGCCGGAATAACCGGCGCTTAGGGAGGAAGACATGAAAAATACGACACGCCGCCAGGTACTGGGCGGATTGGCTGCGGGCGTTGCTGCCCCTGCGATCCTGACTGCCACACGCGCCTATGCGCAGAACCCGACAATCAAGGTTGGCTTTGTGACACCCTCGACCGGTCCGCTCGCCGGGTTTGCCGAGGCTGATGACTATATCCTCGACGGGCTGCGCGCGCAATTTGCGGGCGGGATCGAAAACAACGGCAAGACGTTCAACATCGAGATCATCAAGAAAGACAGCCAGTCCAACCCCAACCGCGCTGCCGAGGTTGCCGCCGAGCTGATCCTGTCGGACGAGGTGGACATCATTACAGCCGCAGCGACGCCAGACACGACGAACCCAGTCGCCGATCAGGCCGAGATCAACGAAATCCCCTGCATCACCACCGACGCGCCGTGGCAGCCATATTTCTTTGGCCGCGGTGGCAGCCCGGCAGAAGGGTTTGACTATACCTACCATTTCTTCTGGGGTCTTGAGGATGTCATTGGCAATTTCACTGGCCTTTGGGATGGCAGTGGAGTGGCCAAAAAAGTCGGCGGGTTGTTCCCCAATGATGCGGATGGCAACGCATGGGGTGACGCCAAACTAGGCCTGCCCCCAGCGCTGGCCGCACAAGGGTTTGAGCTGACCGATCCGGGCCGATATCAGCCATTGTCAGACGATTTCTCAAACTACATCGCCGCGTTCAAGGAAGCGGGCGTTGAGATTGTCACCGGTGTGATGATCCCTCCGGACTTTAGCACCTTCTGGGCGCAGGCCGCACAGCAAGGGTTCAACCCCAAGGTTGCGACTATCGGTAAGGCGCTGTTGTTCCCATCGGCCATTGAAGCGCTTGGCGATCGCGGTGTGGGTCTGACATCCGAGATTTGGTGGTCACCGAACCATCCGTTCTCGTCATCGCTCAATGGGACTACGGCCAAAGCGCTGGCCGATGGCTACACCGCTTCCACAGGCCGCCCATGGACCCAACCCATCGGGTTCAAACATGCTCTGTTCGAAGTGGTCGCTGACGTGGTTTCTCGTGCCGCCGATCTGGACGATGCGGATGCCATTGCACAGGCGATCAAAGGCACCAACATTTCCTCAATCGTGGGCGATGTGAACTGGGCGAATGGGCCCGTGCCGAACGTGACTAAGACCCCGCTTGTCTCGGGCCAATGGCAGCGCGCAGGTGACGGGGTGGAACTCGTCATCACCAACAACACGCTGGCCCCCAACATTCCCGTTGGCGGCGAATTGCAGTTGCTGGGCTAAAGCTATGTCCGCGCTTTTGTCCGTCTCCGGGCTATCCAAATCCTTTGGCGCAGTCACCGTCGCCGATGCCACATCCTTTGATGTGGCATCGGGCGAAGCCGTCGGGATTTTGGGCCCCAACGGGGCGGGCAAGACATCGTTGTTCAACCTGATCACTGGCGCGCTGCGGCCTGATCAGGGCCAGATCAGCTTTGCGGGGCGCGACATCACCACGCATTCTGCGGCGGCGCGGTGCAAACACGGCATCGCGCGGTCGTTTCAAATCCCCCAGCCTTTCGGGGGCATGACAGTGTTTGAGAACGCTCTCGTCGGGGCAACGCAGGGTGCGGGGCTCTCAGGGCGCGAGGCAGAATATCATGCGCTCGCAGTTTTGGACGAAACTGGGCTGCTGGAAAAGGCAAACACGCGCGCCGGGACGTTGACCTTGCTTGAGCGCAAGCGGTTGGAACTGACGCGCGCGTTATCAGCGAAACCGCGGTTGCTGCTGCTGGACGAGATCGCAGGCGGGCTGACCGAAGCAGAATGTCATTCCCTGATCGAGACCATTCAGGCCATCCACAAACGCGGCACCACGATCATCTGGATTGAACATGTGGTGCATGCCCTGCTGGCCGTTGTCGAACGATTGATCGTGATTGATTTTGGCAAGAAGATTGCCGAGGGCGAACCCAAAGCGATCATGGAAAGTCCTGAGGTGAAAGAGATTTATCTGGGGGTCGACCCGGATGTCTGAGCCTTTGCTTTCCTTGCGCGGGCTTGATGCGCACTACGGTGACTTTCAGGCTTTGTACGGTTTGGACCTAAGCGTCGCGCAGGGCGAAGTTGTTGCCATTATCGGCGCAAACGGCGCGGGCAAGACGACGCTGATGCGCTCGATTTCAGGGCTGCTACAAAACGAAAGTGTGCAAATCAGCTATCGCGGCAAGGCCATTGGAGGTTTGCGCGCCGATCAAGTGGCCGAGTTGGGCATCGCTTTGGTCCCGGAGGGGCGACAGTTGTTTCCATCGCTGTCGGTCGAAGAAAACCTGCTGATCGGTGGCCAAGTGGGGCGGCGCGGGCCGTGGAGCTTGGCCGAGGTTTACACCCTGTTCCCGATCCTCAAAGAGCGGCGCACGCAGGCGTCCACCTCGTTGTCTGGCGGTCAACAACAGATGGTCGCGATTGGCCGGGCGCTTATGTCGAACCCCGATCTGATCCTATTTGATGAGATCAGCCTTGGCCTCGCGCCCGTCATTATCCGCCAGATCTATGATGCCTTGCCCGGCATTGTGGGTGACGGCATGACAGCAATGATCGTGGAACAGGACATTTCCAAAGCACTCTCTGTCTCGTCCCGCGTCTACTGCTTGATGGAGGGTCGCGTGGCGCTGGAACGGCCCACGGCGGACGTCACGCATGATGAAATCACAGCGGCCTATTTCGGAGTCAACCGATGATCGAATGGACCGGAGCCATCGTGCAAGGCGTGCTGTTGGGTGGGCTGTATGCGCTGTTTGCCGCCGGGCTATCGTTGATCTTTGGCGTGATGCGGCTGGTGAACATTGCGCATGGCGATCTGATTATCTTGGCGGCTTATCTGGGGCTAACGACGACGGTTATGCTGGGCGTGCATCCGTTTCTAGCGCTGCTGCTGGTGATGCCGGTGATGGCGGGCGCGGGATATGTGCTGCAACGGGGTATCCTGAACCGGACGCTGGGCGATGATATTCTGCCGCCTCTGTTGGTGACTTTTGGCCTGTCGGTGATCATCCAGAACGCGTTGCTTGAGACCTACACGGCGGACCCGCGCAAGCTGTCGGGTGGCGCGATTGATGTGGCGAGTGTGGATGTCGGCGGCATCACCATGGGCGTGCTGCCCTTGCTGACCTTCGCCATCGCAGTCGCGGTCATCGCGGGATTGCAGTTCATCTTTTACCGCACCGCCTTGGGCCGGGGCTTTCGCGCTGTGTCCGACAACCAAGATATCGCGCAGTTGATGGGCCTGAACAAAGCACATGTGTTTGGCCTTGCCATGGCGCTGGCGATGGCGGTCGTGGCGATTGGAGGCATCCTGCTGGGCATGCGCACCAGCTTTGATCCCGCTATCGGCGGCGGGCGGCTGATCTTTGGCTTTGAGGCCGTTATCATCGGCGGGCTTGGCAATCTGTGGGGGACGCTTGCGGGCGGTGTGATCCTTGGTGTGGCGCAAACCCTTGGCGCGAAAATCGACCCCGGCTACCAAATCCTTGCGGGCCACATCGCGTTCCTCGTGGTGCTGGCGATCCGGCCCAACGGGCTCTTCCCGAGGGTGAGCCATTGAACAACCTGCATGTCATCCGCGCCACCCGTGCCTCTAAAACGGCCATGGCCATCGGCTTTATTGCGCTGCTGATCCTTGCCGTGGCCCCGTGGTGGGCGGGGCGTGCAGACTTGCGGCTGATGGGCGAAATTTACCTCTACCTCTCGCTTGCTTGCCTTTGGAACTTAATGGCTGGCTATGCGGGCCTCGTATCAGTCGGGCAACAAGCCTATGTGGGATTTGGCGGCTATATGCTGTTCGCTTTGAGCGTCTTTGGTGGGCTACACCCGGTGGCTGCCATCGTGCTGGGCGGCGTGCTGGCCGCGATCATCTCTATCCCCATCGCCACGCTGATCTTTCGCCTCAAAGGCGCGTATTTCGCCATCGGCACATGGGTGGTCGCCGAGGTATTCCGCCTGAGTTTCGCTCAAGTCTCGTCGCTTGGCGGCGGCTCTGGCACCTCTCTGCCCGTCGCGATTGTCAAAGAACTGGGGGCCAAGAAGGCCACGCGGGAGTCCACAAGTTATTGGCTGGCGCTGGGCGCTGCCGTG
>JBGCEM010000047.1:0-9982 GCA_045106335.1 Paracoccaceae bacterium | reverse complement strand
GTCACTTGGCGTCTCGCCAATCCCACCCGATGTGCCGACCTATCCCAAGGTATTCGAGAACACGCTGATCGCATTCCTGATCTTCGGAACGCTTTATTTGCTAGCCTCTGTGACAGCTGGAATTCTGCGAGAGCAGGTCTCTTCGTAACTGAGTATATTTTTCCCATCCGGGGACTTGCGTCAGACCTGTTGTCTGAGTAAGAAACCCGAACCTGATGGGGTGTGGCCTAGTGGTAGGGCAACTGTTTTTGGTACAGGAGATCGTAGGTTCGAATCCTACCACCCCAGCCAGGTAATTCCGCAAAACCTGCGATACACTAGACGGCGCCAGATTCTGGCGTTGTTTCGGAGGGTTGTGGGGATGTGAGGCTCAGCCAGACCTGTGCTGGCAGACGATTTGGCGCAACATCGGCCATGTGTCTGGAAAGGCCATTTCCGCGATACGCGAAGCTGGGATTTTAGAGAGTTGCGATGCGCTGACGTTGCGCTTCCCACTCGGCGGGAAAGTCGTGGCGTAGGCACCAGTCTGAAGTCAGACCTAATGGTTGGGTACCATTCGTTATGTCACGAACAACGTCAGGGGCCAGGAACGCCAGGTCAACGATCTGCTGAACACGCCGCTTAGACACGCCAGCGTGTCTTGCGATCGCCTCAAAGCCCTGACCGTTCTTCAATTGTCTGTACCATTGATTGGCAAACGCAACGTTTGTGAGAAGCACGGGGTCAATAGTTGCTGCAGCATCGCCGACAACAATCTTCATCTCATTGCCGCGCCGACGCTCTGTGAAGGGAAGGGTGATGGTGAGATCATTGGATGTTGGAACAGTTTTTATCATATGCTGGAACTTGCTGGGACTGATGCTGATCGTCAGCGCGCCCTGTGCAAAGCAAATGCGTTCAACAGCGTCCAATGCTGTGTTTGCATCAAGCATGTCAGCCCCAGCTTTATCGATGTCTTGGCCTCGCGTAACCTCGCAAAGCTTGCGAACTTGTTTGTTCACAGCATTGGAGACTGCTTCCTCCAGCGGCAAAGCTGGGATTCGCCTTGTCCTTTGTTTCTCGCCAACCTCACTCACACCCGTCACCAGCTTTTTTGAGATATAGTAGCGATACCGTTTCTTGCCTTTCTGTGCATGGCTGGGTGTCAGTCGTTCGCCTGCCTCGTCATATATCTTGCCAGCCAATGGTGATGTGTCTCGATGTTGCTTGCTGCCCCGCGGTTTGCGTGCGCTTCCACTCATCAATTCCTGGATGGCATTCCATCTCTTGGGTTCGATGATTGCGGAGTGCTGTCCATCAAACACCTGGCCTTTGTGGCGAATGCGGCCAGCATAGATCGGGTTGGTCAGGATATGATGGAGTTGGCCTCGTGACATGATCTTCCCACCACTAAGACTACCATCCGGTGCGCGCCTCAGTTTTGAGCGCAGCTTCATTCGAGCGGCGGTCTCCTGAACAAGACGCATCGCTCCATGCTGCGCGTACAAATCATAGATGCTACGGACAGTCTGTGCTTCCTCTTCATTGATAGTCAGTGTTCGGCCATCTGGGTCATACCCCAGTGGCACATTGCCACCCATCCACAGCCCCTTGCGCTTTGACGCTGCGATCTTGTCTCGAATGCGCTCCGCCGTCACCTCGCGTTCAAACTGGGCAAAGCTCAGAAGGACATTCAGGGTTAGCCGCCCCATGCTAGTAGCCGTATTGAAAGATTGGGTGACGGAGACGAAAGATGCTTCGGCCTGATCCAATCGATCTACCAGTTTGGCGAAGTCAGCAAGAGATCGTGTCAGTCGATCAATCTTATAGACGACAATCTGATCGACCTGTTTGGCATCCACAGCCTCCATCAACCGTTGCAGGGCAGGGCGCTCCAGATGTCCGCCCGAGATGCCACCATCGTCGTAGTGATCAGGGAGTAATTCCCATCCTTCTTGGCGCTGGCTGGCGACGTAGGCTTCGCAAGCCTCTCTTTGAGCATCGAGCGAGTTGAAGTCCTGATCCAAACCTTCCTCAGAACTCTTGCGGGTGTAGATGGCGCAGCGGATACGTTTCATGCGGCTCGCTTCTTCTTAAGGCCAAAGAAACGCGGACCGCTCCACTCAGCACCCGTAATGTGTTTGGCCACCGCGCTAAGAGATGAGAACATCTGTCCGTCCATCTCAAATCCGTCGGCCTTCACGTTTACTCGGTAGACTCGACCGTTCCATTCTCGAACCAATTGCGTGCCGGTAGGAAGGGAAGAAAACGCTTGTGCGTTGGTGGGCTTTTCTAAGGGCGCACTTGCTTTAAGCGTGCGCCTCACCGCAAGGGTCAACCCACATAGCTCCTTGCACTGCATCTCATGGATAAGCGCTTTCCGCAGAAATCTGAGGGACAATCGAGAACCGGGAATTTCGCCAACCAGCTCATACCAAGCCTCAAGACATTGATCCCGATCCCAGGTTTCAATCTCAGCAATCCGCTTTGTCAGATCGTCCATCTCAGTCTGCCTCGACTGCCAGAGGCACCTCTTGGGCTTTGTAGACAGAGCCCTTGGTCGAGTTGGAGTGCGTTACAATCAGGCCGGTCTTTCTCAACCGTGATATCTCCGCGCGGATCGTGTGGGGCTGCCAATTCAGTTGCTCCTGAAGTGCTTCGATCGTCGCACCCGACTTCCGACCGATCATCTTGGTCAGCAATGCGCGTTTGGAATTTGGTTTGGACATATCTGCCTCCTGGCGATGGCCGCGGATCATCCGTGACCTTCCACTGAGACAAACCCGGGGAGACCGGGCTAGCGGCGCTAAATAAAAATCAGGCCCGCTCTATTCCACCACACACGCTTCCTATGCCCGCGAAGTCCAGTCCTGTATTAATAAGTCTACGAAATGGGGAAATGGGCGGCTTTGGGCCGGAAGCTCAGTTGGTCAGTTTGGGCGGATTCCGGACATTCGCTGCAGTTGAAAATCGAGCGAAATTTAATCGAACAGTGATAGTCCAAAAGTGTTTTGAAGATTTATAACTTTCCGCTTGAACGGGCGAAGTATTGCGTGGTGCTTGCTAAACAGAAGTCGTCACCGCTGTACTTGTCAGTGCCTTGATGAATACAGAGAACAACTCGCCTTGTGAACTAATTCGCAGCTTTGCATAAACGTTCTTTCGGTGAATCCGCACAGTGCCGGAGGAAATCCCAAGTAGCTTTCCAAGCGCATCGGCTGAATGTCCTCTAAGTGTCAATTCAACAACTTCACGCTCTCGTGGGGTTAGCATGCCTTCACCAATCTCACGAAATGCCCGTTCAATATTCAAATTGGTGGTTGGCATTTGATCATACATCTCGATCGCAGTGTCTCGCCAATGACGCCGACAGGCGGCATCCAGAACCGGCCAGACCGCTTTCAATGCTCTCATCTCAGTTTTGCTGAATTTCCGCGTTGTCCGCATAAGCGAAACAACAATTGTCAGATTCTCATGAACTTTGACCAAAAAACCAACCTCTTCGGCCAGCCCTGTCTGAGCATAGTAGCTGCGAAAGTACTCGCCCTGATAGAAGCGATCAGGGGCAATTTCGCTTAGCCGCCAAAGCCCTGGTTCGACATCGCCTGTCGCTGAAAGAAAGAATGGATCAAGAAGATAAGGCCCTTCTTGATAGTCATCTACATGCATCAACCGCCGTTTAGGCGTAAAGTCGTCGTACAGCGCGAGTGGGCGGGCAGAGCCCACGTATCCAAAGATGACTGTATACTCAAAATCAGTGATGCTTTTGAGGGCCTTGGACAAAACCTCGGGCATCGCATCGTCTTCTAACGCGTCTACTATCTGGGCGGCGTAGTCGTTCCACGTGGTCAAGATTGGAAGTCCTTTGCGGATTAGCTCAATTTATATATAACAAAAAGAATATTTACATAAACAGCAAAAATTACTCTCATTCAACCATGAGTGGGATATGTTTTAGATGACCAAAGTGACGGAAATTGCCTCTTTGGATGGGTATGCCGAAAGCGCGTCTGACCAACTGAGGCAGCCAGTTGCCGAACTGCGTTCGGTGTCTAAAAACTATGGTGACGTCCAAGCTGTTCGTAATATTGATCTAAGTATCGCTGCGGGTGAATTTTTGACGTTCCTTGGTCCGTCTGGGTGCGGAAAAACCACGGCATTGCGCATGCTGGCGGGATTTGAAATGCCATCAGACGGCACGATTTTGATTGACGGTAGCGATGTTTCCAAGTTGGCGGCCTACCAGCGCCCCGTCAACATGGTGTTTCAAAGCTATGCCCTGTTTCCGCATCTGACAGTTGGCCAAAACATCGCTTACGGGCTTAAGCAGAAACGCCCCAAGATCGCGCGCGATGTGATTGACGACAATGTACAGCGTGCTCTTGAAACGGTTCGGTTAAACGATTTCTCTGATCGACGCATTTGGGAAATGTCCGGTGGTCAGCAGCAGCGTGTCGCACTGGCCCGCGCGATTGTGAATGAGCCGAAGCTGCTCCTGCTGGATGAACCACTGGCGGCTCTGGATAGAAAACTGCGCAAAGAAATGCAGATAGAGTTGCAGGATTTGCAGCGCCAACTGGGCATCACTTTCATTCTAGTGACCCACGATCAGGAAGAGGCGTTGTCTTTGAGTGACCGCATTTGCGTCATGCGCGCAGGTGAGATTATTCAGGTTGGAAGTCCACGCGATCTCTATGATCGACCCAAAAGCAGATACGTGGCTGATTTTGTCGGAACGTCGAATTTCTTTGAAGGCTCGATTGCCGCAAGCCTTGGCAGCACCGCGCAAATCGCACTGGCGAACGGAAAAAACTATGATGCGCCGCTTGGAGACGAAATCGCTGTCGGGGCAACAGCATGTCTGAGCATTCGGCCCGAACAAATCCGTCTTAGTCGCGCGCAGAAATCGGATGCCCTGGACGTCACCATTCAGAACCGAATTTTTCTGGGCGAACACACCGAATATCTCGTCCGTCACGACAAGCTTGGCAGCATCGCTGTGCTCGCGCCACGCCAGGCCGATGGCGGCTTAGATACGTTGAACAAAGGCGACACAGCTTGGATCGACTGGAATCCAGACGCTGCTTTGATCCTGCGAAACGAATAACACCAAACCAACCAACACGGGAGACCGAAACAATGTCAGACGACAGCTCAATCTCAAAAAAGAAGTTCATGGAAGAACTGCGCCGCTATGAAAAAGGCTCGGTGTCTCGGCGTCACTTTCTGGGCGTCACCGGTTTGGGCGCTGCCTCGGCCGTGATGGGAACAGCTCTGCCGGGCCTGCTTGCAAACCCTGCCCGTGCCGCCAGTCATATTGGTGATCGCGTCGTGCTTGCCACTTGGCCGAACTATCACGATCAGGCGAATTTCGACATGTTCACCGAAAAGACCGGCGCGTTCCTCCAAGTGAATGTCTTTGGGTCAAATGAAGAAATGCTGGCCAAGCTGCAAGCAGGTGGCAGTGGCTGGGATGTGTATGTGCCCACGAACTACACGATCACGACCTATGTGGAAGAAGGGCTGATTGAGCCGCTCGATGTCTCGAAACTGCCCAACTATGACGCCAGCGCTTTCGATCCGCGCTTTGCGGATGCAGGCACTGTGGATGGTGTCCTTTATGCGGTTCCAAAAAACTGGGGCACGACTGGCTTTGCTTTGAACACCAGTAAGACGGGTGGCAAAGGAATGGACAGCTGGAAAGATTTCTTTGATCGCACGATGGATGATTTTTCGGGCCGCACGATGGTGCATGACTATCAACTGACCACGATTGGCGCGGCGCTGAATTACCACGGCTATTCGTTCAATTCGGTCGATGAAGCAGAACTAGCGGATGCCGAGAAATTGCTGATCGATGTCAAACCGCACCTCTTTGCGATTTCGTCAGACTATCAACCCGGCATGCGCTCGGGTGATGCGTGGATGACGATTTGCTGGACCGGTGATGGCAAACAGCTGAATACAGACATCCCGGACATCCAGTACATTCTGGGCAAAGAGGGCGGCGAATTGTGGAGCGATTACTACGCCATTCCAAAAGGCGCGCCGCATACTGAGGCCGCTTACGCGCTGATCAACTTTATGCTGGATCCCGAAGTGAACGCCCGCGAAGTGTTGGCGCACGGCTACCCGGTTGCTGACAGTCGCACCAACGATCTGCTGCCGGAAGCGATCCTGAATGATCCCATTTTGTATCCCGCCGCCGATCTGTTGAATGCTCTTGAATTTGGGGCTGCGGCCACTTTGACCGACCCGAACCGGGCCGAGTTGATGGCACGCTTCAAGTCCGCTTGATCCACGTCTGATCGAAGAAAGAGAGCGGCAGCACATGACACAACGCGCAAGAAACTGGCTTTTGGTTGCCCCGGCTGGTGCGTGGTTGTTGGTGATGTTGGTGCTGCCGCTCTCAGTTGTATTTATTTTTAGTTTTGGGGAACGAGCACCGTCGGGCGGGTATGTGGCAGCGTTCACGCTTGAGCAATACGCGAACCTTCCTGCGCGCTTTACGGCTTTCAAAAACACGCTGATGCTTGCGCCCTTGGGCACGTTGGCAGCATTGCTGATCGCCTATCCATTGGCCTATCAGCTTGCTGTACGCACTAGCGATAAATGGAAAACCATCCTGCTGGTCTTGGTTATTGTGCCGTTCTGGACATCGATCCTGATCCGCAGTTATGCGTGGATTTTCATTCTTGGCGGACGTGGTATTCCGACGTTACTTGATATCATCGGTATTGAGGATGTGCGTTTGATCAACACGCAGTTTGCGGTGCTGGTCGGCATCATCTATGGCTATCTGCCGCTGATGGTTTTTCCAATATACGTGAGCCTTGACCGGCTGGACAAACGCTTGCTTGAGGCCTCGTCCGATCTTGGTGCACCGCCGCTGACCACCTTCATGAAAGTCACTCTGCCAATGTCGATTTCGGGCATGGCCACGGGATGTATGCTGGTTTTCATCCTGCTCATGGGCGAGTTCTTGATCCCGGCATTGCTGGGCGGCGGCAAAGTCTTTTTCGTTGGTAACGCGCTGGTCGATCTGTTTTTGCAATCACGCAACTGGGCCTATGGCTCGGCTGTGGCTGTAATGCTGATCGTGATCATGCTGGTAACCGTCACCCTTTATATGCGTCTTATATCGCGACTGAATGTTCAGCGCGATGATGCTCCGTTGATGTGAGGTAGCATGCGCATTTACGCCATCTGTGTTTACATCTTCCTCTATACGCCCATCGCGATTATCGCGCTGTTCAGCTTTAGCGCCGGGCGCAGTGCCAGCCAGTTAGAGGGGTTTTCAACGCAGTGGTATGGCCGCGCCTTAAGCAATCCGTTCGTGATGGACGCCCTTGGCAACAGTCTGTTTGTTGCTTTTGTCTCGGCAACTTTGGCCAGTGTGCTGGGCACTCTGGCAGCAGTCGGTCTTCAAGGCATTCGTGGCCCCGCGCGCGCCTTTTTTGATGCAGTGATTTACATCGCTGTGATGATACCCGGCATCGTGATTGGCATCGCCACGCTGATCGCTTTGGTCACCGTCTTTGGTTTTGTGAACCCGTGGCTTGCCTCCCTGTGGCCAGACAGCGAAACGCCACCAAGCCTGTCGATGGGCATGGGGTCTCTTATCGCCGCGCACACAATGTTCACGCTGGCGCTTGTCGTCATCATCGTGCGCGCGCGACTTGCTGGATTGGAAGGCGCGCTTAGCGAAGCTTCGGCTGATCTTTACGCCACACCCTTTGGCACGTTTCGCCAAGTGACTTTACCACTGATCGCGCCGGCCATTCTTGCCGGGTTCCTGCTCAGTTTCACGTTCAGCTTTGATGACTTTATCATCGCGTTCTTCGTCGCCGGGTCTGAAACGACGCTGCCCATTTACATTTTCTCATCTATCCGGCGCGGCATCACGCCCGAGGTCAATGCCATCGGAACGATGGTCATGGTGGCCTCGCTTGTCATGCTGATTGTGGCGCAGCTTATTTTAAGACGCGGGGCAAAAAAATGACGTTTGCTTTATTGAAAGGAATGCGCATTGCTACTTGAAGACAAAGTTGCCTTTGTTACCGGCGCTGGCTCTGGCATTGGGGCTGCGGGGGCGCAAGCCATGGCGCGCGAAGGCGCATTTGTATTTGTCACGGATCGCGATCTTGCACTGGCGGAAAGCGTTGCGCAGGCCATCAAAGACGAAGGGTATGCGGCGACAGCCCTGCATATCGATGTAACACATGACGAGGCGCTGATCGAGGGCATCAAAGGTGCCACCCAGTCCAAAGGCCGTCTAGACATTCTGCACTCGCACGCAGGTTTGCAGGTTGAAGGCAAATTGGAGGACGTAGCGGTTGCCGATATGGACGCATCCTGGGCGTTAAACGTGCGCGCCCATTTTGTGGCAGCACAGGTCGCAATTGTACCGATGCGTCGCCAAGGCGGTGGCAGCGTCATCATCACGTCATCCAATTCCGGCGTCCAGTATGACCGCGAAATGATCGCCTATGCGACCACCAAACACGCCATTTTGGCAATGACCCGTCAGATGGCTGCGGACTATGCCAAAGAGAACATACGGTTCAATTCGCTGTGTCCGGGATTTATCGACACGCCGTTCAATCGCGGCTTTGAAATCCAGATGGGCGGGCGCGAAAAGCTGGACGAATACGTCGCAAACACAATTCCGATGGGCCGTTTTGGGACGGTAGAAGAAATTGCCGACGGCATCGTTTTTCTGGCCTCAGACAAATCGTCTTTCATGACCGGGCACGCACTGGTCATCGACGGGGGCGAGTGCATTTGAGCTTTTAGCGCGCAGGGATGAAAGGAGTCAGTAAATGACAAAGAAAACAAAGGGTCGATTGGCAAACAAAACGGCTGTTATTACGGGCGGTGCTGCCGGGATCGGGCGCGCAACTTCTTTGATGTTTGCCCGTGAAGGCGCGCGTGTCGTGATCATCGACATTCAGGATCATGCGGGCAAAGAAACAGTTGAGATGATCAAAGACGCCGGTGGCAACGCCCATTTCTTTCACGCCGACGTCTCTAAAGCGGATCAGGTGGACCACGCCTTTGATGCGATCAAAGCGGGTGTTGGCGGATATGAAGTCCTGTTCAATCACGCCGGTACGATCATTGTAAAACCACTGCACGAAAGCACCGAGGCCGACTACGACCGGCTAATGGATATCAATGTGCGATCTGCGTTTTTGGTGTGTCGGCGTGCGTTGCCTGAAATGGTGGCGAATGGAGGAGGTTCGGTTGTGATCACCGCCTCAATCGCTTCAGAATTGGGGTACGCTTTGGAATCGCTCTACTGCATGTCAAAGGGGGCGGTTCTTCAATTGGCACGCACCATTGCTGTCGAATACCGCGAGCAGGGCATTCGATGTAATGCCGTCTGTCCGGGCTTTGTCAAAACGGCCCATGGTTTGCGCGAGATTGCGGAACTGGATGATGCCGGACAAACTTGGGAAGACGGAGATTTGGCTGCCACACAAGGGCGCATCTGCGAGCCCGAAGAGGTGGCCGCAGCTGTCACGTTCTTGGCCTCTGAGGAAGCCAGTTTTGTGAATGGGCACGCGCTTTATGTGGACAACGGGTGGTACACAAAAGGATAGGCCCTTTCGGGCGCTAGGTTGACTAGAAGGTGCCCGCTTCATCCGCTTGGCCGTCACCTGCTGATTTTTCGTTTAGCAAGCGCGGCGAATGTCTCGTTCGACGGGTTTCTTTGCTGCATTGGGATTTGTCGATGAATGTCGGGTTTGGGCCGGAAGCGGCCATAGCGCTGATTGCGCCCAAGGTCGGTTTTGTCCGCAGAGCCGACATTGGCCCCCTTGTTCGGGCAATTTTGCCTGACGGAAACCGTCGGATGACTGCTTTGAGCCCAGACATACATCAAAAACCTCGTGGAGAAATGTTAGCTACCAATCTAAGACGGTGCCTATGGCAACCGAAACCATCCAAACGATCCAAACCCGCACGGACATCCTTGGCGTCCTAATTGCGTTAAGCGAGA
>JBGCEM010000046.1:0-28390 GCA_045106335.1 Paracoccaceae bacterium | reverse complement strand
CCCGCGAGGTGTTGGCGCTTAGCCTGAAAGCCACACTGAATGCCCCGATCCAAGACACGCGCTTTGGCGTGTTCCGTATGTAAGGAGTGGCCTAATGCTATCCACATTACTGATCGCTAATCGCGGTGAAATTGCTGTTCGGATCATGCGCACGGCGCAGGCCATGGGGATCCGCTGCGTCGCGGTGTATTCAGATGCCGATGCGGGCGCTGCGCATGTGGCGAAGGCGGACAGCGCGGTGCATATCGGGGGCGCTGCGCCTGGCGACAGTTATTTGCGTGGGGACGTCCTCATTCAGGCAGCGATTGATACCGGGGCTCAGGCAATCCATCCGGGCTATGGGTTCCTCAGTGAAAACCCAGATTTTGTGCAAAAGGTCGAAGAGGCCGGGCTGATCTTTGTCGGACCCAGCGCCGATGCGATCCGCGCGATGGGGTTAAAAGATGCCGCGAAGGCCCTGATGGAAAAGGCGAATGTGCCAGTGGTGCCGGGCTATCATGGGGCCAACCAAGATCCGGCTTTCTTGGCCGCGCAAGCCACGCAAATTGGATATCCGGTGTTGATCAAGGCGGTCGCAGGTGGTGGCGGTAAAGGCATGCGCTTGGTGGACGCCCCGTCGGAATTCGGTGACGCCCTAAAGGGCGCACAGCGCGAAGCCCAAGGCGCGTTTGGCAATTCGGATGTTCTGATTGAGAAATTCGTGAGCCATCCGCGACACATCGAAGTGCAAGTCTTTGGCGACGGCACGCGAGCGATCCATTTGTTTGAACGCGATTGTTCCCTGCAGCGTCGCCATCAAAAGGTGATCGAAGAAGCCCCCGCGCCGGGTATGACCGACAAAATGCGCGCCGCTATGGGAACTGCGGCGGTACGCGCAGCCGAGGCCATTGGATATCGCGGGGCGGGCACGGTCGAATTCATTGTGGATGGCTCCGATGGGCTGCGCGCGGATCGTTTTTACTTCATGGAGATGAACACCCGCCTGCAAGTCGAGCACCCAGTGACAGAGGCTATCACCGGCATTGATTTGGTAGAATTGCAACTGCGCGTAGCTGCTGGTGAGGCGCTGCCGCTTCAGCAATCGGATTTAAGCATCACCGGACATGCGTTCGAGGCGCGGCTTTATGCCGAAGACGTGCCCGCCGGGTTTTTGCCTGCGACTGGCACGCTGACGCATCTTAAATTCCCAGATCGGGCGCGTGCTGACAGTGGGGTGCGCCAGGGCGACGAGATCAGCCCATGGTATGACCCGATGATTGCCAAGATTATCACACATGGACCCACCCGCGATATCGCGCTGACACGCCTGCAAAGCGCGCTAGAGCGCACGCAAGTGGCGGGTGTGACGACGAATTTGACCTTCTTATCCGCCTTAGCGCGCCACTCTGGGTTTCAAAAGGGTGATGTTGATACAGGTTTGATTGCGCGGGATTTGGACAGTCTTACACAGGTGTCAAAACCCACATCTGCCGCGAAGATCGCAGCTGGGATGGCGATCACCGGGCTTGTGCACGGCGCGGATGATCTGGGATTTACACTTTGGCAACCTATGCGGCACCGCGTGGTTCTGGAACAGGATGACGAACCTGTGGCGTTGGACTTAACGATCCAATCCCCGGATCTCTGCGTTTGGCACATGGATGAAGACCGGTTTGATTTGCATTGGGTGGATGGGACTTGGCGGCTGAATGGACAAGCCTTGCCACCGGTTGTTCGGGTGGGGGACGTTTTGACCGTGTTCACAACCACGCCTGCCACGTTTCGCGCCAAGGATCCGTTGGAACGTGATGCGGCTTCGGTTGGAAATGCGGATGTGATCCAAGCGCCTATGCCGGGCTTGGTGAAGGCGGTATTTGCAAAGGCTGGACAGGACGTTGCGCTGGGGGATCGTCTGGCGATTCTTGAGGCGATGAAGATGGAACATACCCTGACGGCAGCGCGTGATGGGACGATTGAGGCCGTGCTGGTGTCGGAAGGCGCACAAGTGGCTGCAGGTGATATCCTGATCCAATTGACCGAAAGTGAAACATGAAGAACGAACCGCAACATGTTGATATCTTTGAGGTCGGACCCAGGGATGGTTTGCAAAATGAAGCGAACCCCATTGCCGTTGCAGACAAGATCGCTTTGGTTGATTTGCTCAGCACGGCAGGCTTTTCGCGGATTGAATGCGCCAGTTTTGTCAGCCCCAAATGGGTGCCGCAGATGGCAGGCAGTGATGCGGTCTTAACGGGCATCACGCGGCACGCAAACGTGCGCTACGCTGCTTTGACGCCAAATCAACGGGGTTTAAGCGATGCATTGGCTGCGAAAGCAGATGAGGTCGCGATCTTTGGATCGGCCTCAGAGGGCTTCTCGCGCGCCAACATAAATGCCTCGATTTCTCAAAGTTTGGATCGCTTTGCGCCTGTCGTCGAGGGGGCTTTGGCAGCGGGCATTTCGGTACGCGGCTACGTGTCTTGCGTGATTACCTGCCCCTATGACGGGCCTGTCGCGCCAACTCAGGTGGCAAAAATCGCCAAAGCGTTGAAAGATATGGGCTGCTACGAGATCAGCTTGGGCGACACGATCGGGCAGGGCACACCAGAGACCATCCGCGCAATGCTGGACGCAGTGTTGGCCGATATCCCAGCGGCGCAGATCGCGGGACATTATCACGACACCAATGGACGTGCCTTGGACAATATCGAAGCTTCGTTGGATCTTGGGTTGCGTGTGTTTGACGCTGCTGTGGGTGGACTGGGCGGTTGTCCTTATGCATCCGGCGCGGCGGGGAATGTGGCGACCGAACGCGTGGCGCAGCGGCTTGCAGATTTGGGCTATACTCATGGGCTGGATATGGGCGTTCTGGCGCGCGCGGCGGATTTGGCAAAAGGGATGCGGACATGACGTTCAAAACCATCGATATCTCATTGGATGCGCGCGGCGTGGCGACCTTAATGTTGGCACGCGGCGAAAAGCACAACGCAATGAATGCGCAGATGTTGGCCGAGTTGACCACCGCCGCCAAACAGCTGGGCGAAGATCCGGCCGTGCGTGTTGTTGTGCTGACCGGGCAGGGCAAAAGCTTTTGTGCCGGTGGCGATCTGACTTGGATGCAAGAGCAGATGCGCGCAGACCCGGAAACGCGGGGGCGCGAGGCGCGAAAATTGGCGGAAATGCTGTTTGCGTTGAACACGATGCCGAAACCCTTGATCGGTCGGGTGCAGGGCAATGCGCTTGGCGGCGGCGTTGGGATGGCGTCGGTCTGTGATATCGCAATTGGGGCGGATCATATCAAAATGGGGCTGACCGAAACGCGGCTGGGTCTGATCCCCGCGACGATTGGCCCTTACGTAATTGCCCGCATGGGCGAGGGACGGGCGCGACGTGTCTTTATGAATGCCAAGATTTTTGGGGCAGATGAAGCCGTCTCACTGGGGCTGTTGGCGCGGTCTGTGCCCGCCGAAGATCTTGACGCCGCGATTGAGTCCGAAATTCAACCCTATTTGTCTTGTGCGCCCGGTGCGGTTGCTGCGGCCAAAGCACTTGCGCGTCAATTGGGTCCGCGTTTGGATGAGGCCGTGATAGATGACAGTGTCGCAGCCCTTGTGGCGCAGTGGGAAACGGATGAGGCCGTCGAAGGGATTGGCGCGTTCTTTGACAAACGCAAAGCAAATTGGATGGCCTAAAGCACCCCGCCTTAAATTTGGGGAACAAATGCCGCGCCTCACGAAGCGTTCTTCGGAGATTTGCGACAAAGGGGGCCTCAGGTATAAAACCGGATGCTTTAGCCGACCAAAGACGCCGGATTTCGCAACACATGCGAACCTGAACCATCAGGCGGCGTGTTGCCCAAGGCCCACATAGGACTTGCCAGAACGCTCCAGCTTTGCAATCGTAGCCCCAGTAAACAGCGGGATTGTTATGATCTATAAAATATATGCGGGACTTTTTATCCTATGTGTGGCGGCCTTGCCCGCCCATGCGGTGACTTTGGATGTTCAGATCGACTCGATTACCGGCGGTGGTGCGGCCACCAATTCGGGGTTCTATTCGACCACCGGGGCCGACGGGACCTTTCTTCTGGACACAACGACACTGACGCCGGAACCGCTTTTGTTTTTCTCATTCCCTGGGGCCGTGTTCAATGTCAGCGGTGTCACGGCTGGGGATGGCAACAGCTATGGGTACGACTCTGGGACGGGCGTTATGCGTGTGGCGGGATCACTTGCAGGACTGACCGGGGATTTTGCCTTTCCTGGCGGTCGAAGTTTTGTGTTCGACATTCAACTGGCGTCGGGACTGACCTATACTGGCTCGTCTGATTTGCCGGATTTTTACCAAACAGCGACGTCCGTAAAGGGCGAGGTGTCTGCATTCTTTTTCCAAGGCCCCAGTGATCCTGTCTTGGCGCAAAACCTGAATTTTTCATCGCCAAACCCGGTTCCGCTTCCCGCCGGGGGCCTGTTATTGATCTCTGCGCTGGCTATGATCGGGCTGACGCGCCGGGCGCGATCCGTTTAGGCAGACGCCCCCAGAGGTTCGAGGCGCAATTCGCTTGGGGCGGGCCTAGCCAGACGCAGTTACCCGCGTCCCGTGCCACGCATCCGAGCTGTGCTGCGCCAATAGATGCATTTTGCCCGGCGCAGTTAAGAATTTGGTAGACAAACTGCGACCATACACCTCGTGAAAACGTGTCACTTGTCGTTGACGCTCGTCCTGCGCAGGGGTACACCGCCCCTAGCCAAATTCGCCATTTGGTCTGTCCGCAACATGCGGCGGCCAGAAAGGGAACCATAATGCAAGAGATGCTGCGGGAATATCTTCCCATTCTCATCTTCTTGGCCGTCGCCATCGGCCTTGGCCTAATCCTTATCCTTGCCGCTGTTGTCGTGGCTGTGCGCAATCCGGACCCAGAAAAAGTGTCTGCTTATGAGTGTGGGTTCAATGCGTTTGATGATGCGCGCATGAAATTTGATGTACGTTTCTATCTTGTGTCGATTTTGTTCATCATTTTCGATCTGGAAATCGCGTTTCTGTTCCCATGGGCCGTTGCATTCAAAGACCTAAGCGATGTCGCATTTTGGTCGATGATGGTGTTCTTAAGTATTCTGACCCTTGGGTTTGCCTATGAGTGGAAAAAAGGAGCGATGGATTGGCAGTAGCAACTGGCATGAATACAGCCGGGCCAGACCGTGAGGTCGCCACCCAAGAGCTGAATCGCGAACTTCAAGACAAAGGCTTCTTGCTGACGTCGACAGAAGATATCATTAACTGGGCGCGCACCGGATCGTTGCATTGGATGACCTTCGGCTTGGCCTGTTGCGCTGTTGAGATGATGCACACGTCCATGCCGCGCTATGACCTGGAACGTTTCGGCACCGCCCCACGTGCCTCGCCACGTCAATCTGACCTCATGATCGTCGCCGGGACTTTGACCAATAAGATGGCTCCCGCGCTGCGCAAAGTGTATGATCAAATGCCCGAGCCACGCTACGTGATCTCAATGGGATCTTGCGCAAATGGCGGCGGATACTACCACTATTCTTATTCCGTCGTGCGCGGGTGTGATCGGATCGTTCCGGTGGACATTTACGTGCCAGGATGCCCGCCTACGGCCGAAGCGCTATTGTATGGGATCCTTCAATTGCAACGCAAAATGCGCCGGACCGGGACAATCGTACGATGAGCGAAGAGCTGAACGAATTGGGCGCCTTGATAGCCGCCAAGCGCAGTGAATGTGTGGCCGGCTGGGATGTCACGTTCGACGAGTTGAATATCGACGTGGCCTTGTCCAACATCGTCGCGTTTGTGGATTGGCTAAAGACAGAGCCAACCTGTAAGTTCTCGACCCTGGTGGATATTACTGCCGTTGATCACCCAGGCCGCGCCAAGCGCTTTGATGTGATCTATCACTTTTTATCGATGTATCAAAACCAACGCATTCGTCTGCGTGTTGCCGTGCGCGAAGAAGACATGGTCCCTTCAATCGTGAATGTGCACCCATCAGCCAATTGGTTTGAACGCGAAATCTTTGACATGTTCGGGATTTTGTTTTCGGGCCATCCAGATCTGCGGCGCCTGCTGACAGATTACGGCTTCCGCGGACACCCCTTGCGCAAGGATTTCCCCACAACGGGTTACACGGAAGTACGCTATGATGAGGCGCAAAAACGCGTGGTCTATGAACCCGTGAGCCTTGTTCAAGAATACCGCCAATTCGACTTCATGTCCCCGTGGGAAGGTGCTGACTACATCCTGCCCGGAGATGAAAAGAAAGAAGAGGCATCCTGATGGAAGGCTTGTTTTGGCTCATATTCGCAGCCACAGCGATCCCGATGTTCAAACTGCTGCCCTTCTTCGGCATCAACAAATACTGGGCAATCGCCTGCGTCATTCCAATTGCAGTGCCAATTTTGGCCTGGGTTATGGCGATGAAGCTGCAAGAGTTGGAGAAACGTTAACATGATGGACGGATCCAAAGGTTTCGAAGACGCCTTGACGGGCGAGCAGAAAATCCGAAATTTCAATATCAATTTCGGTCCCCAACACCCAGCGGCGCATGGTGTTTTGCGCCTGGTGCTTGAGCTTGACGGCGAGGTCGTAGAACGCTGCGACCCGCATATCGGACTGCTACATCGCGGTACAGAAAAGCTGATGGAAAGCCGGACCTATCTGCAAAATCTGCCTTATTTCGACCGGCTCGACTATGTCGCACCGATGAACCAAGAGCACGCTTGGTGCTTGGCCATCGAAAAACTTTGCAAGGTGGAAATCCCGCGCCGCGCATCATTGATTCGCGTTCTGTACTCGGAAATTGGCCGTGTTTTGAACCACTTGCTGAACGTGACAACCCAAGCCTTGGATGTCGGGGCGCTCACGCCACCACTTTGGGGTTTTGAAGAGCGCGAAAAGCTTATGGTTTTTTACGAACGCGCCTGCGGTGCACGGCTCCACGCCGCCTATTTCCGTCCCGGCGGCGTGCATCAAGACTTACCTGACGAACTTCTGGATGATATCGAAGCCTGGACACTTACATTCCCCGAATTGCTCAATGATATTGACGGTCTTTTGACAGAAAACCGCATCTTCAAACAGCGCAATGCCGATATTGGGGTCGTCACCGAGGAAGATATCCTGGAATGGGGCTTTTCTGGTGTCATGGTGCGGGGTTCCGGCTTGGCATGGGATTTGCGCCGTGCACAACCTTATGAATGTTATGATGAATTTGATTTCCAAATCCCCGTCGGAAAAAATGGCGATTGCTATGATCGCTATCTTTGTCGCATGGAAGAAATGCGGCAATCTGTGTCGATTATCAAACAAGCGATCATCAAATTGCGTGAAGCTACTGGCGACGTGATGGCCCGCGGCAAACTCGCCCCCCCCAAGCGTGGTGATATGAAGACCTCGATGGAAGCCCTCATTCATCATTTTAAGCTTTATACGGAAGGGTTTCACGTACCCGAAGGCGAAGTCTATGCAGCGGTCGAAGCCCCAAAAGGCGAATTCGGCGTGTACTTAAAAGCAGATGGTTCCAACAAGCCATATCGTGCCAAACTACGCGCGCCGGGTTTCCTGCACCTGCAAGCTATGGACCACATCGCTAAAGGCCACCAATTGGCCGATGTGGCCGCAATCATCGGCACTATGGATGTCGTATTTGGGGAAATTGACCGGTGATCTACACGCCCCTTCACTTAGCAATAAACACTCCCGCCGGAGGCTCCTGCAGTCCCGGCCCCTACGGAAGGCTGTAAGTCATGCTCCGCCGTCTACATACAGAACAGCCCGACGCATTTGCATTCACGCCCGACAATCAGGCATGGGCAGAAGCACAGATCACAAAATACCCCGAAGGCCGCCAAGCCAGTGCGATCATTCCTTTGCTATGGCGGGCTCAAGAACAAGAGGGATGGCTGACCCGCCCTGCGATTGAGTGTGTTTCCGATATGCTTGGGTTGGCGTATATCCGGGGCCTAGAAGTCGCGTCGTTCTATTTTATGTTTCAGCTGAAACCAGTTGGAAAAATTGCACATTTTCAAATTTGTGGAACCACTTCTTGCATGATCTGCGGTGCAGAGGATCTTGTGGCCGTGTGTAAAGACAAGATCGCCGCCAAGCCGCACATGCTTTCAGAGGATGGAAATTTGAGCTGGGAAGAGGTTGAATGCCTCGGGGCTTGTGCAAACGCGCCGATGGCCCAGATTGGAAAAGACTATTACGAAGATCTGACAGCAGACCGTTTTTCTGAGATTATTGATGAAATAGTGGCCGGGAAAGTCCCGATGCCGGGCCCGCAAAATGGTAGATACGCATCTGAACCACTTAGTGGTCTCACGTCTTTGCAGGACCACGCTTCGGGTCGGGCGAAATTCAACGCGTCTGCGCAGTTGGCGAGTGATATCGGCGACACACTGAAGCGGATTGATGGAACCGAAGTGCCATTGATTGCACCGTGGCAAGGTAAATCCGGCGCGAATTTAACGGCAAGACCAAGTCAGACAAAACCGCGCGCAGAGCCGGCCCCTAAGCCTAAGCCATTTGAAAAATCGCAGGCCACTGAAGCCACGGTCTCCTCTGTATCAGCTGACGACAAACCCGAGCAACTTGGCTCTGCCAGAAATGGTCAACCAGATGATTTGAAGTTGATTAAAGGCGTTGGCCCCAAGTTGGAATCACTTCTTTTCGATCTTGGATTTTTCCATTTTGATCAAATTGCCAACTGGCGCGACAACGAAGTCGCCTGGGTGGATGAGAACCTTCAAGGCTTTAAAGGCCGCGTTTCCCGTGACAATTGGGTCGCTCAGGCAAAAACTTTGGCCGAAGGTGGCGCAACAGAATTTTCCCTACGTGCAAAAAAATCAAATATACATAAAGAATAGAGACACGGGACTTACGAACGGGAGAGGTGACTAAAGATGAGTAACAACAAAAGCAGCTTGCTTTGCGCGCTTGGTGGTTGGGGGATGGCGATAATCGCCGGGCTCTTGGCGGCTATACTATTGCTAATCCTTGGGGATTGGCGCTTTATCCAGGCTATATTTGCAGCGATTGTGATCACTATTCTTGTCGGCGCGTTCATGACTTGGGTCATTTGCCGCCCTCTGCCTGCACCAGGGTTTGTGCGGCAAAGCAATGTATCGACGCGCCCAACATCTACACCTGAGCAAAGCGCAGCGGCCGCTGCCGCGCAAGCGCGAGATGGTGCTCAGCCAGGTCCGGCGACCGCAGCAGCTGTTGCTGCAACTGCCGCAAAAGCTGGTGTGAAACCGTCAGCGGCTTTGGCGGGCGAGGCTGAATTGTCTGAACGCAAAGGCACTTGGAAATACACCAGCGATGACACGCAGGAAAGCAATGCGTCAAAACCTGCAGCACAAAGCGCTGTAACTTCGCAGGGGGATGACGCTTCAGGTGCCGCGTCCAAAGACATGGTCGCGCAGAATGACGCGGACGACGACAGTTCGGGTCTTAGCGCTGATGGGGATCAAGGTGCGACAGAGGACGGAACGTCAGCTGCCTCAGCTTCTTCGTCACGAAACAAGGCTTCAGGGGATAGTGCGGCAGACGACGCCGCGTCACAAAGCAAAGCTGCACAAGACGCAAAACCTCAAGAGGCATCCGACACGGTAAGGTCCGCAAGCGCTGACGCTGACAGCAAAGCTGCCAAAGTCGCAGCCGCCGCCAAAACCGCCGGGTCGGGCGCAGATGAGGATTACGATGGTGACGGTGTTGTCGAGGGCATCAATGAAGGCACCAAGCCGGAAACTTTGGACGGGCCGCGCAATGGTGGTGAAGCAGATAACTTAAAAGAGATCAAAGGTATCGGGCCAAAGCTTGAACAATTGTGTCACTCGATGGGCTTCTACCACTTTGACCAAATCGCGGCATGGAGCACGGATGAAATCGCTTGGGTGAATGCCAACTTGGAAGGCTTCAAGGGGCGCGTGACGCGTGACGAATGGGTTAAGCAAGCTAAGATCTTAGCTGCGGGTGGCGAGACAGAGTTCTCAAAACGCGTTGATGATGGCGATGTTTATTAAGACGTCGTATTTATAAGATGGCAGAGGAGCCACAAGATCAAGCAAAAGCGGGGCGTCGCTTGGCGTTGGTGATCGCTGGGACTGGGATTTTGTGGGTTCTCGCCAATTTGATTGGGTCTGAATATGGCTGGTCCCCTCGGACCCAGGGCCTGTTCGATCTGGTCGCGCTGGCCGGGTTTGGGGCTGCGCTATTTATTGCAATCGGGCTTTGGCGGGCGCGAAAAGACTGACCGCCGAAGCAAAAAAATAGGGTATGTGCGCATGTTAAAAGATCAAGATCGGATCTTTACCAATATCTACGGAATGCATGATCGGACGTTGGCCGGCGCGCAGAAGCGCGGTCATTGGGATGGGACTGCGGCGCTGATTGAAAAGGGCCGCGATTGGATCGTGACCGAGATGAAGAATTCCGGTCTGCGTGGTCGTGGTGGGGCCGGTTTCCCGACGGGTCTTAAATGGTCGTTTATGCCGAAAGAAAGCGATGGGCGCCCGTCTTATTTGGTTGTAAATGCCGATGAATCCGAGCCGGGCACTTGCAAAGACCGAGAGATCATGCGTCACGACCCGCACACGCTCATTGAAGGTTGTCTGATTGCAAGCTTCGCTATGAATGCGCATGCATGCTACATTTATATTCGCGGTGAATACATCCGCGAGAAAGAAGCGCTTCAAAATGCGATCGACGAGGCCTACGACGCAGGTCTGGTCGGGCCGAACGCTTGCAAGTCGGGTTGGGATTTCGACATTTATCTGCATCACGGGGCAGGCGCATACATTTGTGGTGAAGAAACTGCGCTGCTTGAAAGTCTCGAGGGCAAAAAAGGCATGCCCCGAATGAAGCCACCTTTCCCTGCAGGGGCAGGCCTTTATGGGTGCCCGACGACAGTGAACAATGTGGAATCCATTGCAGTTGTTCCAACCATTTTGCGGCGAGGCGGGGATTGGTTTTCGGGCTTTGGGCGCGCCAACAATGCGGGCACTAAACTGTTTGCGATTTCGGGTCATGTGAACAACCCTTGCGTCGTTGAAGAGGCCATGAGTATTTCATTCGAAGAGCTCATTGAAAAACATTGTGGTGGTATCCGTGGGGGCTGGGACAACCTGCTGGCTGTGATCCCCGGTGGGTCTTCGGTGCCCTGCGTGCGCGGCGAAAACATGAAAGATGCTATCATGGATTTCGACTATTTGCGCAACGATCTGGGCTCGGGACTTGGGACGGCGGCAGTGATCGTGATGGATAAGTCTACTGACATCATCAAAGCGATCTGGCGTTTGTCAGCATTTTACAAACACGAATCGTGCGGCCAGTGCACCCCGTGTCGCGAAGGCACAGGATGGATGATGCGGGTTATGGATCGTCTTGTGAAAGGTGAAGCCGAACCCGAAGAAATCGACATGTTATGGGACGTGACCAAGCAGGTGGAAGGTCATACAATCTGCGCACTCGGAGACGCGGCTGCTTGGCCAATCCAGGGCTTGATCCGAAATTTCCGCGGTGAAATCGAAGACCGCATAAAGCACAAGCGCAGTTCGGTGGCGGCCGAGTAACTGGGTGAAAGTTGGGGCAGAGGCGGTATATGCACCTCGCTGAATTCAACATAGGCACCTTGAAGTATGATTGGGACGATCCGCGCATCGCGGATTTTCAAAACAATCTTGACCGTGTTTATGATGTCGCAGCCCGCAGCCCTGGGTATGTTTGGCATATGTCACCCGCCGACATGGAAACTGCGCAAGGGGATCCATTAGGTGTTTTGGGTGGCAATTCCCGGACGGCCTCGACTTTGTCTGTGTGGCAAGATGCACAAAGCCTGGAACATTTCACCTGGAATACGCTGCACAAGCAGTTCTATGATCGCAAGAATGAATGGTATGATGCAGTTGATCAAGCTTGGGGCGGCCATCGGCTTGTGATGTGGTGGGTAAACCAAGGCGAAAGGCCGTCAATTGCTCAGGCGGCAGCCCGCTTAGCGTATTTGATCAAACATGGCGACTCAAATCATGCCTTTGGCTGGGCGCATTTAAAGGGCGGACAGCGTACTAAACATAAAATATGCAATAAGGCAGCGGAGTAGGACGACATGGAGTTTCAACTTTATTCACATGCGATGGCGGCGGCAGCTGGCTTCGCTATTTTGATGATGATTTTGGGGATGCTATCGACGATCGGTCGCTCGTCTGAAAATCGGTGCGCCTGCGGACAGGTCAAGCGCAACTATAGCGATCCAGCCTATCGGCGTGGACGCGCTTTTGCGAACGCACAGGAAATTGCAGGACCGTTTGTTATGGCCTTGTCGGCTGCTGTGCTGATGGGGGGGGCACCTTTCTGGGTCAACACCTTTGCGTCAGTGTTTTTGCTGGGTCGTATTGCGATGGCGATTGTGCATATCCAAACAGAAATCCAACCTTTGCGGTCCGTGTTCTGGATGATTGGCACAATCTGCGTGTATGCATTGGCCATAATCGGTTTGATGGGGGCATTTTCATGAAACACCTGTTGGTTTTAGGGGCCGTGGGTTTGGTCTTGGTGGGGTGCGCGCGTCCTGACAGAATCGCATTTGACGGAGAGTTTTTTCGCTCTTCTGTAAAAAAGGTGGATGGCAGCCGGGCTGAATTTCTCGTGTCGAGCAGTCCCTTTAGTGCGTCACCTTCCGGCGCGCTAGACGCGGCGCGCTATGAGGCAACACGACATTGCATCAAAAACTTTGGCAACTCGAAAATCTTATGGGTTACGTCGCCAGACAATGATCCAGAAAGCTATGACGTCTCAAACGATACGTTGGTGCTGCAAGGCAGCTGTGAAGAATGACCGCGCGCCCCGTGACATATCGCGCAGCGACAGGGGGCAGGGGCAGTGTTATTGCATATCACACGGATGTTTTCTCATGTGCCGTACCGGGGGTGGCAAGCGTATCCCGGTCTTGCACATGAAGGGGTTTCCAAAATGAGAATTATAATTGCCTTAACTTTGACAGCAGCTGTCGGTGCGACATCAGCTTTGTCTAAACCCTCGCTTCGGGATGTTGCGACGGTCGAAGAAGGATTGTTCGTGATCGCGGTGGCAGACAAGATCCGCAAAGAATGCGGATCTATTTCGGGCCGTGTCCTGAAAGCCATGAGTCAGATGCAGCAGTTGAACAGTTTTGCACAGGATCAAGGATATTCTTCGACTGAAATTAAGACTTATGTAAACAGTGACGTTGAAAAGACGCGTATGAAAGCTAAGCGCGACGCGTATTTGACAAATCAAGGGGTTGTGAAATCAGACCCCAGCACGTACTGCGCAGCAGGGCGCGCGGAGATCCAGAAATCCAGCCGGATCGGGGCGCTTTTGCGCGCACGTTAGGCAGCATACCGTCGGAGGCAAGACGACACATATGAGCGACCTGCGAAAGATCATCATCGACGACCAAGAGGTCGAGGTCGATGGCGCAATGACCCTCATTCAAGCCTGTGAAGTTGCAGGGATTGAAATTCCGCGATTCTGTTATCACGAGCGGCTGTCTATCGCGGGCAATTGCCGGATGTGTCTGGTTGAAGTCGTCGGCGGTCCACCGAAGCCTGCCGCGTCTTGTGCCATGCAGGTTCGGGATTTGCGCCCTGGACCTGAGGGTCAAGCCCCTGTTGTCAAAACGAACTCGCCCATGGTGAAGAAAGCCCGCGAAGGCGTGATGGAGTTCCTGCTGATCAACCATCCGCTGGATTGCCCGATTTGCGATCAGGGTGGCGAGTGCGATTTACAGGACCAAGCCATGGCTTATGGCGTGGATTTCAGCCGCTTCCAAGAAGCCAAGCGCGCGGTGGATGATCTTGATCTGGGCCCGCTTGTTGAAACCCATATGACGCGCTGCATCTCCTGCACGCGCTGTGTGCGCTTTACCACAGAAGTCGCCGGTATCACTCAAATGGGTCAGACCGGGCGGGGCGAAGACAGCGAAATCACCGCCTATTTGGGTGAAACGCTCGACAGTAACATGCAGGGCAATATAATCGATTTGTGCCCCGTGGGGGCCTTGGTGTCCAAACCCTATGCGTTCACAGCCCGCCCGTGGGAGCTTACGAAGACCGAAAGCATTGACGTGATGGACGCGCTGGGATCCAACATCCGAGTGGACACAAAGGGGCGCGAAGTGATGCGCTTTTTACCGCGCAATCATGATGGCGTAAACGAAGAGTGGATTTCGGATAAAACGCGGTTTGTATGGGATGGATTGCGCCGTCAGCGTCTGGATCGTCCGTATATTCGTGAAAATGGTAAACTTCGCCCGGCCAGTTGGCCCGAGGCTTTGGATGTGGCCGCGAAAAAGATGAATGGAGCATCAAACCTTGTTGGTTTGGTTGGGGAATTGGCGTCCACGGAATCGGCTTATGCGCTGAAAACACTGGTTGAGTCCAAGGGCGGCGTGGTCGAATGCCGCACGGACGGTGCTAAATTACCTGCAGAGAACAGGTCCGCCTATGTGGGCACAGCTGCGATTGAGGATATCGACACGGCCGAGCGGATCTTGCTGATTGGCACCAATCCTCGGGTCGAAGCGCCGGTCTTGAATGCTAGGATTCGCAAAGCTTGGGCCAATGGCGCCACGATCGGTGTGATCGGCGCAGCACTAGATTTAACATATCCCTACACACATCTGGGAACAGACCGCGCGGCGCTTACCGACGTGGCGCGCATGGATCATTCGGACATAGATGACGCGCCGGGCGTTGTAATTGTCGGGCAGGGTGCTTTGCAGGGCGAAGACGGTCAGGCAGTTTTGGGCACCGCAATGCACTTGGCGCAGGCGACAAACTCAAAAGTCATGGTGCTGCATATGGCGGCGTCGCGCGTGGGTGCAATGGATGTCGGCGCGATCAACGATGACGCGATGATGGCTGCCGATAGCGCGGATGTGATCTACAATCTTGGCGCGGATGAATTGGATATCGCGGCGGGTGCTTTCGTAATTTACCAGGGTAGCCATGGGGATCGCGGGGCACACCGGGCCGATGTGATTTTGCCCAGTGCCGCCTATACAGAGGAAAATGGGCTGTTTGTGAACACGGAAGGGCGGCCTCACTTGGCGATGCGCGCTGGATTTGCGCCCGGTGACGCGAAAGAAAACTGGGCCATTTTGCGGGCTATGTCTGCAGAAGTTGGTGCACAACAGCCCTGGGACAGTTTGGCGCAATTGCGCAGCGCGATGATCAAAGATGTTCCTCATTTGAAGCAAATTGACACGGTTGTTGAAAATACGTGGCAGCCTGTCGCGGCAAAGCCCTTGGGAACAGGCGATTTCGTCAACCCAGTCAAGGATTTCTACCTGACCAACCCAATTGCTCGGGCAAGTGCTTTGATGGCTGAACTGTCGGCAAATGCGAAAGCCCGCCAAGACCAGGCCATCGCGGCAGAGTGAAGACAATGGTCATGATATCCATCTTGGCACTCAGCGCCTGCGGGGATCCGGTCCCGACAGCCGAGCAGTTCATACCTGACTACCAAGGGGTGCAAACACAGCTGTTGGATGGCGATTTAGTGCGGTTCCAAGTGGCGATGACCAATGCGATCGAACCATCCAACGTCGCGGCCTATGCGGAATGCGCAGCTGCCGGCTACACCTTGGTGCGCGGCTATGGATTTGCGCGCCACGTCAAAACGGAAGTTGATTTGGTTGATGGGATCTGGACTGGTGACGCTGTCTACACGATTTCACCCAGCCTGCCGGACGGCTTTATCAAAATAGACGCGGAAGTGGCAGCCGCCAATTGCCGCGAAAATGGAATACCACTGGTATGAGGGCTTGATGTACGAATTTTTTACCACGACCTCGACTGGCATCGCCTTGACCATTGTGGGCCAGATCTTCCTTTTGGTTATTCCTTTGCTGCTCGCTTTGGCGTTCTTGATGTATGCTGACCGAAAAATCTGGGCTGCCGTTCAAATGCGGCGCGGTCCCAATGTGGTTGGTGTTTATGGTTTGCTGCAAAGTTTCGCAGATTTTCTGAAATATATCGTCAAAGAGGTCGTTTTCCCAGCGGGCTCTGACAAGGTCGTCTTCTTGATGGCACCGATGGTCACGTTGGTAATGTCGCTCATCGCATGGGCCGTGATTCCGTTTAACGACGGCTGGGTTCTGTCGGATATAAACGTCGCGATTTTATACGTATTTGCGGTGTCATCGTTGGAAGTTTATGGCGTGATCATGGGCGGTTGGGCGTCGAACTCAAAATATCCGTTCCTGGGATCGTTACGATCAGCGGCACAGATGATCTCTTACGAAGTGTCAATCGGCTTGATCATTATAGGGGTCATTATCTCAACGGGATCGATGAATTTTTCAGGCATCGTCGCGGCACAGGACAATGAATTTGGGATCTTCGGATGGTACTGGTTGCCGCATTTCCCGATGCTCTTTTTGTTCTTGATTTCGGCTTTGGCGGAAACAAACCGCCCTCCGTTCGATCTGCCCGAAGCGGAATCTGAACTGGTTGCGGGATATCAAGTCGAGTATTCATCAACCCCGTTTTTGCTGTTCATGATTGGGGAATTGGTCGCGGTCGTCCTGATGTGCGCTCTGATTTCCCTAATGTTTTTCGGTGGCTGGTTGTCTCCAATTCCACAAATATTGCCCGATGGTATTTTGTGGATGGTTCTGAAAATGTTGTTTGTTTTCTTCATCTTCTCGATGGTGAAGGCAATCACGCCACGTTACCGCTATGACCAATTGATGCGCATCGGCTGGAAAGTATTTTTGCCAATGTCGTTGGCTTGGGTGGTGTTCGTCGCCTTCGCGGCGCGGTTCGAATGGTTTTGGGGCGTCTACGCTCGATGGCCGATGTAAGAGGATCTGATATGACGCAAATCGATTACACACGCGCCGCTAAATATTTCTTGCTGCAAGATTTTTGGCAAGGCTTCCGGCTGGGACTAAAGTATTTCTTTGCCCCGAAATCCACAGTGAACTATCCGCACGAGAAAGGCCCGTTGAGCCCGCGATTTCGCGGTGAACATGCACTGAGACGCTATCCTAATGGCGAAGAACGCTGCATCGCTTGCAAGCTCTGCGAAGCGGTCTGTCCGGCCCAAGCGATCACGATTGATGCCGAACCTCGGGATGACGGATCACGACGCACCACGCGATACGACATTGATATGACAAAATGTATCTATTGCGGTTTCTGTCAAGAAGCCTGCCCTGTGGATGCAATTGTCGAGGGGCCGAATTTCGAATTTTCGACTGAAACTCGGGAAGAGCTGTTCTACGACAAACACAAGTTGTTGGAAAATGGCGACCGTTGGGAAGCTGAAATTGCGCGTAATCTCGAAATTGATGCGCCCTACCGATGACCGATAAAACGCCCTTTGAGCAAATGATGGATCAGACGCGGGACATGATGAAGAGCTTTCCGGCGATGGAAGCCTTCACGCCGAAGGGCTTTGATGCAATGTGGCCGACCATGTCGAAGGACGTGATGGAGCTAATGTTTGGCAATAAATTGAATGAAGGCGGTCTGGACGCAAAGACGCGTCTTATGCTGACATTGGCGGGCCTCACGATGCAAGGCGTGCAAAATGAGGCGGCCTTCCGCCAGACCGTACGTCATCTGACGGAAACTGGTGCAACAGATCAACATATCTACGAAGCCATCACACAGATGAGTCTATTTTCAGGGCTACCCGCCACGACTGCGGCGATGGAGTTGGCCCGAGACGTGCTTGAGACCGGAAAGGACAGCGCATGAGCGTTTTCGCATTCTACCTGTTCGCGATTTGCGTGATTAGTGGCGGTTTGTTTACCGTGATCAGTCGGAACCCGGTGCATTCTGTACTTTGGTTGATCCTTGCGTTTCTATCGTCAGCTGGCCTGTTCGTTTTGCTGGGCGCAGAATTTGTCGCGATGCTCTTGATCATCGTCTATGTAGGCGCGGTCGCAGTCCTATTCTTATTCGTCGTGATGATGTTGGATGTCGATTTTGCCGAACTAAAGGCCGAGATGGCGAAATACATGCCTTTGGCTTTGCTGATTGGTGTTGTGATTTTGATGCAATTCGCGATGGCATTTGGCGCTTGGGAAAGCAACGCTGCGGCCGAAAGTTTGCGCACCCAAGTCACCCCGACGGATATGCACAACACGCAAGCGCTGGGAATGATCTTATATGACGAATATTTCCTTCTATTTCAATTGTCTGGCCTGATTTTGCTGGTTGCGATGGTTGGGGCCATTGTGTTGACGCTGCGGCACCGCGTCGACGTCAAACGTCAAGATGTGCTGGCGCAGATGTATCGCGACCCAGCCACGGCAATGGAATTGAAGGACGTCAAACCGGGGCAGGGCTTGTAAGATGATAGCTGCGTGCAACCAGATCAGCTCCGTGTGGATGGGCGTTGAAACGACTGCCCTTGAACTCTTACCCGCTTCAAAGGAATGCTGTCGTGATCGGACTTGAACACTATCTTATCGTTGCAGCGACGCTGTTTGTGATTGGCATTTTTGGGCTATTTTTGAACCGCAAGAATGTGATCATTCTGCTGATGAGCATCGAATTGATGTTGTTGGCCGTGAACATCAATCTTGTCGCGTTTTCCAGCTTTTTGGGGGATCTGGTGGGCCAGGTCTTTACCCTATTTGTACTGACGGTTGCGGCAGCTGAAGCCGCGATTGGTCTGGCAATTCTCGTCTGTTTTTTCCGCAATCGCGGAACGATCGCGGTCGAAGACGTCAATGTGATGAAAGGCTGAACGGCAATGGAAACGACGATCCTTTTTGCCCCGTTAGTTGGTGCCCTGATTTGCGGGTTTGGCTGGCGGATTCTTGGCGAAACAGTTGCCCAATGGGTTGCGACGGGCTTTCTGTTCTTGGCAGCCTTGCTATCTTGGGTGGTATTTCTGACATTTGACGGGACGACAGAACAGATCCAAATTTTGCGTTTCATTGAAAGCGGAAGCCTTAGCACGGATTGGTCCATTCGCCTTGATCGCATGACTGCGATTATGTTGATTGTGGTGACCACCGTATCGAGTTTGGTGCATCTTTATTCCTTTGGCTACATGGCAGATGATCCGCAATGGAAAGAGGGCGAAAGCTATAAGCCACGCTTTTTTGCCTATCTGTCCTTTTTCACGTTCGCGATGCTGATGCTGGTGACGTCGGATAATTTGGTTCAGATGTTTTTTGGATGGGAAGGCGTCGGTGTCGCCTCATATTTATTGATCGGTTTTTATTACCGCAAACCATCTGCCAATGCGGCCGCAATCAAAGCATTTGTTGTAAATCGGGTTGGAGATTTCGGTTTTGCCTTAGGTATTTTTGCTCTGTTTTTGCTGACAGATTCGATCAAATTTGATGATATATTTGCAGCCGCTCCGACTTTGGCTGAAACGCAAGTGAGCTTCTTGTGGGCGGACTGGAATGCAGCGAATTTGGTGGCGTTCTTGTTGTTTATCGGCGCGATGGGCAAATCGGCGCAATTGATCTTGCACACATGGCTGCCCGACGCGATGGAAGGGCCGACCCCTGTTTCGGCGCTGATCCACGCAGCGACCATGGTCACAGCAGGTGTTTTCCTTGTGTGCCGCATGTCGCCAATTATGGAATTTGCGCCGCAGGCGATGGCCTTTGTCACGGTCCTTGGCGCGTGCACCGCTTTCTTCGCGGCAACTGTGGGGCTTGTGCAGACGGACATTAAACGCGTGATCGCTTATTCGACCTGCTCGCAGCTGGGCTATATGTTCGTGGCGGCGGGCGTTGGCGTTTATTCCGTGGCAATGTTCCACTTGTTTACACACGCGTTTTTCAAAGCGATGTTGTTCCTTGGTGCCGGCTCGGTCATCCACGCGATGCACCACGAACAAGACATGACGAACTATGGCGGTCTGCGCAAAAAGATCCCCTATACGTTCTGGGCCATGATGATCGGTACTTTGGCGATTACAGGCGTTGGCATTCCACTAACAGGGTGGATTGGTTTTGCGGGTTTTGCGTCGAAAGATGCTGTGATCGAAAGCGCCTTTGCCTCTGGAAACGGGTTTGCCTTTTGGGCTCTGGTGATCGCGGCGTTGTTCACCAGTTTTTATTCGTGGCGGCTGATGTTCCTGACCTTTTACGGCACCCCGCGCGGCGACAAGCATACGCATGAACACGCTCATGAAAGCCCGATGGTCATGCTGATCCCGCTGGGCGTGCTGTCGCTGGGCGCAATCTTTGCAGGTGCGATCTGGTATTCCAGCTTCTTTGGTAAAACCAACGAGGTGATCAAGTTCTTCGGCGGCCACTACGAGGCCCCGGCAGATGATCTGAAAATGTCCGTGGCCGAGCGCAGCCCAAAGGCGTCAGAGCTGAAGTATGTCATGGAAGACGCCCCCGGTGGCGCAGCAATCTACATCGCACCCGAAAATACAGTCCTGCATGAGGCGCATTATGTGCCCACTTGGGTGAAACTGTCGCCGTTCATCGCTATGTTGATCGGCTTCGGCGTGGCGTTCTGGTTCTATATCGTAAACACGTCCCTGCCGGGTCGATTGGCAGAAAACCAACGGCCTCTTTATCTGTTCCTAAAGAACAAATGGTATTTTGATGAGCTTTACGATTTCATCTTTGTGCAACCTGCGAAAAAGCTAGGCCAGTTCTTTTGGAAACGCGGAGACGGTGCGACGATTGACGGCGCGATCAATGGTGTATCCATGGGGATCATTCCTTTCTTCACGCGGCTCGCGGGTCGCGCACAATCCGGGTACATTTTCACCTATGCCTTCGCGATGGTCATCGGACTGGCCGTGCTGATCACTTGGATGACGATGAGCGGAGGGACGCAATAATGGACAATCTTCTTTCCATTACGTTGGCAATCCCAGCCGTTGCCGCTTTGATCTTGGCTGTGTTTCTGCGCGGGGATGACGAGGCTGCGACGCGAAATGCGAAGTGGTTGGCGCTCATCGCGACATCGGTGACGTTCCTGATTTCACTGTTTATTCTGTTTGGCTTTGACCGAATGGATACGGGAATGCAGTTTGTCGAATCCGGTGAATGGATCATGGGTTTGAAATACAAACTGGGCGTGGATGGTATCTCTATTCTGTTTGTGATGTTGACCACGTTCATGATGCCGTTAACGATCCTGGCCAGCTGGGATGTAAAGGTACGTGTCAAAGAGTACATGATCGCATTTTTGCTACTGGAAACGCTGATGCTGGGCGTGTTTATGGCGCTGGATCTGGTACTGTTCTATTTATTCTTTGAGGCCGGACTTATTCCGATGTTCCTGATTATCGGGATCTGGGGCGGTGCCAACCGGATCTATGCCAGCTTCAAGTTCTTCCTTTATACCTTCCTTGGTTCGGTGCTGATGCTTGTCGCCATGGTGGCGATGTATGTCGATGCAGGTACCACAGATATTGAGACACTTCTGAACCACCAGTTTCAGTTTGAAACGTTTAGCTTGATGGGCATCCAGGTTGTCGGCGGCCTTCAAACGTTAATGTTCATTGCGTTCTTTGCAAGCTTCGCCGTTAAGATGCCCATGTGGCCGGTGCACACTTGGCTGCCCGATGCACACGTGCAGGCCCCGACTGCTGGTTCGGTTGTCTTGGCGGCGATCTTGCTAAAAATGGGCGGGTATGGCTTCCTTCGTTTTTCGCTTCCGATGTTTCCAGTTGGATCTGACGTCATGGCACCTTTGGTTTTATGGATGTCTGCGATTGCGATTGTGTACACCTCACTGGTCGCCTTGGTGCAAGAAGACATGAAGAAGCTGATCGCCTATTCATCTGTCGCGCATATGGGGTTCGTGACGATGGGCATTTTCGCAGCCAACCAACAAGGTTTGGATGGTGCGATTTTTCAAATGATCAGCCACGGCTTCATTTCCGGGGCCCTATTTCTGTGCGTCGGCGTGATATATGACAGAATGCATACCCGCGAAATCGACGCCTATGGGGGGTTGGTCAACCGGATGCCTGTGTATGCGATGATCTTTTTGCTGTTTACCATGGCTAATGTTGGGCTGCCGGGAACCTCGGGCTTCGTTGGTGAATTCCTGACGCTGATGGCGACATTCCAAGTAAACACCTGGGTTGCCGCGATCGCGACGACAGGTGTGATCTTTTCAGCGGCCTATGCGCTGTGGCTCTATCGTCGGGTCGTTATGGGTGACCTGATCAAAGAAAGCTTGAAAACGATTAAAGACATGACTGCGCGCGAGCGTGCAATCTTTGTGCCTTTGGTCGCAATGACATTGTTGTTGGGCGTGTACCCGGCACTTGTTTTGGACGTGACGGGACCTTCCGTTGAGGCGCTTGTGTCGAATTATGAGACAGCAAATGCTGCGGCAACTACAAACAACTTGATCGCAGAAAACTAAGAGGAATCAGGACCTATGGGCGCGGATCTAAATATCATCCTGCCGGAAATTGTGCTGGCTCTTTATGCGATGTTTGCATTGGTAGGCGCCGTCTACACAGGCAAAGACCAAGTTGCTTCCGTTTTGTTATGGGCGACCTCTGCTGTGATGTTGGCGCTTGCGGTCTGGATCGGACTAAATGGGTCCGGTGGCAATGTTGCCTTCAATGGGCTGTTCATTGACGACGCATTCGCGCGTTTTGCCAAAGTCACGATCCTTGTTTCAGCCGCGGCCGTTTTGTTGATGAGCGAAGGGTACATGACGCAGAAAGGCTTACTGCGTTTTGAGTATCCCATGCTGGTTGCGCTTGCTGCCGTTGGTATGATGGTCATGGTCTCGGCGGGCGATTTAATGAGCCTTTACATGGGGCTAGAGTTGCAATCTTTAGCGCTCTACGTCGTCGCTTCGCTGCGCCGGGATTCTGTGCGCTCTACTGAAGCGGGTTTGAAGTATTTCGTATTGGGTGCGTTGTCCTCAGGTCTGTTGCTGTACGGCGCTTCACTGGTTTATGGGTACGCGGGCACAACGCAGTTCGCGGGCATTATTCAAACTGCTCAGCATGGCGAACTTAGCTTAGGCTTACTTTTCGGTTTGGTGTTCTTAATAGCCGGGTTTGCTTTCAAAGTGTCTGCCGTTCCTTTCCACATGTGGACGCCGGATGTCTATGAAGGGTCACCAACCCCAGTCACCGCATTTTTCGCAACCGCCCCAAAGGTTGCAGCCATGGCGTTATTCGCGCGGGTGATGCACGACGCGTTTGGTGCGGCGGTCAAAGACTGGCAGCAAATTATTGCGTTGTTATCTATAGCGTCTATGTTTTTGGGTGCTGTCGCTGCGATTGGACAGACGAATATCAAGCGGCTCATGGCATTTTCGTCAATTGCGCATATGGGATACGCGTTGATCGGACTTGCGGCCGGCAATGCGGCTGGAATTGAGGCGATGCTTATATACATGGCCATTTATGTTACAATGAATGTGGGAACCTTCGCATTTATTCTAATGATGGAAAAAGACGGTCAACCAGTGACCGATATTAGTGCGTTGAACAATTATTCGAAGCGTGAGCCAACCAAGGCACTGGCTTTGTTGATCCTCATGTTCTCTTTGGCTGGTGTGCCACCGATGCTGGGTTTTTTCGCGAAATTCGGTGTGTGGATGGCTGGTATTGAAGCAGGGTTGGTTTGGCTTGTCGTTGCTTCTGCGGTCGCGTCTGCCATCGGTGCCTATTACTATTTACGCATCGTCTTTTATATGTACTTCGGAGAAGACCGCGGCGATGCGCTTGATGGTGGAACATCCCCTGTATTATGGGGCTTCTTAGTCGTTTCAGCCGGTATTATGGTGTTCGGCGTTGTGAACTTGTTCGGTGTTGAAGGCGCGGCTGCAGCGGCTGCGGCATCGCTTGTTAACTGATATACTCAGCGCGGGGGGACCGACCGGAGCCTCCGGCGGGAGTTTATCTTGCTAAGTGAAGCGGTGAGTTGGCCACCGGGCGTGAGCGGCTACATTCTGACTGAGGTTGACTCGACCCTGGATGAAGCCCGCCGTGTGGCGACTGGGCTTGCTGGTCCAACTTGGATTATTGCGAAAAAGCAAACTTCAGCACGTGGCCGTCGCGGTCGAGCATGGGTCATGCCTGAGGGGAATTTTGCGGCTACGTTGGTTTTGCAGCCGAATGAGGTACTTTCGGTCTTAGCTTTGCGCAGTTTTGTAATGTCGTTGGCAGTTTTTGATGCTGTGACAAAGTTTTTGGGTTCGTCAGACGGGCTGGCGTTGAAATGGCCGAATGACGTGCTTCTGAACGGGGGTAAACTTGCAGGGATCCTGTTAGAGAGTACCTCTGGTGCCAAGTCTGGGATGTCGCTTGCCATCGGTGTTGGTGTTAACCTGATTGCCTTTCCAGAGAAGGGCGACGTTGAAACACAGGCAGTACGACCTGTTTCTGTGTTGTCCGAGACTGGGGTACATGTTGAACTTCTAGACTTTGTAACTTGTTTGGCACAAATTTATGATGACTTGGAACAACAATTTCAGAACTTTGGGTTCGGGCCTATCCGCCATAAATGGATGACGCATGCTGCCCGGTTGGGCGAGGTCATAACGGCGCGCACTGGGACTACTGCGTTTGTTGGTACCTTTATGGACGTGGACAAAGAGGGTTGCCTTGTTTTAGAGACCGATGAGGGTCGCGTTGTATTGCCGGCTGCAGATGTCTATTTCTGAAAGGGGCGGGTCATGCTTCTGGCCATTGATTGTGGCAACACAAATACGGTGTTTTCGATTTGGGACGGGACGGAATTTCTGTGTACCATGCGCACGTCAACACATCATGCCAGAACTGCGGATGCATATTTTACATGGTTTTCCACGTTATTGACCCATTACGGCATCGCCCCAACGATCACGGATGTCATCATTTCTTCCACGGTGCCGCGCGTTGTTTTTAATTTGCGCGTCTTCGCAGACCAATTTTTTGGCTGCCGACCATTGGTTGTGGGCAAGCCTGATTGTTTATTGCCAACACAGCCCCGAGTAGATGAAGGCACGATCGTCGGGCCAGACCGGCTGGTCAACGCGGCGGGTGCGTTCGATCGGCATGGTGGCAATTTGATTGTCGTTGATTTTGGCACGGCGACTACGTTTGATGTGGCGGGGCAAGACGGCGCTTATGTGGGTGGTGTGATTGCGCCTGGCGTGAATCTTTCGCTTGAGGCGCTGCATATGGCGGCAGCGGCGCTTCCGCATGTTGATATCACCAAGCCTCAGAGGGTTGTGGGTATGAATACGGTCGCCTGCATGCAATCGGGCGTTTTTTGGGGTTATGTTGGTTTGATCAAAGAGATTTGTGCGCGTATCAAGTCCGAACGAGATCAACCTATGAAAGTTATCGCGACGGGCGGCTTAGCGCCGTTGTTTGATCAAACAGATGCGTTATTTGACCGGATAGAAGCGGATCTGACCATGCACGGTCTGACTGTTATCCATAGATATAATAAGGAAAATTCGTGAGTAAACGAGAACGATTAATCTATCTGCCCCTTGGCGGCGCAGGTGAGATCGGAATGAATTGTTATGTTTATGGGTATGGCCCCGAGGATCGTGAACGTTTGATTGTTGTCGATCTTGGCGTGACCTTTCCTGATATGGATGGCAGTCCGGGTGTTGATTTGATCCTGCCGGATGTCAGTTGGTTGGCCGATCGCGCGGACCGGATTGAGGCGATTTTTGTGACACACGCTCATGAGGATCACGTGGGTGCGGTGGCGCATACCTATCAGCGTCTTGGGGCGCCTATCTATGCGCGCGCGTTCACAGCAAATATCGCGCGCCGGAAAATGGATGAACACGGTCATCCTGAACAAGCGGTGTGCACAGTTTCAGCTTGGCCAGAAGTTGTTCAGGCTGGACCATTTTCTGTTGGGTTCTTGCCGATCAGCCATTCGATCCCGGAAAGCTCTGCACTTGTGATTGATACACCAGACGGGCGATTGATTCACACAGGCGACTTTAAGTTGGATACGTCGCCCTTGGTTGGCGAAGCCTTTGATGAGGTCCTCTGGCGTGATGTGGCGTCGGGCGGCGTTAAAGCGTTGATTTGTGACAGCACGAATGTGTTTTCGCGTGAAGCCGGAAAGTCGGAATCGACCGTTGGTCCCGAAATCGAGAAGCTTGTGAGCAGCGCAAAAGGGATGGTGGTGGCAACGACGTTTGCCTCAAACGTTGCGCGGGTTAAGACTTTGGCCCAGGCGGGTGAACGGGCTGGGCGCTCGATTTGTTTGTTGGGGCGGGCGATGAACCGCATGGTGGAAGCGGCCAAGGAAACGGGGGTGTTGAAGGGCTTTCCAAACACAGTTGCCCCCGAAGATGCGCGCGATATTCCACGTGAAAACTTGATGCTGTTGGTCACTGGCAGCCAAGGTGAACGCCGCGCCGCATCCGCGCAATTGGCGCGGGGAAAGTATAATGGGATTGTTATGAAGGAAGGGGATACGTTTCTGTTTTCGTCCAAGACTATCCCTGGAAATGAACGCGAAGTTCTGCGGATCGTTAATCAATTTTCCGAGCAAGGTGTCGATGTCGTCGATGAAAGTTCGGAAGGGCATTATCATGTGTCGGGTCATGCCAACCGTCCTGATTTGGCAAAAATGCATGACGTGGTAAAGCCTCAGATCTTGGTGCCCATGCATGGAGAGCACCGGCATTTGCGCGAGCATGTCAAATTGGGTGCGCAGTCCGGGATCAAAGGTGTTTTGGCGGTCAACGGGACAATGGTGGATTTGTCAGGTAATGCGCCGACTGTGTGCGGATTCGTCGAAACAGGGCGCACCTATTTGGACGGCTCTGTACAGATTGGGGCGCTGGACGGAATTATACGCGACCGAATCCGCATGGCTTTGAATGGGCATGTGGTGGTAACAGCGATTTTGGACGAAGAGGACGAACCAGTTGGCCCACCTTGGTGTGAAACCATGGGCTTGCCAAATACGGGCCGCTCTGGTGCGTCTTTGGTGGATGTTCTTGAAGAAGATTTGGGTCAGTATTTGAACCGTGCGTCGGAAAAGACTTTGGCAGATGATTCTAAACTGGAGAACGAATTGCGTCGAATTGCACGTAATACGTCCCAGACTGAGATTGGAAAAAAACCTGAAGTCAGCGTGGTCTTAAGTCGGTTGGCTTGAACGTGCTGACTTGAGCCATCGTTTAGTGCAAAGCCTTAGCTGGCTTTGCGTTCTTCAAAACTCATTGCGATAAATCCGGGAAGATGATCGCCAAGGCCGACAATTTTGTTTTGCTCGCCCTGTCCACGGCCGCGGTTGCGGGGTTTATCGGATGAGTGTGTCGGTTTTTGCGACTGTTTCTTATCTGTAGGCGTATCCTGGTCGACGGCGTCAGATTTGGGCTGTACGTCTTTTGTGCGCCGCGTACGACTGCGTTTGGGCTTTTCGGCACCCGCGTCGGGTTCAGCTACCCGAGCAGCCTCGACCTTCAAGGGGTTTTCAAGCCGCGGAATTTCTCGCTGTATCAGTTTTTCAACTGCATCAAAGTTCTTTTCGTCGCGGGCAGAGCACAATGTAATCGCTTTGCCGTCACGACCCGCGCGCCCTGTGCGCCCAATTCTGTGCACATAGTCTTCTGGATGCCCTGGTACGTCGAAGTTAAATACGTGACTGACGGCGGGGACATCTAACCCGCGCGCTGCAACGTCTGACGCAATCAACAGCCGGATGTCCCCATTGCGGAAGTCATCCAGCGTTTTGGTGCGTTGGCTTTGATCCAGATCCCCATGAATTGGTGACGCGTCATATCCGTATTTTTTCAAGGACTTGGCGCAGATATCTACATCGGTCTTACGGTTGCAAAAGATGATCGCATTTGTGCAGGCTTCGCCTTCGCGGTCGATCAACAGCCGCAGCAATTTGCGTTTTTCCGATGCTTCCCTGTCCCGACGCGACCCTTTGAACATCACAACGCCTTGCTCAATTGTCTCTGAGGCGGTGGCTTGGCGGGCGACTTCGACGCGGGCGGGATTGCTGAGGAAAGTGTTCGTTATCCTCTCAATTTCGGAAGCCATGGTGGCGGAAAAGAACAAGGTTTGGCGTGTGAACGGCGTCAGTCCAAATATGCGTTCGATATCTGGAATAAAACCCATATCCAGCATTCTGTCGGCTTCGTCGACCACCATGATTTTGACGTCCGACAGGATCAGCTTGCCGCGCTCGAAGTGGTCCAGAAGGCGCCCTGGGGTGGCAATTAGAACGTCCACGCCCTTGTCGATGATGGTTTCTTGTTCCTTGAAGCTGACACCGCCAATCAATAAGGCCCGGCTAAGTTTCAAATATTTGCTGTAAGTGTCAAAGTTTTCAGCGACTTGTGCGGCTAACTCACGTGTTGGGCACAACACCAAACTGCGCGGCATGCGCGCACGTGCCCGGCCTCGGGCCAATAAAGACAGCATGGGCAATGTAAAGCTTGCGGTTTTCCCGGTG
>JBGCEM010000045.1:0-24135 GCA_045106335.1 Paracoccaceae bacterium | reverse complement strand
GCGGTCCATAAACGTTGCAGGCCTTGATCCGCGGTGAGCGGCGCAATGTTTTCTCCGGGGATAGGCTGGTTCAGGGCGTGTGACATACGGTTGCGTTTGTCAAAGACAGTGAATGCCAATTTACCTACAGTGGCTTGGAACAGTTTCGGTTTTGGCTGCGGATAGCCGTGCACCGAAAATTCCACCCCTTGGGCTAAGTGGCTGAAAATGCGTCCTAACTCCCAGTCGCCGGTACTTTCAATGTGTTGAAGGTCCAATGCTTCAAGACGTGAAAACGCAATTGATAGGGCAGACATCGCTATTCCCATTTATAATTAAAACTCACTGAAATACGGTCCTCTTCGGTCATATTCATAGGGACCTCGTGGCGCAGCCAGCTTTCCCACAACAGCACATCGCCAACGGACGGGTTTGCATAGACAAACTGACGTTGGCCTTGCGAAGCATCGGTGCGTCGCGGTGGTGTCGCCATCATCATCGGTAAGCGGGGATCTTCCAGTTTTAAAGCGCTGGTGCCTTCGGGCATCGCCACATAGGTGGTTCCTGAAATCACGGAATGGGGGTGGATATGTCCGGTGTGAATCCCGCCTTCGGGCAGAATATTGATCCAAAGATCCTCTAGAATGAGCGATTTATCGCCCAAGTCGAACTCAAGGTCATCCGCGAATGCGGCGACATGGGCGTCCAGAACCTTAACTAAATCGGCAAAGATCGGAAATCGCCAGGGCAGATCAGTGAGCGAGGCATATGAGGTGTAACCGGGAAAGCCTTCGGTCGCGCACCAATCTTGCCCCGCTTCATCATCTTGTGCGATTGTAAGGCACGACATTTCCAATTCATCCGCATTGATCGCTGGGGCAAAGTCCGACAGGTGCGCGTGATACAATCGGGTCACAAAAAGAGATGAGATCTGAGCCATGCTGTCTTCTAACGCAGCGACGGCGTTCGCGCTACACCCATTGACGACGTCTGTTGGGCAAAGCACTGTGCCCATGCACTGGTTTGGCAGAGCGTGTCATCGCTTAGATAGATTTTTCACATCACGTGCCTGCGCTTAAGGATCAAAAGCGCCGCAAGGCTGTTCTGATAGCGACGTGCGTGGAATAATCCACCAATACCAGCAATTGTTTGGTGATACACTCTTGCGTCACAGCCTAAGTGGGCGTAAGCGAACCTTTCATCATGAACTCCACTGGAATCAGGGTGACCCGTTGGCGTGTCTGCGTCTTGAAAATGCGGGGCTCTCCGGTGATGTCGAAAGGAAAAGGCGATGAACGCCAGCGAATTGCGTGATAAAACGCCGGACCAGCTCAAAGAAGAGCTGGCCAATCTGAAGAAAGAAAGTTTCAACTTGCGCTTTCAGCAGGCCACAGGCTCGCTTGAAAACCCAGCCCGTATGCGCCAAGTGCGCCGCGATGCTGCGCGGGTTAAAACAATTTTGACTGAAAAAGCCCAAGCGGCTGCGGAATAAAAGAGAGCGATTATGCCAAAGCGTATTTTGACCGGCGTCGTTACCTCGGATGCCAATGCCCAAACAGTTACTGTGTCCGTTGAACGTCGTTTCACGCACCCAGTTCTGAAGAAAACCATTCGTAAGTCCAAGAAATACCGGGCGCACGATGAAAAGAATGCCTTCAAAGTGGGGGATGCAGTTCGGATTATTGAATGCGCACCTCGTTCGAAGACAAAGCGCTGGGAAGTTCTTGAGGCGTAAGCCCCAAATCCTTTTTAGTAAGATCGAAACCATGGGGATCCGGCAATAACGCCCCCCAAAGGTCAGGAGAAACCATATGATCCAGATGCAGACCAATCTGGATGTTGCTGACAACTCTGGCGCACGCCGAGTTCAGTGCATCAAGGTCCTGGGTGGTTCCAAGCGTAAATACGCATCCGTCGGCGACATCATTGTCGTGTCGGTTAAGGAAGCCATCCCACGCGGCCGTGTGAAAAAGGGCGACGTTCGTAAAGCCGTCGTTGTTCGCACCGCCAAAGAAGTCCGCCGCGACGATGGCACAGCCATCCGGTTTGACCGCAACGCGGCTGTCATTCTGAACAACAACATGGAGCCCATTGGCACACGGATTTTTGGACCTGTGGTCCGCGAATTGCGCGGCAAGAACTTCATGAAAATCATTTCGCTTGCGCCGGAGGTGCTGTGACATGGCTGCTAAGTTGAAAAAGGGCGATAAAGTCGTCGTGCTGACCGGTAAGGACAAGGGCAAGGAAGGCGTGATCGCGTCTGTTGACCCTAAGGCCGGTAAAGCGGTTGTGGATGGATTGAACATATCGATCCGCGCAACCCGTCAAAGCCAAAACGATCAAGGTGGACGCATCCCCAAGGCGATGCCGATCCAGCTGAGCAATCTGGCCTATATCGACGCGAACGGCAAACCCACACGCGTTGGCTTCAAAATGGAAGGCGACAAGAAAGTGCGCTTTGCCAAAACAACGGGAGACGTGATCGATGCTTGATACAGCAAATTACTCCCCCCGCTTGAAGGATGCGTACAAAGACACCATCCGCGCGGCGATGAAGGAAGAGTTCGGATATAAGAACGACATGCAGACTCCGCGTCTGGACAAAATTGTTCTCAATATCGGATGTGGTGCTGAAGCGGTTCGCGACAGCAAAAAAGCCAAGGCCGCTGTTGAAGATCTGACCGCAATCGCTGGCCAAAAAGCCATGCCGACCAAAGCCAAGAAATCCATTGCGGGTTTCCGGGTGCGGGAAGACATGACACTTGGTGCGAAAGTCACCCTGCGCGGTGACCGGATGTATGAATTCCTGGACCGTCTGATCACCATTGCGATGCCACGTATTCGTGACTTCCGCGGTGTGAAGCCGTCCTTTGATGGTCGTGGCAACTTTGCCATGGGCATGAAGGAACACATCGTCTTCCCCGAAGTGGACTTCGACAAAGTCGACGAAGTCTGGGGTATGGACATCATCATCACCACCACCGCCGACAATGACGCGGAAGCCAAGGCGCTGTTGAAGCATTTCAACATGCCCTTCAACGCGTAAGAGGGAGACTGAGTTATGGCTAAGAAATCCATGATCGCCCGCGAAGTGAAGCGTCAGAAGCTGGTGGAAAAATATGCCGCCAAGCGGGCTGCTTTGAAGGAAATCATCTCAGACGAGAGCAAGCCAATGGAGGATCGCTTTCGCGCATCCCTGAAGCTTGCCAAACTGCCGCGCAACAGCTCGGCAACCCGTCTGCACAACCGCTGTCAGCTGACCGGCCGCCCCCACGCTTACTACCGTAAGCTTAAGGTGTCCCGGATCGCGCTGCGGGAGCTTGGCTCGAACGGCCAAATCCCCGGCATGGTTAAGTCAAGCTGGTAAGGAGAGCATAAGATGAACGATCCTATCGGTGATATGTTGACACGTATCCGCAACAACCAAATGCGGGGGAAATCCACTGTGATGACGCCCGGATCCAAGCTGCGCGTGCGTGTTTTAGAAGTGATGGCAGACGAAGGGTATATCCGCGGTTTTGAAGAAACCAAAGATACATCCGGTCATCCCGCAATTGAAATCAGCCTGAAGTATTACGAAGGCGAGCCTGTGATCCGCGAACTCAAGCGTGTGTCTAAGCCCGGTCGTCGTGTGTATATGGGTGTTGGTGATATTCCGTCGGTCCGTCAGGGACTGGGTGTGTCTATCGTGTCGACATCCAAAGGCGTTATGTCCGATGCAAGTGCCCGCAGCCAAAATGTTGGCGGCGAAGTACTTTGCACCGTCTTCTAAGGAGGGGTTGCAATGTCTCGTATCGGTAAAAAACCTGTCGACCTGCCCAGCGGCGTTTCTGCCTCGGTTTCGGGTCAAACGATTGAAGTGAAGGGCCCTAAAGGGGTCCGGTGCTTCACGGCGACAGATGATGTGACACTGTCGGTGGACGACAATGTTGTGAAAATTGAGCCTCGTGGCAAATCCAAGCGCGCGCGCCAGCAGTGGGGCATGTCCCGCACGCAGGTGCAAAATTGCGTTGTAGGTGTGACCGATGGTTTCAAGAAGGAACTGGAAATCCAAGGCGTTGGTTACCGGGCACAGATGCAGGGCAACACCCTGAAGCTGAACCTGGGTTTGAGCCACGATGTGGATTACACAGCACCTGAGGGGGTCACAGTGACGGCGCCCAAACAGACTGAAATCGTTGTCGAAGGTATTGACCAACAATTGGTTGGCCAAGTGGCTGCAAACATTCGCGAGTGGCGTAAACCAGAGCCCTACAAAGGCAAAGGTATTCGGTATAAAGGCGAATTTATCTTCCGCAAGGAAGGCAAGAAGAAGTAAGGACCAGACAGATGGCAAACAGCAAACGGACCCTGTTCCTCAAGCGCCGCCTGCGCGTCCGGAACAAACTTCGCAAGGTCAATGCAGGACGCGCGCGTCTTTCCGTGCATCGTTCCAACAAGAACATCAGCGTTCAATTGATCGACGATGTAAACGGTGTGACAGTCGCGGCGGCCTCGTCCTTGGAAAAGGATTTGGGCTTGGTCGGCAAGAACAATGTCGAAGCGGCAGCGAAAGTTGGTGCGACGATCGCCGAGCGTGCGAAAAAGGCTGGTGTGACCGAAGCTTATTTCGATCGCGGCGGTTTCTTGTTCCACGGCAAAGTAAAAGCTTTGGCAGATGCGGCGCGCGAAGGCGGGCTTAAGATTTAATGCCAAGGGTGCGGCATAGCTGCACCTTCGACAATGATCTGGCAGCGATGCGGCTTTGACTGCATCGGTGTGACAAAAATTGCGCAGGCGGGGTGGTCCCGCCTCGATGATCCGGGGGTCGACTGTGGCTCACCAAGGATCGACACAATGTGGCGGGTCACCCTGCCTAAATGTTAGGAGCTGTCCGAATGGCAGAACGTGAAAACAATCGTCGTCCACGTCGCAATCGCGAAGATGAGACGCCGGAATTTGCAGATCGCTTGGTGGCGATCAACCGTGTTTCGAAAACGGTAAAAGGCGGTAAGCGCTTTGGATTTGCAGCCCTTGTTGTGGTAGGTGATCAAAAGGGCCGTGTCGGGTTCGGCAAAGGTAAAGCCAAAGAGGTCCCCGAGGCCATTCGCAAAGCGACTGAGCAAGCCAAACGTCAGATGATCCGGGTGCCACTGCGCGAAGGCCGCACACTGCACCATGACATGGAAGGCCGTCATGGCGCCGGTAAAGTGGTGATGCGCACAGCCCCGGAAGGGACGGGTATCATCGCGGGTGGTCCCATGCGTGCCGTGTTCGAAATGCTGGGCATCAAGGACGTTGTGTCCAAGTCCATTGGTTCGCAAAACCCTTACAACATGAGTCGGGCAACGATTGATGGCTTGAAAAAAGAATCCTCGCCCCGGTCAGTTGCAGCACGTCGTGGTAAAAAAGTGGCAGACATTCTGCCCAAGCGCGATGAGGCCCCGGCCGCGTCTGCCCAAGTTTCTGAGGAGGCCTGAGACCTATGGCTAAGACAATCGTTGTAAAACAGATCGGCTCTCCGATTCGCCGCCCGAAAGATCAACGCCAGACTTTGGTTGGTTTGGGCTTGAACAAAATGCACAGAACCCGCGAGCTGGAAGACACACCTTCCGTGCGTGGCATGGTCAACAAGATCCCACATCTTGTAGAGATCGTCGAAGAAAAGGGCTAAACGCCTCTTTCTGAGTGTTATTTGGAATGCCGTCCCAGTTGGGGCGGCGTTTTTCTTTTCTGTGGCTGACCGCAAATTTTATCTAAAACCGCTTGATGGAAACAGCTGGTTCTTTATTCGGCTGGGATGATCTGGCGGTCCCGCAGTGCGCCTAAGGCAAGCGCCGTTACAATCGAGCTGTTCAGCACCAACAAATACATCGGATAGGCCAGCAAAAGCGGATCATACGTCTGGACCGACAGCAGCGCGAAAACGGAGGCGCCAAGTGACGTGAACCATTTGCTGAAGGTTTCGGTATGGGGCGTTTTATAGGCCTTGGCCACGGTGATCACACCGCCGAGAAAACTGATCGAGATTGTGATCATCAACGCAAACGCGGCTGTTTCGGTAATGTACCAAGCGGCAAGGCCACCTGCGGCCAGGGCCAGCACAGTGCAATCGCGCCGACATAGCAGCCCGCCGGTGCCATAGCGCAAGGACAGCAGGAAGACGCTGAGCGTGCCGCTGACCATGGCCCCTGCGAACCAAAGTGAATGCGTTGCGCCTTCGTGCAATTGGACGAAAAACGCGATCACGCACAGCACTGACCAGATCAACCAAGATGCGCGTTGGGGCTGCGTGCGGCCCTGCAACGTGTCGCGGATATAGGGGAGGTAAGCGCATGTTCCCAGCGCGGCGGAAATCGCTCCGAAGAACGCCGCATCATACCAGACTGTCATGGTTAACTTCTTTCAAACAAGTAATAATATTATGAGGCCGAATATGGGTGGCCCCGGATATGGAAGATTTTATTCAAATGCCGGAAATCTCCGGGCTCACCGTGAATGTGGCGGTTTTTTTGTCTTTTATGAAGTAAGGAATTCCAGACCCAACGCGGTTGGATTGGAAAAATCAACATGCTTTGGATGCAAGGCTTTTGGGTCATCTGGGGGCTTGCATGGGGCGGCGGCTGTCGTTATACGCGCCCGGTGGCGCCGAGCGCTGTTTGACGACAACAAGAAACGCCGTGGTTGGTCCGCTTTCGCTTCGAGGACCACATCCGGCAAAGGAGAAGCGATATGAAATTGCATGAATTGCGCGACAATGACGGCGCGACGAAACGGAAAAAACGCATTGGCCGTGGCCCGGGTTCGGGTATGGGCAAAATGGGTGGCCGTGGTATCAAAGGTCAAAAATCCCGGTCAGGTGTGGCGATCAATGGATATGAAGGCGGCCAGATGCCTTTGTACCAACGTCTGCCAAAGCGCGGCTTTAACAAGCCGAACCGCAAGGCGTTCGCTGTCGTGAACTTGGGCCTGATCCAGAAATTCGTCGATGCGAAAAAGATCGATGCCGCCAATATCACCGAAGACACGCTGATTGAGTCGGGTCTGGTGCGTCGCAAACTGGACGGTGTGCGTGTGTTGGCCAAGGGTGAAGTGACCTCGAAACTGTCTATCGATGTGACGGGCGCCTCTAAATCTGCAATTGAAGCTGTCGAAAAAGCGGGCGGTTCTTTGAAAGTTGCAGCCGCAGCGGCGGAATAACATCTTGTGAGCGGTCGCTTGGCCGCTTACATACTTTGTCAGGATTTTAACGCCGCCGCGGTCAGGTCCGATCGTTGGCGGCGTTTGCGTAACACATAGCCCGGAGACCCCATGGTATCTGCCGTAGAAAATATGGCCGCGAATACGAGCTGGAGCGCGTTTGGTAAGGCAACTGACCTGCGAAACCGTATTCTGTTCACGCTTGGCCTGCTGATCGTTTACCGACTTGGGACATTTATTCCCGTGCCGGGTATTGATGGGGTTGCGCTGCAACAGTTTATGGAACAAGCCGGCCAAGGTATTGGTGGCATGGTGTCCATGTTTACCGGTGGTGCTTTGGGCCGAATGGGTATTTTTGCCCTTGGGATCATGCCATATATTTCGGCCTCGATCATTGTGCAGTTGCTGACCTCGATGGTGCCGCAGCTGGAACAGTTGAAGAAAGAGGGCGAGCAAGGGCGCAAGAAAATCAACCAATACACCCGTTACGGGACAGTTGCGTTGGCGATTCTGCAGTCTTACGGCCTGGCCGTCAGCCTTGAAGCGGGCGATCTGGCCACGGATCCGGGGCTGTATTTCCGCATTGGCACCATGATTACGCTGGTTGGCGGGACAATGTTCCTAATGTGGCTTGGTGAGCAGATCACCGCGCGCGGCATCGGCAACGGGATCTCGTTGATCATTTTCGTCGGCATTATTGCAGAAGTTCCAGCCGCGTTGGCGCAGTTCTTCGCGTCGGGGCGGTCCGGTGCGATCAGCCCCGCCTTGATCATTGGCGTGATATTCATGGTGATTGCGACAATTATGTTTGTGGTCTTTATGGAGCGCGCTCTGCGTAAGATTCATATTCAATACCCGAAACGCCAAGTGGGTATGAAAGTCTATGACGGTGGATCTTCGCATTTGCCGGTTAAAGTGAACCCTGCAAACGTGATTCCTGCGATCTTTGCGTCGTCCTTGCTGTTGTTGCCGATCACGATCAGCACGTTCAGTGGCAATGCGACCGGCCCGATCATGTCGACCTTGCTGGCTTATTTTGGACCGGGGCAGCCGCTATATCTGCTATTCTTCGCTGCGATGATCGTCTTTTTTGCGTATTTCTACACGTTCAATGTGTCGTTCAAACCTGATGATGTGGCTGAGAATTTGAAGAATCAAAACGGTTTTATCCCAGGGATTAAGCCGGGTAAAAAGACGGCGGAGTACCTTGAATATGTCGTCAACAGGGTGTTGGTTTTGGGATCTGGCTACCTTGCGCTGGTGTGCTTGCTGCCAGAAATCCTGCGCGGTCAATACGCCATTCCATTTTACTTCGGTGGTACCTCTGTTCTGATCGTGGTGTCGGTGACGATGGATACGATCCAGCAGGTTCAAAGCCATCTTCTTGCGCACCAATACGAAGGTCTGATCGAAAAATCTCAGCTGCGTGGTAAAGGCAGTAAGACCGGTCAGCGTCGGAAGAAAAGGAGCCCCGTGCGGCGATGAATATTATTCTATTGGGGCCTCCGGGCGCAGGCAAAGGGACACAAGCACGGTTCTTGGTGGATGAGCGCGCCATGGTGCAGCTAAGCACAGGTGACATGTTGCGCGCCGCCAAAGACAGCGGAACCGAAATGGGCAAGGTTGTCGCCGATGTGATGGCGCGGGGCGCTTTGGTTACGGATGAGATCGTGATTGGTTTGATCCGTGAGCAACTGGAAACAGTTAAGGCCAACGGATTTATCTTTGATGGTTTTCCCAGAACCTTGGCGCAAGCAGATGCTTTAAGTGAATTGTTGGCCGAGCAGGGTCAGACCTTAGACGCGGTTATCGCAATGAACGTCGATGACGAAGCGCTTGTGGCGCGGATCGTGGCGCGCTCTACATGCGGTGGTTGCGGAGAAGTCTACAACGATCAGACCAAACCAATTCCAGCAGATGGAAAATGCAGCAATTGCGGTCATACAGAATTCAAGCGTCGCGCGGATGACAATGAAGACAGTTTGAAGACCAGGTTGATGGAGTATTACAAAAAGACATCGCCGTTGATCGGGTATTATTATGCCAAGAACATGCTAAGAAACGTCAATGGCCTGGGTGAGATCAATGCCGTGAAAGCAGACATTGCGGCCACGATGTCCTGACAGCAGGGCTTGCTTCATTCAGTCGCAAGCCCTTCAAAATAGCCGGCCGTCTTGTTTAGGATAAAAATCCCTAGTGCAGAACGCGCGCGTGCTTGCTTCGTTGAAGAATAAGCTGAGTCAAGCGGTGCTTTTCGAACGGTGCCTCGTCTGATTGGCGGAACCGGACTTCCCGTTTTGTTTCGTCATCACTGACGAACAGCATGCGCCACCCTTCAAAATTTCGGTGTCCGCTTTTGTTAGTCCACCAATAGGCCAAATCCCCGTGGCGATTGTCGTTTTGAATATTTTTGAATGTCCTTGCCAATTGCTCGTATTCCCCTTCCAAGCTATGCGCAAACCACTTGGGGCCCCGCAGCAAACAGCCTGTGAGTTCATGGCGCTGGTTATTTTCATGCGACACATTCAAAATATCGAGATCAGACAAGTGACCACGTGCATGGGTAGATCGACTGACAAAAAAAACGTTGCAAAGCATAGGATGATCCTTCCGTTCGCGAAATGCAAAAAGCGGATGCGTTCATCGCAAGAGCCGTAGCACCTGAATACAACCTAAGGGTTATTAAGTCAATTACAATGGGCTTGACGAAAAGATTGAATAGGCCTAACAGGCCCCATCTCTGTTGAGAATCGTGGACAGGTAGCTGTCCGATCACCTGAACGGCGCGAGGCCCGGGGCAATAACCCTTGGGCCTTAAGTTGTGAAAAAAGGGCCTGGTATCACGGGCTCGCAACGAAAGGATACGATACGTGGCACGTATTGCAGGGGTGAATATCCCCACAGGTAAACGGGTACCGATTGCCCTCACATATATAACTGGCATTGGTCACACCTCAGCGCGCGCAATTTGCGATGAGCTTAAGATTGATCACACGCGGCGTGTGAATGAATTGTCCGACCAAGAAGTTATCCAAATTCGCGAGCATATCGATGCGACCTACACGGTCGAAGGCGATTTGCGTCGTGACACCCAGATGAACATCAAGCGTTTGATGGATTTGGGGTGCTATCGCGGTTTGCGCCATCGTCGCAACTTGCCTGTTCGCGGTCAACGGACACACACCAACGCACGCACACGCAAAGGCCCTGCAAAGGCCATTGCTGGTAAGAAGAAATAAGGGGGGCTTTGACACATGGCACGTGATGCACGACGCACAAAGCGCAAGGTCTCAAAGAATATCGCAGCGGGCGTAGCCCATGTGAATTCGTCGTTTAACAACACTAAAATCTTGATCTCCGATGTTCAGGGAAATGCGATTTCTTGGTCCTCTGCAGGCACAATGGGCTTCAAAGGTTCGCGGAAATCCACGCCTTATGCGGCACAAATGGCGGCTGAGGATGCGGGCAAGAAAGCACAAGAACACGGTGTTAAAACGCTGGAAGTTGAGGTGCAAGGCCCTGGTTCGGGACGTGAAAGTGCACTGCGCGCTTTGGCGGCTGCTGGATTTACCATCACATCCATACGTGATGTGACGCCAATCGCACATAACGGGTGCCGGCCGCCAAAGCGGCGCCGCGTCTAATTCGTTTTGTAATCAGAGGGCTGCGTCTGAGGCGTGGCCCTATCTGTGCGGTATTTTGAAACCTCGGGAGCGCTCACTTGTGGACATGGAGCGAGCGCAGGAATGGAGGGATGCATGATCCATAAGAACTGGGCTGAATTGATCAAGCCGCAACAGCTGGACATTAAACCGGGCAATGACCCGTCGCGTCAAGCGACAGTGATGGCCGAACCGCTTGAGCGCGGATTTGGTTTGACCATGGGCAACGCTTTGCGCCGTGTTTTGATGTCGAGCCTTCAAGGGGCGGCAATCACCTCTGTGCAAATTGACAACGTTCTACACGAGTTTTCCAGCGTCGCTGGCGTGCGTGAAGACGTTACTGATATCATTCTAAACCTTAAGGGTGTGTCAATTCGTATGGAAGTCGAGGGCCCAAAGCGGTTGTCGATCAACGCGAAGGGGCCTGGCGTTGTCACGGCTGGGGATATTTCGGAAAGTGCAGGGATCGAGGTTCTGAATCGCGATCACATCATTTGCCACCTCGATGATGGCGCGGATCTGTACATGGAGCTGACCGTAAATACGGGCAAAGGCTACGTGTCTGCGGACAAAAACAAGCCTGAAGACGCGCCGATTGGCCTTATACCGATTGATGCGATCTATTCTCCGGTCAAAAAAGTCAGCTATGACGTTCAGCCAACCCGCGAAGGGCAGGTGTTGGACTATGACAAGTTGACGATGAAAGTGGAAACTGACGGGTCGATCACACCAGACGACGCGGTGGCTTTTGCGGCTCGGATCCTACAGGACCAGCTGGGTATCTTCGTCAACTTTGACGAGCCCGAAGCGGCTGGCCGCCAGGACGAAGATGATGGGCTAGAGTTCAACCCGCTTCTGCTTAAGAAAGTGGATGAATTGGAACTGTCTGTGCGTTCGGCGAATTGCCTGAAGAACGACAACATCGTCTATATCGGGGATCTGATCCAGAAAACTGAAGCAGAAATGCTGCGTACGCCGAACTTTGGCCGTAAATCTTTGAATGAAATCAAAGAGGTTCTGTCGGGTATGGGGCTGCATTTGGGTATGGACGTTGAAGATTGGCCGCCCGACAACATTGAAGACTTAGCGAAGAAATTCGACGACAGCTTCTAAGAATTATTGAATGCGTTGGGTGCGGCACGCCGCGCCTTACACTGGGCCATCGCCCCAAGGAGAGATTTCGCTACGCACGAGATCCGGACAAAGCAAAAAAGCCTGTAGAGGGCACAAAATTGGAGAAAACACATGCGTCACGCACGAGGCTATCGCCGCCTAAACCGAACCCACGAACACCGCAAAGCCCTGTTTGCGAATATGGCCGGGTCGCTCATCGAACATGAGCAGATCAAAACCACATTGCCAAAAGCCAAAGAACTGCGCCCGATCATTGAGAAAATGATCACGTTGGCCAAACGCGGTGACTTGCACGCCCGTCGTCAGGCGCGCGCGCGTCTGAAGGAAGACCAGTACGTCACCAAATTGTTCGATATTTTGGGACCACGCTACGCCGATCGTCAGGGCGGATATGTCCGCGTTTTGAAAGCTGGATTCCGCTACGGCGATATGGCACCCATGGCGATCATCGAATTCGTTGACCGTGATCGCGATGCGAAAGGGGCCGCGGACAAAGCGCGTGTTGAAGCGCTGGATGCGGCCGAAGAATAAGACATTTGTCTTGCTCAAACACAGCCCTGCCGTTTTGGCGGGGCTTTTTTTTGTCCGGTGCAGCTTTTGATATGACGGTTGGCGGCGTTTTGGACAGAAACACACTTCTAAACGCTCAAACCATTCGTGGTTAAGTCAAATGCTACCGACTTTTGTGCCTCGGGCATTGCATCGACAGGGCTGCAGATCCTATGTATCTGAAATGCGTTTTCTACTTATACTTTTACTGTGCCTGCCTATATCCGCGCTTGCCCAGACGCGGGTGCCACTGAGCAATGCCGAAATCGGGCTAAGCTTCGCACCGATTGTCAGCCAGGCCGCGCCAGCTGTGGTAAACATCTATGCCAAACGGGTAAGTGAACGACGCCGCACGCCGTTTATGAGTGACCCGTTTTTTGATCAGTTCTTTCAAGGTTTGGTAAATCCAAAACCTAAGGTGCAAAACTCTTTGGGATCCGGCGTTATTCTGAGTTCTGACGGGATTGTAGTGTCGAATTATCATGTCGTGGGTTTGGCGACGGATATTCGCGTGGTTCTGAATGATCGCCGCGAGTTTTCGGCCCGTGTGTTGTTGGGGGACAAAGACAGCGATCTAGCGATCTTGAAATTAGAGGATGCTGTAGATCTTCCAAGTCTTAGGTTGCGCAATTCTGACGATGTCCAGGTCGGAGAGCTGGTCTTGGCCATCGGAAACCCGTTCGGGGTTGGGCAAACGGTGTCCAGTGGAATTGTCTCTGGTCTGGCGCGTTCAGGCGCGGCGGGTGGTGCGGGGCGCGGTTACTTTATTCAAACGGATGCGCCCATCAATCCGGGAAATTCTGGCGGTGCGTTGGTGGATATGGCTGGAAACTTGATTGGCGTGAACACACAGATTGTGACCCGGTCGGGGGGATCAAACGGCATTGGGTTTGCGATTCCGGCCAACCTGGTGGCGGCCTTTGTGGATCAAGCGAATGGCGGCCGCGCACAGTTTGAGCGCCCTTGGGCCGGTATGACAGGTCAAGCCGTGAACCAAGAGCTTGCGGATATGTTGGGCCTGATTGCGCCCGAAGGCATTCTGATTTCCGCGCTGCATGACGACAGCCCCTTCGCGCGTGCAGGCATTCGCGTTGGGGATGTGATCACTGCTGTGGACGGTGCTGTTGTAAATGCACCCTCTGAGCTGGTGTACCGCATGTCTGTCGCCGGTGAGCGTGACGTGATGATTGATTTCGTGCGCCAAGGGGATCGGGCCAATGTGCTTGTCTCGCTCATCACCGCGCCAGACACGCCGCCGCGTTCGGAATTAGCGCTGCCCGACCAAACTGTGCTGCCGGGCTTGTCGCTGGCGCGGATCAACCCGGCTGTTATCACCGAATTCGGTCTGCCATTGTCGGCCACTGGCGTCGTTGTGACAGATCCGGGGCCGTTTGGGCGGCGTGTGGGTCTGCGCCGCGGGGATGTCGTCAGGTTGATCAATGGCACTCGGGTGAAGGATCCGAAAGCTGTCGCGCAAGCATTGTCCCGGCCAGGTCGATTCCGCCTGAATGTGTTGCGCGGTGCGGACAACGTCGTCTTGCGCTTTCGGACTTAGAATGGCGGATCTTTTCGACGACGGTTCCGCCCAAAAGGCCAGCACACATCGCCCGCTGGCCGACAGATTGCGCCCGCAAAGCCTGGACCAAGTGATTGGGCAGGATCAAATTTTGGGCCCAGAAGCGCCTTTGACTGTGATGCTTGGGGCTGGGGCGTTGAGTTCATTGGTATTTTGGGGCCCGCCCGGCGTGGGCAAAACAACGATTGCGCGGCTGCTTGCGGATCAAACCGACCTGCATTTCGTTCAGATCAGTGCCATTTTCACCGGCGTGCCGGATCTGAAAAAGGTCTTTGAAGCTGCCAAGATCCGCCGATCAAATGGCCGGGGGACGTTGTTGTTTGTGGACGAGATCCATCGGTTCAATAAAGCGCAACAAGATGGATTTTTGCCACATATGGAGGATGGAACGATCCTGTTGGTGGGCGCGACCACGGAAAATCCGTCCTTTGAGCTGAACGCCGCTTTGTTAAGCCGGGCGCAAGTGCTTGTGCTGAAACGCTTGGACGATGCGGATCTGAGCGCTTTGATGACCCGCGCTGAAGGGGAATTGGGCAAATCCTTGCCGCTTACACCCGTTGCGCGCGGCGCGTTGGTGTCGATGGCAGACGGGGATGGGCGTGCTTTACTGAACCTGATCGAACAGATTGCGGCTTGGCCGGCAGATCAGGACTTGGGGCCTGAAGATCTGTCCAAGCGCTTGATGCGCCGCGCCACCAAATACGATAAATCGGGTGATGAGCACTACAATTTGATTTCGGCGCTGCACAAATCTGTGCGCGGCTCGGACCCGGATGCGGCCCTATATTGGTTCGCACGGATGTTAAAAGGGGGCGAAGATCCGCGCTATTTGGCGCGCCGGATCACGCGGATGGCCGTTGAGGATATCGGTTTGGCGGACCCACAGGCTCAGGCGATATGCTTGCAATGCTGGCAAACCTATGAGCGGCTCGGTTCGCCCGAAGGAGAGCTGGCTCTTGCACAGGCCGTTCTTTACTTGGCGTTAGCCCCTAAATCGAACGCGTCCTATGTCGCGTATAAAGGTGCTATGAAAACGGCTGGTAGCTCTGGATCCGCCCCACCGCCCAAGCATATTTTGAACGCGCCGACGTCTTTAATGAAAGATCAAGGGTACGGTGCGGGCTATGCCTATGATCATGATGCCCAGGATGGCTTTTCAGGGCAGAATTACTTTCCCGACACGTTGGAGCGGATGCAGTTTTATGACCCGGTGGAACGCGGGTTTGAGCGCGATTTGAAAAAGCGCACCGACTACTTCGCCAAGCTGCGCAAAGAGCGGACAACTTGACTTTGCACCGCGTGCGCGCGACAGGGGCGCATGATGTGGACTGTCACTCTTGTTGCAATGGGCGGAGCGCTGGGATCGGTGCTTCGGTTTCTTTGGGGGTTGGGCGTGGTCCGCTTAACCGGCCCTTCCGATTTTCCGTTTGCAATTGTCTCCGTTAATATCTTGGGCTCGTTCCTTATGGGCGTGTTCGTTGTCACAGCGTCCGTGCGCGGACTAACACCGATGTCGCCCTTCGTGATGACAGGGCTGCTGGGCGGGTTCACTACGTTTTCCGCGTTTTCGCTTGAGACGATAACATTGATCGAGCGCGGCCATTTTGGCTTGGCGGTTTTATATATAGGGATTTCTGTCGGGGTGTCGGTCGCGGCATTGGCGCTTGGGATCTGGTTGGCACGAGGGATTTTCGCATGAGCGGTGTGCAAACAATTGAGGTTCCCGAGGGCGAAGGCGATCAGCGCTTAGACCGGTGGCTGAAGCGACGGTTTCCGCAACTCAGCCAGGGGCGGATCGAAAAGATGTGCCGTAAAGGCGAATGCCGTGTAGATGGCGGTCGCGTCAAGGCGGCGTCTCGGATTGAGCAGGGGCAAATGGTGCGCGTCCCGCCTTTGCCGGACACCGCAGCGCCCTTTCACCCGCCCAAGCCTGAGGTGTCAGATAAGGACACTGCGATGATCCAGGCTTGTGTGATTTACCGTGATGATCATATCATTGCGTTGAACAAACCGCCGGGTTTGCCGGTGCAGGGTGGTTCGGGCCAGGCGCGCCATGTGGACGGTTTGGGCGCGGCTTTGCGCTTTGGCATGGATGAAAATCCGCGCCTTGTGCATCGTTTGGACAAGGACACATCGGGTGTTTTGTTGTTGGCGCGCACGCGGGCGGTTGCCAAGGCCTTGACCGAAAGTTTCCGCCATCGTCAAACGCGCAAGATATATTGGGCCGCCGTCGCCGGTGCCCCCGTACCACGGGACGGTGAAATTAAATACGGGCTGGTGAAAGCGGCCGGTCATGGCAAAGGCGGCGAGGGCGAAAAAATGCACGCGGTGCACCCGGCCGAGATCCATCAAACCCCCGGTGCGAAACGCGCGATTACGGATTATGCCACAATTGAAGCCGCAGCGCGTCGTGTGGCGTGGATGGCGTTGCAGCCTGTGACAGGGCGCACGCATCAATTGCGCGCGCATATGGCTGAAATTGGCCATCCGATCATCGGGGATGGGAAATATGGCGGATCTGGTCAGGACAATTTGGGCGATGGCTGGGGCGCTCAATTGGGTGGGAACCTGTCAAAAAAACTGCACCTGCACGCACGTTCGCTGACCTTAGAACATCCCGTGACGCGCAAGCGCTTGCATGTAGCGGCAGCTTTGCCCGAACATATGATGCACACCTGGGATACCTTTCAATGGGCGGTCGCCGATGCACCCGAGGACCCCTTCGCGGAAGATTGGGGATGAGCGATCTACGCTTGGTGATCTTCGATGTGGACGGCACCCTTGTCGACAGCCAGGATGAGATTTGGGCGGCGATGCGCGATGCTTTTGCGGCGGTGGGACTACCGATGCCCGCGCGCGCCGCTGTGTTGGGCATCGTTGGATTGTCACTGGCCCAAGCCTTCGCACAGCTAGCGTCTGACCAAACAGGCGCCGTGCAAGCTGCGTTGGTTGACGCTTATAAATCGAGCTTTGCTGCGCGACGTCGCGCAACGGCAAAAGGGCAGGGCAGTCCTTTATATCCGGGCGCCCGCGCCGCGTTGGACCAGCTGCAAGCGCAAGATCATACCCTGCTGGCCCTTGCGACGGGCAAGTCGCGGCGCGGGTTGGTTGGCCTCATCGAAGCCCATGATTTGCATGGTTTGTTTGCATCTCAGCACTGTGCCGATGATCATCCCTCAAAGCCAAACCCGTCTATGGTATTGGCGTGTTTGCGCGATACTGGCGTTGCGGCGCAGCGTGCGATTATGGTGGGGGATACGTGTTTTGATATGGACATGGCGCGGGCGGCGAGTGTCGCGACAATTGGGGTCACCTGGGGGTATCATTCAGCGGACAGCTTGAATGCGGATCATATCTTGACAGATTTCGCAGATTTGCCGGGCGTGATTGACATGATTTTGGAACAGTAAAGATGAGTGAATGGACCCAAAAACGGTTTTGGACGCAGGCCACTGTTGCTGCCCATGATAACGGGTTCGCGGTGGAATTGGACGGTCGATCTGTAAAAACGCCCGCCAAACAGCTTTTGACCCTGCCGACCCATGCGCTGGCGGATGCGATTGCCCAGGAATGGGATGCACAAGACAAGGTTGTGGCACCTGATACGATGCCTTTGACACGGCTTGCCAATTCAGCCTTAGATAAGGTGTCGGTGCAATTGGAAGACGTCGCAGCCTTGTTGGCGGAATATGGGGGCTCTGATTTGCTGTGTTACCGCGCAGTGGGTCCAGAGGCGCTGATAGATCGGCAAAAAGCGGCATGGGATCCTTTGTTGGCTTGGGCATCTAGGGCTTTGGCCGTTGATTTGCATCAACAAATTGGTGTTATGCCCATCGCACAACCGGCAGAAAGCCTGACCAAGATAGATGAACACACAGCGCTATTTGATGCATGGCAGCTGACTGCGTTTCATGAATTTGTCACGCTGACGGGATCTTGGGTGATTGGTATGGCGTGTGTGATCGGATCTTATCCAGCACAGGACTTGTGGGACAGCGCAATGGTCGATGATATTTTTCAGGCCGAGATCTGGGGCCAAGATGAAGAAGCGGTAGATGTGCGCGCACGCAAGCAGGCGGCTTTTTTGACGGCAGATAGATTTTTGCGTTTGTGTAGGTAAAGTAAACGCAAGGTAATGACTTATTTTGCGGCTTTTGCGCAAGAATATTGATTCCACCCTTGGGTTTGCCTTGACGTTTCTGGATGATTCCGACCACAATCTGTCCCACTTGCAGTCACCACTCTGCACTTACATATCAACAGGTCGAAAACGGCCGAAAACACATACCGTTCACCTCGGTAAAATCAGGAAGAGGTTCACATGAAGAAATCCGTACTACTTGGCGCGCTGACCGTCGCTGGCTTAGCGGCCGGTGCAGCAGCAGCGGGTACTTTGGACGATGTAAAAGCACGCGGCAAACTGAATTGCGGCGTGGCAACTGGCTTGGTTGGCTTTGCCGCACCAGATGCAAATGGCGAATGGAAAGGCTTTGACGTCGCAGTTTGCCGCGCAGTCGCAGCGGCGGTTCTGGGCGATGCCACAGCCGTTGAATTCGTTCCGACGACAGGTAAAACGCGTTTCACAGCGCTTGCCTCCGGCGAAATTGACATGCTGGCACGTAACACAACATGGACATTCAGCCGTGACGTCGATTTGAAGTTCGAATTCGCGGGCATCAACTACTACGACGGCCAAGGCTTTATGGTTCCAAAAGAACTGGGCGTGTCGTCAGCCAAAGATCTGGACGGCGCGACTGTCTGCATCCAAACAGGCACAACAACAGAGCTAAACTTGGCGGATTTCTTCCGTTCGAACAACATCAGCTATGAGCCTGTGCCAATCGAAACCAACGCTGAAGCACAACAGCAATACACCGCTGGCGCATGCGACGTTTACACAACGGATGCATCTGGTCTGGCCGCGACACGCGCGACATTCGAAAACCCAGGCGACCATGTCGTTCTGCCAGAAATCGTTTCCAAAGAGCCTTTGGGCCCCTTGGTGCGTCACGGCGATCACGAATGGGGTGACGTTGTACGCTGGACTTTGATGGCTCTGATCACAGCTGAAGAGCTGGGTATTACATCTGCCAATATGGCCGAGATGCAAGCTGGAACCAACAACCCGGAAGTTAATCGCTTGTTGGGCACGGAAGGCAACCTGGGCGAAATGCTGGGTCTGGACGCTGAATGGGCTGCGCGCGCGCTGTCTGTTGAAGGCAACTACGGTGAAGTGTTCGAAAAGAACATTGGCGAATCAACTCCGATTGGCCTGGCACGTGGCTTGAATGCTCAGTGGACAGATGGCGGACTGCTATACAGCCCACCATTCCGCTAAAAATTTAATCGGCAAGGGCGTGGGGAAACCTACGCCCTTTTCGTTTCTGCAAAAAATGCTCTCGTTGTCGGCACAGCAGATGCCAGAATAAGAAACAACGGAAACGGGGATACCACATGTCAACTCTTTCTGACCCACCGGCCGGACAGTTCCGCCCGTCGATGCTGCTTAATGACACCCGATACAGATCATTAACACTTCAAGCCATTGCAGCCATTCTGTTGGCGCTGGCGATCTGGTATTTGGGGAATAACTTACTGCAAAACTTGCGTGCCGCGGGTTTGAACATCAGCTATGATTTTCTGGGCAATCCATCAAATTACGACATCAATCAGCGTTTGATCGAATATGACAGCCAATCGTCCCATGCACGGGCGGCCGTAGTTGGTATTTTGAATACGTTGCTTGTGGCGGTGTTGGCCTGTGCGACGGCCACTGTCTTTGGTGTGATCGCAGGGGTGTTGCGGCTGTCGAATAATTGGCTTGTGTCGAAATTGATGGCGTTTTACGTCGAGATCTTTCGCAACATTCCCGTACTGATCTGGATCATTATCATCTTTACGATCATGACGGCGGTGCTGCCAGGCCCACGTGATTTCCGGGGCGACAACCCGAATTCGTCCATGTTGTTTGATATGTTCGCCTTCACGAACCGCGGCATCTATACGCCGGGGCCGAATTTCTCGAACCCGATCTTTGCGTCTGTTGGGATGAATTGGTTGTTGGTGCTGGGCACATTGATCGCTTCGTTCTTTGGGGCGCGGGCTTTGAAAAACTGGGCCAGTGCCGTGCAGGAAAGCGCCGGCGAGCGTCCGACGACATGGTATTACACGTTTGCGATTTGGCTGCTGCCCGTTGCGATCTTGCTGACGATCTTGGGGCTGACCTGGGAAATGCCTGAACTGAAAGGCTTTAACTTTAAGGGCGGCATCAAAATTGGCGGGCCGCTGATTGCCTTGTGGTTTGCGTTGTCGATCTACACCGGGGCGTTTATTGCTGAAAACGTGCGTGCTGGCATTATGGCCGTGTCCAAAGGGCAAAGCGAGGCCGCCGCCGCATTGGGGTTGCGTCCGAATCGGGTCATGAACCTGGTTGTGCTGCCCCAAGCGCTGCGCGTCATTATCCCACCATTGATTTCGAATTACCTCAACATCACTAAGAATTCCTCTTTGGCGATTGCTGTTGGTTACGCGGATGTCACGGCGACGTTGGGCGGGATTACCCTAAACCAAACGGGGCGCGCGATTGAGTGTATCCTGCTGTTGATGCTGTTCTATTTGACGATCTCGTTGCTGATTTCGGCGTTTATGAACGTCTATAATTCCTCAATCAAACTGAAGGAGCGTTGAGTCATGACTGATACGACAGTTTCTTTCGTGCGCACGGAAACTTTACCACCCAAAGCGCCCCCGGCGTCGCAAACGGGCGTTGTGGGTTGGGTCCAGCACAATCTATTCGCGACACCAGCGAATTCTGTTCTGACGATTGTTGCGCTTTATGTGATCTATTTGATCCTAAATGGAACGATGCCGTGGATCTTTAATGGTATCTGGACCACCAGCAGCTTGGCAGAATGCCGCGAAGCGTTGGCCGGTAAGACAGGCGCCTGTTTTTCGGTGCTCACGGAACGTTGGAAACAGCTGATGTATGGGTTCACATATCCCAATGATCAGTACTGGCGTCCCAACTTGGCTTTCGTTTTGATGTTGTTTGCCATCGCGCCGGTGCTGTTTTTCGACCTGCCCCGTAAGTTGCTGATCTACACGGCGCTATATCCCTTTATCGCCTATTGGCTGATCTGGGGTGGCTCGATCCTGGTGCCCATTGTGGCCTTACTGGGATTTGTCGCGGGCGGGATTGTCTTTCAGCGCTTGGGCCGGGGCAGCTTTGCGGCAGCCCTCTTTGGGGCCATCGCGGCGGCGGCGGTCGTTTGGTACTTGGGCGGATGGATCATTCCAGACAGCGCCAACGAAAACGCCATGCTTCAGGCGGTGCCGTCACGGGATCTGGGCGGCTATATGCTGAATATGATGTTGGGCGTAACGTGTGTGTCTTTGTCGATCCCGCTTGGGATTGCGTTGGCGTTGGGACGTCAGTCGAGCATGCCATTGATCAAATGGATCTGCGTGGTCTTCATTGAGTTCGTGCGCGGCGTGCCACTGATCACACTGCTGTTTGTGGCCTCCGTTATGCTGTCCTATTTCTTTCCACCGGAAGCGACAGTCGATTTGTTCTTGCGCGTGGTAATCATGATTACCCTGTTTTCTTCGGCCTATATCGCTGAAGTGATCCGGGGCGGATTGGCGGCCTTGCCAAAGGGACAATATGAGGCGGCCGACAGTTTGGGGCTGGATTACCCCCAAGCCATGCGGCTGATCATCCTGCCACAAGCGCTTAAGATTTCGATCCCGGGCATCGTTAACGTAGCTGTTGGGTTGTTCAAAGATACCACGCTGGTGTCGGTGATTTCGATGTTCGACATTATCGGTATGATCCGGGGCCCGATCTTGGCCTCAACTGAATGGAATGGTGTCTATTGGGAATTGTTTTTGTTCGCCTGTGTCGTCTTCTTCATCGTTTGCTATAGCATATCACAATACTCGCAATGGCTGGAACGCCGTCTTGCGACTGACCATCGTTAAGGAAAGGGCTCGGACATGGCTGAAGCCGCTCAGATGCAAGTTTCGGATGAAATTGCCATCACAATTTCAAAAATGAACAAATGGTATGGTACGTTTCACGTGCTGCGCGATATCGACCTGACCGTGAATCGCGGCGAACGGCTCGTGATCTGCGGCCCGTCAGGGTCAGGAAAATCGACGTTGATCCGCTGTATCAATGTGCTTGAAGAGCACCACCAGCGCTCGATCGAAGTCGTTGGGACGTTACTGTCGTCGGATCTAAAGAACATCGACAAGATCCGATCTGAAGTGGGGATGTGTTTTCAACACTTCAATTTGTTCCCGCATTTGACAATTCTTGAAAACTGCACATTGGCCCCGATCTGGGTGCGTAAGACGCCTAAGAAAGAGGCCGAAGAAACGGCGATGCACTTCCTGGAAAAGGTGAAGATCCCTGACCAGGCCAATAAGTTCCCGGGTCAATTGTCGGGCGGGCAACAGCAGCGGGTCGCCATCGCGCGGTCTTTGTGTATGCGCCCGCGCATCATGTTGTTTGATGAACCGACTTCAGCGCTGGACCCTGAGATGATCAAGGAAGTCTTGGACACGATGATCGAGTTAGCCGAAGAAGGCATGACGATGTTGTGTGTGACCCACGAAATGGGTTTTGCGCGCCAGGTTGCCAATCGAGTGATCTTTATGGATGAGGGTCAGATCGTAGAGCAGAACGAACCAGAAGCGTTCTTTAACAACCCGCAATCGCCGCGCACGCAGCTGTTCCTAAGCCAGATCTTAGGGCATTAAGCCAAGCTGCACATATTGCTCAAACGCCCTGGTGATCCCAGGGCGTTTTTTTATGGACTACGGCTAACGTGGTGGCGGCAGAAGGCCCAGTGCTAACAGGGCAATAAAAAACCGCCCGCCGATCTGGCGCGCGGTTTTTTTATAGGTCGGGGAAGGCGCTTTAAGCTGCGCGGGCCTCGTCCTCTGCGGCAGCAGCGTTTCGCCGTTCGCTTTCTTCACGCGACAGTGCAACAGATGTACGCACACCTTTGCTAACAAAATCCATCAACCCAGTGACAACACGTTCATTTGGGTCGATGCCAGCGCAGCTGAGGACTTCACGCCCATCGCGCGAGCGTGCCCAACGGGCTATTTGTTCGGGACCGTTGCCATACTTTTTATCGTCCGCAATGGCGTCGTCTAAAGCAGCCAACACAACAGCTGCGAAAAGTTTACGAGCACGATTGCCTTGTTCGTTATTAAAGGCTGTGCCGTCTACGAAATCTTTCATATCGATCCCTTGGTTTTTATTGGTCTTGGCTTTTGGCGTAGGGTTGCTTATGGCCTATCGCTTTCGATTCGGGTACCCTGAAAATGCATAGCTTAGTTGCAAAAAGTGCATGGCTGTGCGGGCTCTACCGCGAATTAGGCCGTCTTGCACCACGACTTCCCCCAAGATATAGGGACGTTCAAATTTGTATCAACCTTTCAATAAGGCTGCGCCCCAATGGCAAAAATTAACGGAAACGAAATTCGTCCCGGCAATGTTCTGGAACATAACGGTGGTCTTTGGGCTGCGGTTAAAGTGGATCATGTGAAACCCGGTAAGGGCGGTGCCTTTGCCCAGGTGGAACTGCGTAACTTACGCAATGGATCTAAGCTGAACGAACGCTTCCGCAGCGCCGACAAAGTTGAAAAAGTGCGGCTGGAACAAAAGGATCAACAGTTCCTGTATGAAAGCGATGGAATGCTGGTGTTTATGGACACCGAAACCTACGAACAGATTGAATTACCTTCAGAATTGCTTGGTGAACGTCGTCCATTCTTGCAAGATGGTATGACCATTGTGGTCGAGTTTCATGAAGCCGAAGCCCTAAACGCAACTGTGCCGCAAAAGGTGACATGTAAGATCGTCGAGACCGAACCCGTGGTCAAAGGTCAGACGGCTGCGAATTCGTTCAAACCTGCGATCTTGGACAATGGTGTCAAGGTCATGGTGCCGCCTTTCGTGGGGCAGGATGAAGACATTGTGGTGAACACCGAGACGATGGAATATTCCGAACGCGCCTAAGCGGTCATATCGCTTATATCGTC
>JBGCEM010000044.1:0-13715 GCA_045106335.1 Paracoccaceae bacterium | reverse complement strand
AGTGCATCTCGGCTTTGGGATGTCGCTGAAGCCCTTGATGTTCCAGTAACTTTCTTCTTTGACGGCCTGGCGCCAAAAAGCGAAGCCAAGGGTGACGCGCCCCGCATTCCAGCGGATTTGGCGGATGACAAAGAGGCGATGGAACTGGTGCGATCCTACTATGCGATCCCTGAGCACCAGCGTCGCCGATTGTTCGAATTGGCGCGTGTTTTAAGCGACGTGGCCTAACTGGTCCGCGCTTTTTGAAAAAGACAGCTTGCCCCGGCGCGTTCGCTTTGGCAGGCATCGCCTATGATCGATGAAACACAAAATTGGATGCGCGTCTCGGCCAAGATGGCAGATGCAGCGCGCAAAGTGATTCTCCCGCATTTTCGCAGCCAAGGCTTGGACATTCAGTCCAAATTGGCCGATGGATACGACCCTGTCACAAATGCGGACACCCAAGCTGAAGCGGCAATGCGCGCAATTCTAGCGCAAGAGCGACCCCAAGACGCAATCTTGGGGGAAGAGCATGGCAATACATCTGGCACCACCGGGTTTACTTGGGTTTTAGATCCCATAGATGGCACGCGCGGCTTTGTTGCAGGCACCCCGACTTGGGGTGTTTTGATTGCGGTGTCGGATGCATCTGGGCCAATATTCGGCGTGATTGACCAACCCTATATAAGCGAGCGGTTTATCGGAGGTGCTGGGATCGCTGAAATGACCGGCCCGCGTGGCACAATGCGGTTACAAACGCGCGCGCGCCGTTCTTTGCGAGATGCCATCGTCTTTTCGACCTATCCCGAGGTCGGAACCCCACAAGAGGCTGCAGCCTTTCATGCGGTGGCGTCTCAAGCGCAACTGACAAGATATGGCTGTGATTGCTATGCCTACGCGCTGTTGGCGGCGGGCCAAATTGATTTGGTCATCGAAGCAGGCTTGCAGCCCTACGACATTCAAGCGCCGATTGCCGTTGTGCAAGCCGCAGGCGGACTTGTTACGGATTGGACTGGCGGACCTGCGCATAACGGCGGGCGTGCCATAGCAGCTGCTAATCCACAGATCCACGCCGAGGCCTTAGCGATTTTGCAGACCAATCTATGAATCGCCTGCTTATCAAAAACGCCGATCACATCGTCACGATGAATGATCAAGACCAAGATCTGCACGGCGCAGATATCCTGATTGAAGAAGGCCAGATTTTGGCTCTTGGGCTAGATTTAATCAGCGATGCGCCCGTTTTGAACGCGGCGGGCTGTGTGGTGACGCCCGGCTTGGTAAACACGCATCACCATCTGTATCAGTCGCTGACCCGCGCGGTGCCGGGCGGGCAGGACGCGTTGTTGTTCGGTTGGTTGCAGACTTTGTACCCGATTTGGGCACAGTTCACACCGGACCATTTTTTCACCTCAGCGCAAGTGGGTCTGGCCGAACTGGCACTGTCGGGCTGCACGCTGTCCTCGGATCATTTGTATCTTTATCCCAACGGCGCGCGGCTAGAAGATACGATCTTTGCTGCCGCCGAATTGGGACTCCGATTCCACCCTACGCGCGGTGCCATGAGCATTGGACAAAGTGCGGGCGGGCTGCCGCCTGACCATTTGGTCGAACGAGAACCCGATATTCTGAACGATTGTATCCGGGTGATTGACGCATTTCATGATCCGTCGGTTGGCTCGATGTGCCGGGTGGGCGTGGCACCTTGTTCGCCGTTTTCTGTCAGCCGTGAATTGATGCGCGATGCAGCACTTTTGGCGCGCGATAAGGGTGTGATGCTGCACACACATTTGGCCGAGAATGATGAAGATGTGGCATATTCCTTAGCGCAATTTGGCTGTCGTCCGGGCCAATATGCTGAAGATCTGGGATGGGTTGGGGATGATGTGTGGCATGCGCATTGTGTGAAATTGGACGCGGGCGAAATTGATTTGTTCGCGCGGACCCGAACCGGTGTTGCGCATTGCCCGTGCTCGAATTGTCGGCTTGGATCTGGGATTGCGCCTGTGCGTGCGATGCGGGATGCGGGGATGCCTTTGGGGCTGGGGGTGGATGGATCTGCGTCCAACGATACCGGCAATTTGATGGCGGAAGCGCGCCAGGCGCTGCTGTTGCAGCGCGTGTCGCAGGGGGCAGATGCGATGTCTGCGCGCGAAGCGTTGCGGATCGCGACCCGTGGCGGGGCCGAAGTTTTGGGGCGGCCTGATTGTGGGCAGATTGCCGTCGGCAAACGCGCGGATCTGGCAATTTGGGATGTACGCCAGATCGACAGCGCGGGCAGTTGGGATCCTTCCGCTTTGGTGCTTGCCGGTCCAACGAAGGTGCGCGATTTGGTGGTTGAGGGCCGGATCATTGTGCAAGACGGGCAAATTACCACGCTGGATATGGACAAGGTGATTGCACGACAGTTCGATATGGCGCGCGCCTTGGCCTAAGTCGAACCGGGTGCCCTCTGTGCTGTCCCTTGCCTTGCCTTGCCGGCGATGGGATCTGGCGTTACGCCTCGGCACATAACTTTCCAAAACGAAACGGCTCCGGTGCGCTGCGCCGTTTCGCGGTGTGGAAATGTCGCAAATGCACCCCGATCTGAGGGCCACGTCTTTGTATGCAAAAGCGTACAGACTGAGTCCCACCGGGAAGGGGAGCCATCATGGCCTATAGAACTGACATTGAAATCGCGCGCGACGCAAACAAACGACCCATCCAGGAGATCGGCGAAAAGCTGGGAATCCAGAGCGCTGATTTGTTGCCCTATGGCCATGACAAAGCGAAGGTCAGCCAGTCGCTGATCAACTCGGTCCAAGATCGCAAAAACGGTAAATTGATCCTTGTGACTGCGATCAACCCGACCCCTGCGGGCGAAGGCAAGACGACGACAACGGTCGGTTTGGGCGATGGGCTTAACCATATTGGTAAGAATGCCTGCGTTTGTATTCGTGAAGCCTCGCTTGGGCCTAACTTCGGCATGAAGGGCGGTGCTGCGGGTGGTGGCATGGCGCAGGTTGTTCCGATGGAGGATATGAACCTGCATTTCACGGGTGATTTCCATGCGATCACCTCGGCACATTCGCTGCTGTCTGCGATGATTGAAAACCATATTTATTGGGGCAATGCGCAAGAAATCGACATCCGCCGCGTGCAGTGGAAGCGCGTTGTTGACATGAACGATCGTTCCTTGCGCCAAATCACCTCAAGCCTGGGCGGGGTGTCCAATGGCTTCCCGCGCGAGGATGGCTTTGACATCACCGTGGCGTCCGAAGTCATGGCGATCTTATGCTTGGCGAAAAATCTGGAAGATCTGCAAAAGCGGTTGGGCGATATGATCGTCGCCTATCGCCGGGACAAGACGCCGGTGTTCTGCCGCGATATCAAAGCAGATGGTGCGATGACTGTGTTGCTGAAAGACGCGATGCAGCCGAACTTGGTGCAAACTTTGGAAAACAACCCGGCCTTCGTGCATGGCGGACCATTTGCCAATATCGCCCATGGCTGTAATTCCGTTATTGCAACGACAACGGCGCTGAAATTGGCGGATTTCGTCGTGACCGAGGCAGGTTTCGGCGCGGATTTGGGCGCTGAAAAATTCATGAACATCAAATGTCGCAAAGCCGGTTTGAGCCCGGATTGCGTGGTGCTGGTTGCAACTGTGCGTGCGATGAAAATGAATGGCGGCGTTGCGAAGGCCGACTTGGGGGCAGAAAATGTCGACGCGGTCAAGAATGGCTGCGCGAATCTGGGCCGTCATATCGAGAATCTGAAGTCGTTCGGTGTGCCTGTGGTTGTCGCGGTGAACCACTTTGTCACGGATACAGATGCCGAAGTGCAAGCGGTGAAAGACTATGTGGCTGATCAAGGATCCGAAGCAATCCTGTCGCGCCACTGGGAATTGGGATCCGAAGGCTCTGCCGAATTGGCCACGCGGGTGGCAGAAATCGCAGAGGCGGGCGAATCTCAGTTTGCGCCGATCTATCCTGATGACATGAGCCTGTTTGAAAAGATTGAAACAGTCGCCAAGCGTATTTACCGCGCAGATGAGGTTTTGGCGGATAAGAAGATTCGTGACCAGCTGAAGCTATGGGAAGAGCAAGGCTACGGACATTTGCCAGTTTGTATGGCGAAAACGCAGTATTCATTTAGCACAGACCCGAACTTGCGTGGCGCGCCGACAGGCCATTCCGTTCCTGTCCGGGAAGTTCGGTTGAGTGCGGGCGCTGGTTTCGTTGTCGTTGTTTGCGGCGAAATCATGACTATGCCTGGACTGCCGCGCGTGCCTGCTGCGGAAACCATCATGCTGAATGCGGATGGGCAAATTGAAGGTCTGTTTTAAGGCAAATACCTGAAACACGAGGCCCTACGCAATGGTTTGGACATTGCGTAGGGTGCTGCCTTTGGCGCACCCGTCATGCTGACGCATGAGCCTCTGGCAGGAGTTTATTTGGCTAAGTGAAGGCAAAGGATAGATAAAATGACGGCCACAGTAATTGATGGAAAAGCCTTTGCGGCTACAGTGCGGGGGAAAGTCGGGGACCATGTCGCGCGGTTGAAATCCGAGCACGGGATCACGCCGGGCTTAGCGGTGGTTTTGGTGGGCGAAGACCCAGCTTCGCAAGTTTATGTGCGCTCAAAAGGCAAGATGACCCTAGAAGTTGGGATGGCTTCGTTTGAGCACAAGTTGGATGTAGACACATCTGAAGAAGATTTGCTGGCTTTGATTGCCAGTTTGAATGCCGATCCGACGGTGCATGGGATTCTGGTGCAATTGCCTTTGCCGGGTCATTTGAACGAGGATTTGGTGATCAACGCGATTAGTCCCGCCAAGGATGTGGACGGGTTTCATATTTCGAATGTCGGACTGCTTGGCACGGGGCAGAAGTCGATGGTGCCGTGTACGCCGTTGGGATGTTTGATGATGTTACGGGATCATCATGGCAGTTTGTCTGGCCTGGATGCGGTTGTGATCGGACGTTCGAATATTGTGGGCAAACCGATGGCGCAATTGTTGCTTGGTGACAGTTGCACGGTGACTTTGGCCCATAGTCGGACCAAAGATTTGCCCGAGGTGGTGCGCCGTGCTGACATCGTTGTTGCCGCTGTTGGTCGGGCTGAAATGGTGCCGGGCGATTGGATCAAGGCGGGCGCGACTGTCATTGATGTGGGGATTAACCGGATCGATGCACCTGAAAAAGGGGTTGGCAAAACGCGGCTTGTTGGGGATGTGGACTATGACAGTTGCGCGGCAGTTGCGGGTGCGATCACGCCGGTACCAGGCGGGGTTGGACCGATGACGATTGCGTGTCTGTTGGCCAACACAGTAACCGCCTGTTGTCGAGCAAATGGGCTTGCTGAACCTGAAGGTTTAACCGCATAGGCGCTTGGATGTTTGGGCCTACACAGGGTGAATGGCGGCGCGCGGCATTGGGAAGGCCAGTGCTTTTTGACCAGTTAGGATTGCTTGGGCGTCGCGACCCATCAAGGTTTGAAACACGGGGTCCTGTGTCGACAGACCACCTGTAAACGTGCCAAACGCGGGCATTATTAACCGAGAAGCATCGCATAGAAAACAAGCGCGTGTGATGGTTTTAGCGCGCGTTTTGATATGGGCTTTGGGGTGGTAGTGGCCAGATATCTCGCCCCTTGCATGGGGCTGTGCGATATGGCGGAAGGTCAAACCTTCGATCGACAGCTCTGAGACGTGGGTTCCACCAAGGTCAATGGGTCCTGGGTCGTGGTTGCCTTCGATCCAAATCCAGCGCCGCCCGGCTTGCATGCGCGCGATCTGGTTTCGGTCAGCGACGGACAAGTTGAGTGCGGCGTCAAGATCGTCAAAGCTGTCGCCCAAGCAGATCACGTGCTTGGGATTATGCACGTCCAGAGCTTGAGTAAGTCGATCCAGTGTATCGCGTGTGTCATAGGGTGGCAGATGCGTGCCGCCGCGCCGGGCCACACGGTCGGATTTTCCTAAGTGTAAATCTGAAACACAAAGCAGCTTTTGGCCAGGCCACCACAATGCACCTGACGGCAAACAGATCAGGGTGTTTCCATTTAGGGCAATGGGACAGTCGTTCATGATTTGTTCAATTCCATACGGATCCATCGCGCAGTTGCTCGATGAATTCAATAGGGAACGCGCCAGACGGGTTTTACTGTTTGTGCGCTGACCCCGGCGCTGTGCAGCAGTCTTTCCGCCTCATCCTCAAGCAATTTTTCTTCTGCCAAGCCTTTGATTGGCACGCGGCCGGGTTCCAAGAACAGCGGCGCAGATAAAGGGGTGATGCGCCCAGGTTGGATGTGGTCGATGCGGTTAGCAGTGCGATGCACCATGTCTTCGATCCGTCCGAAATCGACCAATCCGCGCATGGCCTCTTGACGCGTAATTTGCAACATTAGGTGATCCGGGTCGTATTTGTTCAACGTGTCATACAAGATATCCGAACTAAAGGTCGCTTGACGCCCGGATTTGCGCGCCGAGGGTGTGTTGCGTTCGATCAGCCCCGCAATATTGGCCGAGGCCCTGAAGGTCCGCTTCATAACGGCATTTCCCGCCAACCAAGTGTCCAGCCCGCTGCGCAAACGGGCCAGATCGAACAATCTGCGCGGGTCTGGCACGCCATCAAGCCCCCAAATCAACGTAGCATAATCGGTGGCGACGAAGCCCAAGGGGTTTAATCCGTCATCCTCGAGCTGTTTTGTCACCAAGAGTCCCAGTGTTTGTTGGGCGTTGCGGCCTGCAAACCCATAGATCACGGTGTTTTCGCGCCCATCATGGGGAAAGGTTTCGACCAGCAAGCGCCCGGGTTCGGGCAGCCGGGACAGTTTGCGCTGAAGGGCTAGCCAATCTGCAGTATGGGGCGGCAGGTTCGGCCAGCTGTCTTGTTGGAACATGCGCAGTATGCGTTCACTCAGCTGTGTGGAAGTCGCGAATTTGGTCCCCATAAAGGTCGCGATCTTGGGCTTTTTATCTGCGCGCCTTGTGACCTCAACGGTCATTTGGTTCAGCCCTTCGTAGCGCACGATTTGCCCACCAATCAGAAAAGTGTCACCGGGTGTTAAGGTCGCCGCAAAGCCCTCCTCGATTTCGCCCAAAGGTTTGCCGCCTCGACTGCGTTTCAGACGTACTTTCAGGGTGTCGGTGTCCTGAATGGTCCCAATATTCATGCGGATGCGCTGGGCGGCGCGGGGGTCGCGCAGGGTCCAAGTCTGGTCGGGCAATTGTTTGAGGCGTTGCCATTTGTCATAGGCGCGAAGAGCGTATCCGCCGGTGGCGCAAAACTCTAGACAGGCGTCAAATTCCGCGCGGGTTAAGGATGCAAACGCACCGGCACTGGTCACTTGGGTGAATAAAGTGTCAGCGTCAAAAGCACCTGCGCATGCTGCGATTAAAATATGTTGGCACAACACGTCGCGCGGGCCGGGGCCGCGTGGATCTCCGTCCAACTCACCCGCATGCACAGCTTCAAGTGCTGCCTTGCACTCAACAACTTCGAACCGATTGGCCGGAACAAGCAACGCTTTGGACGGCGCATTGTAGCGATGATTGGCGCGTCCGATCCGTTGAACTAACCGTTTAACGTTTTTGGGGGCGCCAATCTGAATGACCAGATCTACATCGCCCCAATCGATCCCTAGATCCAGACTGCCGGTGCACACAATCGCACGCAGCTCGCCGCGCACCATCGCCTGTTCGACCCGTTCGCGCTGCACGCGGTCCAACGAGCCGTGATGGATGCCAATGGGCAGGCCGTCTTCATTGGCAAGCCAGAGATTATGAAAAAACAGCTCGGCTTGCGCGCGGGTATTGTGGAAAATCAGCGTCGTTTTGTGCTGTTTGATCTGGTCAAGCACGGCAGGAATTGCATATTTCGCGCCGCCACCTGCCCATGGCGGGGGCTCGTCAGTTTCCAACATGGAAATGTCTGGCGCGGGGCCGGGATCGGCCATCAAAATAGCACATGGATCCGGATGCCGGGCTAGAATATGCGCGATTGCCTCGGGGTTTTCGACGGTGGCAGACAGGCCCACACGCCGCAGATCAGGTACAATCGCGTTCAAGGCGGCCAACGCCAAAAAGAGCTGATCGCCGCGTTTGCTTTCGGCCAGTGCGTGAATTTCGTCGACAACAATGCGCTTGAGCCCGGCAAACATGCGCGCTGCATCTGGGTAGGACGTGAGTAATGCAAGACTTTCGGGCGTTGTCAGCAAGATATGAGGCGGGTCGGCGCGTTGGCGTTTCTTCTGTGTGGCTGAGGTGTCTCCTGTTCGGTCTTCAATGCGGATGTCAAAGCCCATCTCGTCAACGGGACGGCGCAAATTGCGTTTAATATCCGCAGCCAAAGCTTTGAGCGGCGAAACATAAAGTGTGTGAAGCCCGGGCTGAGGATCATGGGCCAGTTCTGCTAATGTCGGCAAAAAACCTGCCATAGTCTTGCCACCCCCAGTCGGTGCGATCAAGAGCAGGGCAGGGGCGCTGCGGCGCTCAAACATCTGCATTTGATGGGGATGTATGTCCCAACCTTGCGTTGAGAACCAATTCGAAATGATCTGTGGCATGTCCATAAAAATCAGGATAGCGCGCTGGGTCAGCAGGTCACGCAGCTTTTAGGGCTGAAGCGCGGCGTCGGGGTGGTTTGCCGTCGCGCTGTGCGGCAATGCTTTTGAATTTGCGTTCAGACCTGACCCGGTACTTTCGCCGCGATTTGACCCACCTTTGTGTTTTCGTCGATGGCCAACCTACGCCGCGCGCGCAGGCTGTTTTTTCAATGATCGATACCAACCGTGTGGGGTTCTTGGATTGTTTTAAACACCGATGAAGCAAATTTTATAGGCCAGCAGCGGTTCTGCGAACTATGCCTATGCGCTGTGCGTTCGGCGGGTGTGTTCCTAAAAACCGGTCGCCCGGATCCGGGATTCTAGAAAAGAATTGGGCGCCGCGGACCGGGTTGTATCCTGCGCGTGCCGTCAGAATTGTGCCCAATGCATCTGCTTCAAGCTCAAATTCCTTAGAGTAACGGCGCGCCCCTACTAAAGCCCCAGCGCGCTGCGCGGCTTGGATATCTGCAGCATTCCCGCCAGCCAAAGTTGCAAGGCCGACCGCGAAAATGGCCCCCGCCTGCGCGCTTATTTGTTGTCGGTGAATATGTCCTTGAATGTGGTGAGCGGCTTCATGCCCCAGGACGAAAGCCAATTCATCGGCATTTCGCGCAGTTCCGATAAGCGCCAGATTGAAAACGATAATCGGACGTCCTGATGTATCTAGTGTTTGAAAAGCATTGGCCGGCTGGTTGGGGCGGTCATCTATGACGATTTTGAAATCGCAATTGACGTTTTGCGTTCTGGCGCGACATTCTTGTTCTGCCAATGGCTCTAACCGCCGCGTCACCTCGACAAAACTTCGCGCTGCTTGGCTGGCGGTCAGGTTTATCGCGTTTGAATGTTGAGGCGGCGTTTGCGACGTATCTTGGCGCGGTGCAGAACCCGGATTTGTTGTCAAGTCTGCATCACTGCAAGCCGCCACACCGAACATGGCCGCGAATATGAGTGCAAATAAGACGCGCATTCTGTTCTGCTCCTCAAACTACCGCATATTCTTGGTATTGAAATACAAGATGATGCTTAATTGCTCGCTTAAGTAAGTAACAATCACCGAGGCATATTCAAACAATTTGCTGGTGATTTATCGCAGATTTTCATGACAAAGATTTCAAAAGTAAGACCCACAGTGATACGTGTAAACTCGAAAGAAGGTGCGGAATTCCATACCAGATTGACAGGTGACCGCGTGCCGTACCCGTGCTAGCTTTATCAGAATTGCATGAATCGATTTGTCAAGGAGAAGTAATATGAAAAAGTCCCATGTGACAGCCGCTTTGGTCAGCACGGCACTTATTGCAACACCTGCCACGCAGGTTTCGGCAGATGCGGGCGACTTTATCGCAGGTGCAATCATCGGCGGAATTGTCGGCGCCACAGCCAAAAAGCAAAAACGTACGACGCAGCGCCGCACTTACAAATCCAGCCGCCCGCGGATCCCCGCAACGCAGGAAGGTCGTCAAATTCAATCCGCATTGAACTATTTTGGATTCAATGCAGGGGCAGTAGATGGCCAGTTAGGGCGCAAGTCGCGTACGGCAGTTTCTAACTACCAAGCGCATTTGGGGTATCCAGTCACTGGCGCGTTGACGACCTTTGAAAAGGACTTCTTGTTAAATTCGCATGATCGCGCACAGGCAGGTGGGCAGCTGACACTGCAGCAAATTGCACAAAATCCCCAGGGTCCTCGGGGTCTATTAATTACCTATCGTGAACAATTGGCCGGTACATCAACGGCCCCCGTGCAACAGTTTGTACCGGTTGCCCCTGTCGTGACGGCTGTGGCACCAGCCGCAACGACAGTCGTTGCCGTTGCTCCACAGGTCGCGCCTCAGCCCGCTCCAGCTGCACCTCTGCCATCCTTGGCAAAAGCTGCGCCGAGTCCAACAGCATTGCCGAATTTTTTGGGCAACGCGACGACGGTTTCGCTTGCGAGCCATTGCAACGGTATTTCGTTGCTGACCAATTCCAACGGTGGCTTCACAACTGTATCATCAATGACCGACCCGATGTTCGCACTTAACGAACAATTCTGTCTGGCCCGCACCTACGCGATTGCCCAAGGGGAAGAAATGGCCGGCAAATTGGCGGGTGTGACACCGGCCCAGATCGAAGACCAATGCGCCGCGTTCGGGCCTGCGATGAAAGACCAGATCGCGGCAGCATCGTTGAAGCCGCGGGATGAGGTCATCCGCGCCACTTCAAGCTTTATTCTGTCCACCGGCATGTCCCCGTCCGAACTGGCTGGGACTGCAAAGATCTGTCTGTCTTCAGGGTACCGCACCGACGATTTAGATGTGGCGATTGCCTCTGGTCTGATGTTGGTCGCTTTGGGTGAACCTGTGTACGGCGAGCTTACTGGCCACCACCTAAGCCAAGGCTTCGGGCTTTCCAATCGCCCTGATCTTGCGCAGAGCTGGTACGAAATGACCACAAATGCGTTGGAAGCGGGTGCGTCTGGCGTGTTTGCGCCGGGTCAACCCGAACGTGCAACCCTGTTAAAGCAAGCCTCAATGTCTATGGTTGGTGGCGGAACTGGTATTGTCCAACCACAAGCGGCCTCAACGCTGCCTTCTTTTTCGGTCATCAATAAATAGACAGCCAACCTTCATGCGACGCGCAGGTCTAAAACACTTGCGCGTGGTTGGTCAGATTGGGCTTGTGGTGACACTCAGTTTTGGCTAGGCGTTCTGTGCCAAAATGTTCGACTTGCGGTCGTGGCGGAATTGGTAGACGCGCAGCGTTGAGGTCGCTGTGAGGTAACACTCGTGGGGGTTCGAGTCCCCCCGACCGCACCACTCTAAGTCGAAAGCCCTTTTCTTCAAGATATCCATCAATAGATACCCCCGAGGGTCAAGCCCTGTCGAGCCTATCTGCGAAAGGCATAGCGGTCTTTCGGAACTAAGATACGTACGAAGGCTTGCCCGGATAGCAGCTTCTTAAATCGTTTCGCATTAAACTTGCGTCACTATTTGGTTGCCTCTTCTGTTAGTCGAATACAAAACGGGATGGACCATGGCTGACTGCAATCTGCTCTATGTCTAAGGCATCCTTTATCGCAAATGTCCCGAGAACGCGCAGCATGGCGGTGCATTTGTAATGCAGGCTTAAGGCAGGGTGCTTTAGGTTAAACTGGAAAAGCTAAAGACTGCGCAACGCGTTGACGTGACATTGGTGGTCGATTCCAGAAAATCCAACAAAGCTGCAAATACGTCCTCATTCTGCGCGGATAGAATGATCGATGTTGTGTCCTTTGCGCAAATGGGGGCGTGTCCCGCGCGCCTATACCGCTGTTACACACCATATGGCGAGAGCCGATATTTTGGTCTTGGGATCACGTAGGTTGCGTCATGTTGCGCTTGGAAGCGCTGAACCCAACCAGCTCACGGGCATCAGATATTCGTAAGTTTATTGAGTGCCTTATAGCTTTTTGAGTTCAACTTGGGCCATCGCAAATCACTTTTCACGTTCGAGCAACGCGAAAGGAAGCGAAAACGTGATTCAAGTTTTGCTCGAAACGCTATAGGTTTATTTTCGTTGGACAGAGATTTCGTAAGTATCGCTATCCCAGCCGCCAATTGCGCCCGTGGTCTTTATGAAAATCTGGTTTGTGCTCAGCTCTTTTAACGCGAAATAGGATGCGCCTGATTTTGCGGTTAATTTCCCAACTTCCTGCTCACGCGTGTCAAACACCCGTATCCAAACTTGGTTGCCATTCACGTGGCGCAATTTGATTTCGTGCTGCTCAATATCGCCGTTCGGAAAAGAAACTTGATACCAGTCAGTATCTCGGGCCTGGTTCTTGAATTTCCCGGCAGCGATTTGGCCGACCTTCAGGATTTGCGCGTCGCGAATTTGGTCATTTGGCTCATTCTCTTTTACAATAACTTCGTCGGACAAATTGCTGGGACTTGCGGGTATTTCAGGCGCCAGCACGGCTTTGTCCGTGTTTTTGACAGGCGCTGTCTTCGCGACGGGCGCTTGTTCAGGTTGGCGCGTGTCTGTTTGTCGTTCGGGAACAAAAAGTGTCACAGTTAAAAAAGCCGCCCCCACCAAAAAGACAAGCAATCCCGCTGAAGAGCTTTCGAATTTCAGTCCAAACAGTTCAACTTTCGCCGCGCCCTCAGGTTTGGGGCGCAGCATCATATAAAGTCCGGCACATGCAAACAGCGCGCCTGCCAACATGAGCGCAATCATCCGGGTGGTGCTGATAGGTTCAAATTCCATATGCCAACTCTCCCGCGCTTACCCTAGCATATCTCACATATCTGTCACGCAGGATGGCATACGGCTTCCATGAGGACAAAAACACGCCTGACGGATCTTTTGTATCGGCCTTGCGTTCTTTCGAGTTTAGCCAGAGCCAAGACACACCATTTTGCGCGTTCGACCAAAGAAAGAAGCCGGGAACGAGTGGTTCCTAGCTAACTGACAACGCGTTACAGCACCCTGCCGAAAGCCTGCATCACAAATGCCCTGCCACGTTGCGCGTTCTTAGGATATTTGCGGTACATATTACCTTAGGTTAAGCCAGGGTGCTATATAGTGGCCGATCTCAGATACTTAGACAGACATGCATCATCACAGCAGCGCTTAGACGAGATGGTCACAAGTCTTAAGTCGATAGGGTATTAAAGCGCATGCACTGAATAAGACGACGCAGCTTGTAACAGCAACGCGCTTGTCTATGGCTGTTGGGTATACAGCCTGAAAATGGAGCGGGCGAGGCGATTCGAACGCCCGACCCTAACCTTGGCAAGGTTATGCTCTACCCCTGAGCTACGCCCGCTTCCTTGGGTAGGGGCGGAATACGTTCCTTGACGCATAGCTGCAAGTAAAAAATAGCCGTTGGCGCGGAAAAATCCCAAAAACTTTTATGGATATGGGCGGCTACGAAAAGTTTCGACTAGGAATAGGCGCAAGATCGCAGGCGCGCGTGCATGGTCGGGTGGACGAAGTGCCTGCGTCGCACTCGGGCGACATCATGACAGCCCCAGCCACAAATGCGGCTAGCAACTGTATCTTTAGTTGATCGGTACAGCCCAACTTTTTCGAGATTTGCAGAGAGCATTCACGATGGTGACGAGTTTTCGGGCAACGGCTGTAATGACAACCTTGTGTGGTTTTCCAGCGGCACGCAGTCGGTCGGC
>JBGCEM010000043.1:0-67945 GCA_045106335.1 Paracoccaceae bacterium | reverse complement strand
CAGGCAGGCGTTCGAGCTTTTTGCGCACGCGCTTTATGGCAGCGGGCAGTTCCCATTCTTTGAACGGAGCGTTCGCCTTGGGTCTTGAACCAATGGCGACCACAAGTCTCACTGCGCAAAGCGCCCGGTTTGCGGGCGAGCACAGGCAAATAGTGTACCGGATTATAAAGGCTTTTACCTCGACCGAAGGCGCGTTCTTGCTGACCAACGATCTTCCCATCCTACCAACATTCCAGCCGATCCGCATAGGCGCGGATTTCCACGGAGCGACCAACTGCACGGGCATCGACGGAGTAACAGTTGTTATCGAACCTGACCAAACAGGTCTTGGATACCAATGCCGGGACCGCGTGGACTCCTCCTCTTGTCTTATGAATTGGGCAGTTCCTGTGCGAAGCTGGAATAGCTGCCCGGCACGGTATTCACGCCGGGCAGAGGCGGAGGTCGGACCGTTCCCCTCTTGGTCGTTGTGGTCCGTTGCCGAGTATGGTCGTAGATGCCGCGCGCGCAGGCTCCGCCGAAGAAGGCGAAGGCCTTGTCATGTGCGTCAAAAACCATCTCTTGCGTCTCACGAGGATAAGCCCGCACAAATGGCATCCGGCTGTGGCTCAGGCGTACATGTGCAACCTTCACGGTCGTCGTGACACCGTCGATCAGAACAACCTCATGGCTCCAGTCGAATTGATAGACTTCGCCCGGATCGAAGCTGAGCGGAACGTAGGCGGCGGCTGAAGCCTCCTGGACCTCACGAGACCAATTGGCCGCGTACCGGCGCACAGCGTCATAGCTGCCGTCATAGCCGAGATTGCGCAGCTCCTCGTAGACCCGGACAAGGGTCAATCGTTCGCGCTTGGGCTTTCCAGAATTGTCCTCAAGCAGGCTATCAAGCTGATCTTTCCAGGGATCAATCTTCGGGCGCGGCTGAACAGATCGGTCATAGCTGAACTCTGTGTCGCCGGATCGTACAACCTTGCGTACCGTGTTCCGCGACAATCGCAGGTCTCGGCAAATCTGCTTGATCGATTTGTCCTCAACGAAAAATGCGCGCCTGATCTTCGCAATCGTTTCCACAACCAACATCCCCAATCTGCTCCCCAAAATCGCTTGGAAAGCATCTGAACAGAATTATCAGGGGGGTCACTTTTGGACGCCGATTACCCCTCAATGGGGGTCAATTTTGCATGCCGTTTCACAGCTTCAATCGACCACTTCGATCCGAAGCCCGTTTGCGTATCGTCATCACAATCTCCATTCTATGAACTTTGCGACAACCGCTTGACTCCGCCCAAGTCAAATCGATCGGTGTTAGAGTCAAACCACCCGAGAACTGCTGCCCATTTTATAACTATCCGTACTAAGCCCCGTGCTTACACAGTGGCAAAGCCGACATCTGTCGCCGCAACTGCAGTATTGAAATTGCGTCCACGTCCCTTGCTGTCAAAGCTGGCGCATTGATCCTAGGTCTGATGTGCTCGTCCAGCATTGCCCGGACAGTCACGTGATGGTACCACGGGGTTCACTTTTGCCCAAAGGAACTTCGCTATGCGTCGCAAACTTGCCGCCGGAAACTGGAAAATGAATGGATCCCTATCCTCGATAGCGATGCTAGACCACTTGAACCGCGCAATTGAGCATGATGCATCTACGGATGTGGTTATCTGTCCGCCTGTGACCTTGTTAAATGCTGCGACGCAAGCCTGCGCCCAGTCGCATATCGCTATTGGCGCGCAAGACTGTCATTCTGAACCGAAGGGCGCCTTCACAGGGGATGTGTCTGCTGAAATGATCGCCGAAACCGGCGCGAACCATATTATCGTTGGCCATTCAGAACGACGCGACGGTCACCATGAAACTGACGCAACCATTCGCGCCAAAGCGCTTGCCGCAATCCATGCAGGCATGACCGCAATTATTTGTATCGGCGAATCCGAAGAGCAACGCGAAGCAGGAACTACATTGGACGTGTTGGGCGCGCAATTGATGGGGTCTTGCCCGGACACGGCAACAGGTGACACTGTGGTCGTTGCCTATGAACCGATCTGGGCGATTGGAACCGGTAAGGTTCCCAGTTTTGAGCAAATCGTCGAGGTGCACAATGATCTGCGCGCCAAGTTGGTCCTCCGTTTTGGCGATGCGGGGAATTCGATCCGGCTGCTATACGGAGGTTCTGTCAAAGCATCGAATGCGCAAACGATTTTCGCTGCCGACAATGTCGATGGCGCTTTGGTTGGCGGTGCAAGTCTAACAGCCGAGGATTTCGCGCCAATTGTGACTGCATTGCAGGCCAGTTAAAATCACTGCCGCATTAGAAAAATAGCGCCATCCCGGCCATAGAGACGATCAAGAACAAGATCGTCATGATCCCGCCCGAACGCACAAAATCGATCACGCGGTAGCCTGCCGGGCCCATGATCAAAGCGTTCACTTGGTGCGTCGGGATCAGAAACGAATTCGACGTCGAAATGGCAACTGTCAACGCAAACACCGCTGGATCGCCACCGGCCGCCACTGCAATCGACACGGCCAAAGGCACCAGCAACACAGTCGCGCCGACATTGGACATCACCAAAGTAAATCCAGTTGCAAGAATAGCCAGACCAGCTTGCAAAGACCACAAGGGCCACCCGTCCAACAGCGTGATAATTTGCGCCGCAATCCAGCTGGCCGTGCCGGTGCTTTGAACTGCTTGGCCCAACGGAATTAAAGAGGCCAACAAGAACACTGTCGACCAACTGACTGCCTCATAGGCTTCGTCAATCGATAAGACGCGACTGAGTATCATGCCCATCGCGCCTGCGAGCAAACAGAGTGACAAGCGCACATCTGTGAATAAAATCAACACCAAAGCCATTGCAAAGAACAACAGCGCGACAGCAACTTTATGCGGGCGCAACTCTTCTTGGGGGAAGTCTGATGTTACGATGACAAAGTCACGGTCAGATTTCAGCCGGGTCAACCGTTCCCATTGAACATGCACAACCAAAGTGTCGCCCGCTTGAAACGGGACAAGCCCAATATGCGTCGCATCATGGGTGTCTGTCTCGACATGACTCAAGGTGTCTTCGACCCGGTGAATGGCCAACAAGGAAAGCCCATGTGTTTGGCGCAAACGCAAATCCAATGGGGATTTTCCAATCACACTTGAGCCCGGTGGGATAACAACTTCTGCGACACCGGATTGGGTGGGTGCAAAGTCATCTGCAAACACATCCAAGCTGGGCAAAATTTGCAAACCATACGGTTCTGCAAACTCATGGGCCACCACACGACGCAGACCCAGAACGGCCAAGCGGGCGGGCGCTTCAATCGTCGTGTCGGCCATGGGTGAAATCACTTTCTTACCCCGATAGGACGTGCCCAGGATGTACATGTGATGCGCCACCATCAGATCCGCCAGTGTTTGACCGATCAAGATCGAACCTTCGGGCACCTCAACTTCGAACAAATCCGCGCGCAGCCCGTAGGTATTTTCGATATAAGACTGCATGGTTTGCGCCGCCGACGCATCCGCCCCACGCTGACCTTGCTTAGGCAACACCCATCGTCCTGCGATCATGAAATAGAGGATCCCGGTGGCAACCAGCATCAACCCCACAGGCGTTACAGAAAACAGCCCAAACGGCTCCATTTGACTGTCAGCGGGCAGACTGGCATTGGCACTTAGGATCAAATCATTAAGCAAAATCAAAGGGGAAGACCCGACCATCGTGACCGTTCCACCAAGGATGGCGCAGAACCCCATTGGCATCAAAAGACGGCTCATCGGGATATCTGTGCGCGCCGAAATCCGACTGATGACGGGCAAGAACAGCGCAGCCGCCCCAACATTCTGCATGAAGGATGAAATGATGCCGACGACCCCGGACATAATAGGGATGATCCGGCCTTCCGTTGTTCCCCCACGCTTCAGGATCAACGCGGCAACTTTTGACATCAATCCAGTTTTGTCCAAACCCGCGCCGATGATCATGACGGCAATAATTGACATCACAGCATTAGACGAAAACCCGGTGAACAGGTTTTGGACATCTGCCAAATTGTGCAAACCCGGCAAATAGCTAAGTCCACCAAGAAGCACCATCACCAGCACAGCCGCCACATCGATCCGCACGATTTCGGACACGAACAAGAAAACAGTGAACCCAAGCAAGCCCAATACGACCATCATCTCGAATGTCAGGCTCAGTGATTCCACGTGTCCTCCGTCCTTAGCTTTGTCGTCCGGGCCACTTGCCCTGCGTTACCTGGTGATAATCTCCGGCCCCATCACAGAGTTCGGCAACCAGGTCGATATGGCCGGGATGTAGGTCACCATGATCAAGAACACGAACAAGACAGCCGTGAAGGGCAACGCGGCCTTCACAACCCGCATCATCGGCATGCCCGCGACCCCAGAGGTCACGAACAGATTGAGCCCAACGGGTGGCGTGATCATCCCAATTTCCATGTTCACCACCATAATGATGCCCAAATGAATCGGATCGATCCCCAGCTCAATCGCGATGGGAAACACCAAAGGTGCGACGATAACCAACAAGCCCGAGGGTTCCATGAACTGCCCGCCGATCAACAAGATCACATTGACGATAATCAAGAACACTACGGGCCCAAATCCGGCCTCAAGCATCGACGCTGCAATGGCTTGTGGAATCTGCTCTTCCGTCAAAACATGTTTCAAAATCAACGCACACGCGATGATAAACAGCAATGTGACCGTCAGCTTGCCTGCTTCGAACAACGTATCGCGCGTGTCACGGTGAAAGAAGACTGTGATCAGCGCCAGAGGTTTTTGCATTAAGGTCAAGTTGCGGCTTTCATCGCCTTTGACATGCAGCGGCCCCATATCCCGATAGACGAAGACGGCGATAAAGAAGGCATAAACGGCAGCAACAGCGGCGGCCTCGGTCGGGGTGAAAATTCCGCCATAGATCCCGCCCAGGATGATCACAATTAGGAACAAGCCCCAAGCGGCCTCGCGTCCCGCAGACCAGATCTCGCCCCAGCCGAGCCATTCACCTTTGGGTAAGTTGCGTAGCTTTGCGACCACATAGATCGCCGTCATCAACATAAAACCAGCCATCAATCCAGGGATTACACCGGCCAAAAACATCCGCCCGACCGACACATCCACCGCCGACGCGTAGACCACCATCACAATCGAGGGCGGGATTAAGATCCCCAAAGTGCCCGCATTTGCAATTACGCCTGCGGCGAAATCCTTAGTGTAGCCCACTTGACGCATGCCGGCGATAACGATTGTGCCAATCGCCACGACAGTTGCCGGGGACGAGCCAGACAGAGCCGCAAAGAGCATACACGCGAACACGCCCGCAATCGCAAGCCCGCCCGGCAAATGCCCGACGCACGCAATCGAAAACCGAATGATGCGCTTGGCAACACCGCCTGTGGACATGAAAGTAGAGGCCAGAATGAAGAACGGAATGGCCAGCAATGTGTAGTGCCCCGCCATCGCTTGGAACAACGAGTTGGCGACCGAGGCCAGCGACGCATCGCTGTAGACCAACAAAAACAAGATCGAGGACAGGCCAAGCGACACCGCAATCGGCACGCCAATCAGCATCAACCCGATCACGCCAGAGAAAAGAAGTACGACATCCATTGGCTCAATCCTTGGCGTTGACGTGACGTACGTTTTCGACGTCATCTTCGGCTTCATGGCTGACGATCAGGCTGTCGGCCTGGCCTTTGTAAATCCGGACAGTGGCTTGGATAAAGCGGAACAACAGCAGTGCCATGCCCACCGGTAGAATGAAATACGGCATAAAACGCGGTATCTTTTCGTACTCATCCCCGTCATTCATGATCGGCTCGATCCAGCGTAGCCATTCAGGCAACGGGATATCGATGACCTCGTACCATCCGCGATAAGACGTGCGGCGCATCTCTTCAAAGCCTGTCGGGAACCAGCGTCCGGTGGTTTGTGGCAAATTTGCAAAGTTGGCCCAATAATCCCACGCGCCCTTTAGCAACAGGAAGGCAAAGACAATGCAACAGGCCGCCGAAAACAGCGCCAAGATCCGGCGGGTTTCCGATGAAAACAGGTTTACAACGGCGTCGACGCCCAGATGAGACGTCGTCTTTACCGCATAGCTCGCCCCAAACAGAACCAGCCAGGCAAACAAGAAAGAAACAAGTTCCAAACCCCAGATCAGCCCGGTGTTGAACCCATAGCGCAAGACCACGTTGACGAAGGTAATGACCACCATCGACCCCAACAAGACCGCAATCGCAGTTTCCTCAAATTCATTCACAAACCGGCCCCAGCCTGTCAGCTCTTCTTTGTCAAACTTAGATGCCATTGGGCTGCTCCAGCGCTAGACGGGTTTTGGCGTGCCAGGTGTTAAGATCAAACCCAATATCACAGCCAGCTGTCGGTCAGAAAAGAGCCCCGGCGTTTTGATCCGCCGGGGCTAAGATGTTTAGTTCATCGCCGCGTTGATGGCTTGGGCGGCATCGATATTGGCCTGACCCACATCATCTTTGAACTGCGCCCAAACAGGCTTCATCGCAGCAACCCATTCGGCGCGTTGCTCGGCCGTCAGTTCGCGCACAACACCACCCGCATCGATCACCGCTTGACGGTTTTCTTGGTTCACTTTGAACGCTTCAGAATTGCGCGTTACAGTGACTTCATCGATGATGGTTGTAAGCTGGTCGCGCACATCGGCATCCAGACCGTCCCACCAATCCACATTCGTCACCAAAAGATAGTCGATGATGCCGTGATTGGTTTCTGTGATGCCGTCTTGGACCTCAAAGAACTTTTTGCCGTAGATGTTGGACCAGGTGTTCTCTTGGCCATCTACAACACCAGTTTGCAGCGCGCCGTAGACTTCAGAAAACGCCATCGGCTGGGGCGATCCACCCAAAGCAGCCATCTGTGCTTTCAAAACGTCCGAGTTCTGAACCCGGAATTTCAGACCATTGGCATCTGTCGGCGCATTCAGTGGAACGTTGGCCGACATTTGTTTCATTCCGTTGTGCCAAAAGCCTAAGCCCAGCAGTCCGCGTTTGGTCATAGATTCCTTCATCGCTTGACCCGTTTCCGAATTCTGGAACGCATCAACAGCTTCGATGTTTTCAAACATGAACGGCAAATCGAAGATACGGAACTGTTTGGTGAACTGTTCGAATTTCGACAAGGACGGCGCGGCCAGCTGGACATCGCCCTGTAACATGGCTTCAAGCACTTGGTTGTCATTGTATAGAGTCGAATTCGGGAAGACTTCGACACAGGCTTTGCCGTTCATTTCGTCATTTACACGCTGCTCTAACAGGCTTGCGGCAATGCCTTTTGGATGCTTGTCTGTATTGGTGACGTGGCTGAATTTGATCACAATTTCGCCATCATCACAGGCAGCAGCAACGGCACTTGCGCTGACACTTAACGCCATTGCCGCGACGGCGGCTTTCTTCAATAGGTTCATGCTAATTTCTCCCTTTTTGCTTTCTTGGTGCGGCATGTGCACCAGGACCGCATACGCAGTCTTGAGCACAGAAAACAGCGTCTTGGTCTGTGCTTCAAGCATGAATCTCCTGAATTTCACGACTTTAACAGAGAAATCCTTGCCAAATTCGCATTGTTTGATCCAGAAGGACGCATGCAGACTGTCTTTCAAAGCCTTGTTGAAGGCGAATTCGTTGAAAATCCCTATCCATTTTACGCACATGCACGGGCGGCTGGCCCGGTGGTTTTTTGGCATGACATGGGCATGGCGGCTGCCTTTGACCACGCAACTGTGATGGCACTTTTGAAAGATCGCCGGTTGGGGCGTACGCCATTAAAGGCCCGTCCGCGCCCCCCCCATTTGGAGCCGTTTCGCGCGCTTGAAGACAATTCGCTTTTGGAATTAGAACCCCCGCGTCACACGCGATTGCGCGGATTGGTACTGCGCGCTTTTACCTCGCGCCGTGTTGCCAGTTTAAAACCTGATATCATTGAAATTACAGAAGAATTGCTGAACGCACTGCCCTTAGATACGGCTTTCGATTTAATCCCAAACTACTGCCAGCCACTTCCCGTGCGCATCATTGCGCGGCTTTTGGGGGTCCCTGAAAGCATGGCGCCTGAGCTTTTGGCGTGGTCCCGCGATATGGTAGCAATGTACCAAACCGGTGTCACATCCCAGGTCGAGCACGCCGCAGGCCAAGCCGCTGGCGCGTTTACAGACTTCATGCGCGGCTACATTCAAGAGCGTCGCACAACCCCCGCTGATGATCTGATCACTCATCTTATTGCCGCCGAAGAGGACGGTGATAGATTAAGCACAGACGAGATGATCGCGACCTGTATTCTCCTTCTGAATGCGGGTCATGAGGCGACAGTTCACTCCATCGGAAATGCTGTGCGTGTGTTGATCGAGCATGGCCATAGGCCAAGCCCACTTGGAGCAGATCTGTTATGTGAAGAACTGTTACGTTTTGAAGCCCCACTGCATGTTTTTACGCGTTTTTCATATGAGGATATAAACTTACCTGGCGGCAACATCTTGAAGCGCGGCCAGGAGATCGCTTTGGTTTTGGGGTCAGCAAACCGCGACCCTGATGTGTTTCCGAATGCAGATCAATTTCTTCCGTCGCGCGCGCGAAATCCCCAAACGAGTTTTGGGGGTGGGTTGCATTTTTGTGTGGGCGCTCCGTTGGCACGCGCCGAGCTGCAAATTGCTCTTCCTGCGCTCTTTGCAAAATTTGCAGATCTACAGTTTGATGCCCCTCCCAAATTTGCCAACAGCTACCACTTTCATAAACATGATAAGCTTATGATGCGGACCTGAAGACCAAAATCGACGGCAGGAAGACAGCGCACGGCACACACCTATGATGACGCGCCCGGCACACCTTTCAAAACAGCCCGAGCAGCCCTTAGACCCGGGGCTTCGCCACCGGCCCCCAACAGCGTCATTGTCTTGCGCATAGCGTCACGTTGCGACTTGGGATCGCTTAAGACACCGGTCACACCATCGCCAATCAGATCAGGTTGGCAATTTTTCCCAATAAATTCAGGGACGACTCGGGTTTCAGACACCAAGTTGACCAAGGTGACCGTATCAACCCGCAACATCCGCGAAATAATGATCCGTGAGAGCCACGCCATGTCATAGGCAATCACCATCGGTGTCTGCGCTGCGGCCAATTCCAAAGACACGGTGCCAGACGCAGCCAAAGCCACATCTGCAGCCCGAAATGCAGCACGTTTGTCATCCGTCGCTGAATTGAGACGCCCATCCAACACCAGCGGCGCACCCGGCCATGTCTTGGCTTTCTCCAATACCAGCTCAGCCACACTCGCCGCAGCAGGAACAACCACCCGTGCGCTTGGATGAACTTTGCAAACTTGTCCCAATGACTTTGCAAATATGTCAGACAGCCGTGTGACTTCGCCCCGACGAGACCCCGGCAAAGCCAGAATAAGCGGCCCATCATCCAATCCATGCTGTCGCCGAAACGCGGCTGCGGCTTCTGCACTTGCTTGCGGGGATACCGCAATCGGATGGCCGACAAAATCACACTGCATCCCGGCCGCGTGCATGTAGGCAGGCTCAAACGGAAATAGTGCAAGCACGTGGTCAATAACTTTCGCCATTTTGTCTGCGCGCCCTGGCCGCCAAGCCCAGACCGTCGGGGCAACATAGTGGACACACCGAATGGTGGAACGTGCCTTAACCTGTTTGGCCACGCGCAAGCAAAAATCAGGGCTGTCGATGGTGATAAGCACATCGGGTTCCGCGTCTAAGACAGACTGCGCTGTTTCGCGAATACGCCGCTTTAAGTGCCTGTATTTTGGTAGTATTTCGACCAAACCCATCAAACTGAGTTCGGACATGTCAAAAAGCGACGACAGACCCTGGCTTTGCATCAAAGGCCCACCGACACCCTCAAAGGCGATATCTGGAACGAGATGTTTTAGCCCCTTCATCAGGGCCTGACCCAAAGCATCGCCGGACGGCTCACCCGCGATAACAAAGACCTTCACCGCGCGCGCACCCACAAAAACATGCCCGCCTCATCCAATATCGCCAGAGTCCGCTGAAGATCCAAGACGATCACGCCACCAGCCTCGATGACAATGCCAGAAAGCCCCGCCCGAACAGCCCCAAGCGCAGTTTCCGGCCCAATCGTCGGCACGTCGGCGCGACGATCTTGTCCGGGTTTGGGCGCTTTAAATAGGATACCGTTATACGCGGTGGCCGAAGCGTTGGACAACCAATCTGCCGCATCACCCAGAACTTGCCCAAGAGCGTCGAGCGAACCTCCTATCAATCCAGCGTCGGGCGTTTGCAGATGTCCTAGACCAACATCGGCCAACATCGCGTCTGTTCCCCGTATATCTTCACGGGCCACAGTTTCGGCATGGCGCACAACGCAGGCTTGCCCCAAGTCTTGCGCACCCATTTCAGCCAAAACCATCAACGCGTTTTGCACATCACTTCGTGCACCGGCGCCGGGTTGGGCAAGGCTCAGAACACCCGGTGCGGGCAAAATATCGGGGGCTAAGTCCGTGGCACTGCGCATCGTGAAGCCCGCAGACTCAAAGATTTCCATAACCACACGCAACGCACCGTCATCGCCAGCGCTCAAAGCGCCGCGCAGCGCGGGAACAAAGGGCTGCGTGGCGGCGTCAATTTTGTTTGGATCAATCACCGGACGCGTGATCCCACCACATAAACAAAGCTCAGTGACGCCGCGCACTTTGAGCGTTCTGAGCAAACTCCCCAGCGTTTCCAGACGGAATGTCAGATCCGCACGAAGTTCAAGAGGCGGGAACCCGTCAAGCACGCAGATCATCGGCATCGCATCTTGTGCAGCTGCAACGGCGCGCGGCAATGCGCCAGTGCCGCAAATCAGCGCTAACGTCATCCTGGCGTCAAGAACGAACGGTCACTATGTGCCGTGACAAATTTAACGATCTGAGCCACATAAGCGCTGTCGGACTCCTGCCCCAGACGGGCCACGCGCGCGTGAAACGTGCCCTCACCTTGCGCCATCATCTGAAACGCGGCGCGCAATGCGGTGATATCAGAGCGCGCCACACCGCGCCGTTTTAGCCCAACCAGGTTCAAACCGTCCAATTCACCACGCGGCGCTTGCACCAAACCATAAGGAATAACGTCATTGGTCACCATCGTGACGGCCCCAATAATCGCGCCTTGGCCAACGCGCACAAACTGATGCACACCGGCCAGGCCGCCAATGATAACATCATCTTCCAGCACACAATGCCCAGCAATGGCCGCCGAATTCACGACAATGACGCGATCACCGATTTGTGCATCATGCGCGATGTGACAGCCTGCCATAAACAACCCATCATCGCCAATTTTGGTTACACCGCCCCCGCCGACAGTCCCGGTATTCATCGTGACATGTTCCCGGATCCGATTGCGCGCGCCGATAATGAGCTGACTTTCTTCGCCATTGAATTTCAAGTCCTGCGGAATTTCTCCGATGACCGCGAAAGGAAACACCACAGTATCCGCGCCGATTCGCGTACGCCCCTGCACCACAACATGGGATTTCAGATCAACGTTTGGACCAATCACAACCTCTGGCCCGACCACACAAAACGGCCCGATCTTTGCAGTCGGATCGATCTGCGCGCCGTCGTCAACACAGGCTAAAGGGTGCACGGCCATATTCGGCTACTCCTGCGGAACGTCCATCATTGCGGTAAATTCTGCCTCAGCGGCCATGTCTCCGTCGACGGTCGCCTTGCCGCCAAACTTCCACACCTTTGCACCGGGTTTACCACGCAAAGTCGTCAAATGCATTTCCAATACATCCCCTGGCCCGACTTTGCGGCGAAATTTGCATTTGTCGATGGCCATGAAATAAACTTTCATGTCCTTGTCAGCCATATCCAGCGCAACCCCAACCATCACAGCTGCCGTCTGTGCCATCGCTTCAACTATCGTAACCCCTGGCATAATCGGCAAACCCGGAAAATGTCCTTGGAAATGGGGCTCGTTCATTGTGACATTCTTTATGCCTTTGGCCGAGGCCGTGCCATCCATATCAACCACTTTATCGACCAACAAAAAAGGGTAGCGGTGCGGTAAAATACGTTGGATCAATTGAATGTCGGCGCTGTTTGGCGTGTCAGTCATGAAAACTCTACTTGTTGTAAAACCCTAGCTATCTCAGTGCTAGCAAGTGGTGTTGGCCGGAGCAAGTCTTGCTATGGGTTGCGCCGTCCAGTCGCCAGATCACGGCCATCACCAATTTCCAGATCAATACGCGCGACCGCATCCCGGGTTATGTCCACAGCGTTGCGTACCAAGAACACCGAGCGCCGCTCAAAGATTACCGCTGCACCAGCTTCGCGCATCATGACATCCAAAACGGGGGCGGCGGATTGCAAAAACAATCCCCGAGACTGATCCAGCTTGCGCGCTATTGCGCGGGCTTTGGCGTCTTGTGTCCGACGGACCGTGCGCACTTTTGTATCAAACGCGTCAGCCAAATCGCGAAACGTCTCCGGATCCAGCGATTTACGACGTTCTGTTAGATCTTGTTCCTCGGCCTCAAGTTCAGCTTCAATCTGACGGTTTTCACTTTCAAGCGCATCATTCTCAGCCTTTATTTCAGCCGAAATTCGACGCCCGAATGCACTGTCCAAATACAGTCGATCTGACTCGACCACCAAGACCGGGCTTTGGATCGACGCACCGCCTTGCGTCTGCGCAACAGACGGAACCGCCGCGCAGAGTGTCAGACAGATGAGCCAAACAGAGGCAAAGGTGCGCACACCTTGCCCCCTAGAACTGTGTGGAAATTGTCAGATCAAAGGTTTGTTCTCGGTCAAACGCCTCTTTCTTCAACGCTTCCGAGAAGTTGAACCGCAGCGGGCCAATGGGTGTGTCCCAAAGGATCGACACCCCAATCACATGGCGCAGGGATCCCCCCTCGCCCACGATATCGCCGCCCGTCAGATCCACATCACTGAGATCCCAAAGGTTGCCAATGTCATAAAATGCGCCGCCCCTTATCCCGTATTCCTCGGGCAATCCGATCGGAAACTCTGCATCAAAGCGCGCGGCGACAAAGAAGTTACCGCCCAGCCCATCGCTTTCGGCACCGCTTTGATCGCGCGGACCAATTCCACCGGGCTCAAATCCACGGAATGTGCTGTTGTTAAGCAAAAAACGATCCGTCACACGGTTTTGCCCGCTGGACCAATTCAACGCTCCGGCCTCTAAAGAGGCGCGCAAAGTGACTTCCTCGTTGGCAACACGCGTCACACCAACCAGCTTGGCCTGCGATTTAATGTATTTGTTGTCGCCGCCGATCCCGCCAAAATCTTGGCTAAATTCGAACAAAACACCCGCATTTGGGTTCAATCCGGTACGCCGCGTGTCATACGTATAGCGATAGCCAATTGAGCTGTTCAAGCGGTCACCCGCCGCAATATCACGATTGATGACGACGCCACTGTTGTTTGTGTCGCGCGCCTGAATATCGATCTGTTCTGCCGTATAACGCAGGCCAAAGCGGCCATTTTCGCTGACCGGAAACGTCAAAGACGGCGAAAACACCAACCGCTCAAAATCATATGTCGTGAATGAAGAGGTGTTGTCTGCTTGGTTCAGGCGCAGCCCGAATTCCAGATCCCGCCCGAAAAGCGCCGGTTCAACAAAAGTGATACCTGTGTTTTGCGCTTCTTCCGCCGTCGAGACGTTAATTCCCAGACGCTGCCCGCGGCCCAGAAAGTTATTTTCTTGAAACTGCAAGGCCAGGCCAAACCCGCTATTGTTCGAAAATGTCCCACCAATTGTGAACGATCCGGTCGGAGCCTCTTCGAGGTCGACATCAACGATCACTTGATCCGGGGCTGACCCTTCGCGCGCATCTACTTCCGCGTTTGAGAAATAAGACAATGCGCGAATGCGTTCAGCACTCTCGCGAATTTCGCGCGGATTGAAAGGATCGCCTTCGACAATTCTGAACTGGCGACGCACAACACGGTCCAAAGTCGTTGTATTGCCCTCAATGTCGATACGTTCAACGAACACACGTGGGCCCCGAGTGAGCACATATTCCACATCCAAAGTCAGCGTGCGGTCATTGCGCGTCACGCGTGGTTCCACCCGCAAAAAATCCAAGCCGGCTTTGATTGCGGTACGTTCCATGCGCGAAATATCGTTCTCAACCAAAACTGGCGAATACACCGCGCCAGTCCGAGATTTAATGACCTCGAGAAACGCGTCTTCGTCTGCCTCAGCCATTTCAGATCTGACAGTAATTTCGCCAAACTTGAACTGTTGACCTTCTTGCACGTTGAACACCAAGAAATAGCCATCGCGCTGGCGGGTCAGTTCCGCATTCATCGAATTGGTGCGGAAATCAATATACCCACGGCTTAAGTAAAAATCGCGCAGAACTTGTTTGTCGAATTCAATCCGATCTTCAACCAAGGTGTCACGCCGCACGAACGCGCGAAATAGTCCCGCTTGTTTGGTATCCAAAACGCGGCGCAGACGACGGTCCGTAAAGATGCGATTGCCCACGAAGCTGAGGCGTTCGATTTCGACCACATCCCCTTCGAAGATTTCAAATACCAGATCTACTCGGCTATCATTGCGGCGAATAACGCGCGGTGTGACCCGCGCAGCCAAGCGGCCATCGTTTGAATAGGCCTCGGCGATCGCAGCTGCGTCGCGTTCCGCTTGAGCGGGATTATAAACGCGTCGTTCCTGAGATTGGACTAAAGCTGAAAGCTCCTCGTCCTTAATTCGGCGATTCCCCTCGAAATTGATGCGACTGACGGTTGGGAATTCGACCACATTGATCCGCAAAGTACCGCCTTGGGGCACAATTTCCACGGCCTCAAACAATCCGCTACCTTGAAGCCGTTGAAGCGCTGCGTTGACCTGTCCCGCAGACACTTGTTGACCGCGCGCGATTCCAGCTGTGCGTAAAATCGCAGCATCACCAATACGTTGGTTACCTTCGATGACAACTTGGTTGAACTGGAAGGTTTGCGGCCAAACCGGCGACGCCGAGAAGACCAATGCCGTCGACATGCACATCGCAAGCGCTTTGCCTGTCCACTTATTAGAGTAGGAAGCGTGCGCTGCCCGCGCCGCCGTTTTTTTTGTCACCGCCATGACCCGTCCTAGCCTGTTTTTATTGTTAACTTTTGACTAACCGCAACGACGCGCGATGTCAAAAAACAACGACAGAACAGACAAATTAAAGGCGATTTCGTGGCACTTCGGCCTCAGGCTCTCTTTTTGGCTGGGGTGATTGACAAATAGACTGGATTGGGAACGTGACGCACTTGCATCTGGGGACTTTTCCAGCCTCAATTGCCTATGACAAGAACGTTCCGACCCAGCCGCCCAGAAGCAAGGCACTTATCACTGTGCCTACGTAAAGGATTCGGTCCCAGTTCAGCATCATGACCAGAGTAAAACCGGAAAAACCTGCGCTTATCGTGTGCATGTGACCTCCCAAAAAGTTTCACCCGAACACATAAACACGCATTGCGGCCGGAGTGTTGCCCAAGCATGGCAACACTGTGATGAAAGATGCCTAAGCGTACGGCAAATCTAGGGGCAGCGAAAATCATTATACAATGCGAACATCATGAGCGACAAAACCATCGACAGGCCAACAGCCATCAAGATCCGCAATGCGCCATCGCTGGGCGGACGTCCAGTGACAGCTTCATAGGCATAAAACACGAGATGACCGCCATCTAATGCCGGTATCGGAAACAAGTTCAGTAGCCCAACTGCGGTGGATAAAACGGCAATAAACACGACAAAACTAAGCGCCCCTTGGCTGGCCATTTGCCCAGAAACTTGTGCGATTCCAACAGGCCCAGATAGGTTACACGTGCCAATATCCCCAATGATCATGTGCCAAAGACCAGAGATTGATCCGCGAATAATCTCGATCACACGATTGAAGCCATGTGCCAAAGCTGGACCCATACCCAAGGTTTCGGTTGCAGGTTCAAAGCTTTGCCCCGAAAAAATGCCGATCCTCCAAAAGGTTTCAAATCCACCATCGGGGCTGGGACTGTCGACACGTTTCGGCGTCAGCTCTTTTTGTAGCTCTGCCCCCGCGCGCCAGACAGTTAAATCCAGACTGCGCCCTTCGGATCCTTCGACAACGGTTTTCAATTCAGAAAATGCAACGATCGGCGTGCCGTCGATGGCTGTGATCACATCGCCCGCTTCTAAACCGGCGCTGATTGCAGCACTTTGCGGCTGTACGGACGACACGATCGGGGCGAAAAAATAAGCGTCTTCAACGGTAATATCCGCCCCATCGCGTTCGACAGTGTAAGTTAGGGTCGGCTCAATTGGAAGGTTTTCGATAAAAGACACGTAGTCGGGACTGTCTGCCGGTGGAATGCGCACATTGTTAATCGCCAGCAAAACGTCGCCAGGCTGCAGGCCGCGAATGTCTGTCGGCAAGGGCTGCAAAGTTCCGACAGTCAGCGGTTGCTTGGTCTGGCCGGTATTCATAGCCACGAACGCAAAGACCAAAATAGACAGAACAAAGTTGAAAACCGGACCCGCCGCGACAGTGGCCGAACGGGCCCAAAGCGGCGCACCGTGCATAGTTCGCCTTAAAGCGACAGGGTCCGCTGCGGCTTCGGCCATCGCATCTGTGTCTTTTCCAGACGCTGCATTGGCATCGCCCGCAAACTTCACAAAGCCACCAAACGGAAGGGCCGCAATTTGCCATCGTGTGCCGTGTTTGTCGTGCCGCGACCATAGTATCGGACCAAAGCCAACGGAAAACACGTCCGCATGGATCCCAGACCAACGCCCCACGATGTAATGCCCATATTCGTGGATCGCGACAATGACGCTAAGCGCCAGAATAAAGAAGACAAGCGTCCAAATCAGGCCACCAAATTGCGGCATAAACGAGAGTATATCCAAAGCAAGTCTACCTGATTGTTATGTCAATTGGCCGCATCAACAGCGGTTTGTGCTGCCTTACGTGCCAAATGGTCCGCCTGCGCCACATTATCAAGGGTCATTTCTGCCGTCATCAATCCGTCCAACGCCGCGCCATCGTTCAGAACCTGTTCTACAATATCAGACATTTGCGTAAACTTAATTCGACGACCAATAAATCCGTCCAGTGCAATTTCTTTGGCGGCATTGAACACAGCCCCCGATAGACCGCGTTCGCGCATAACAGCGCGGGCAAGACGCAATGCAGGCCATCTGTTTTCATCTGGTGCGCGAAATGTGAAGCTGCCCAGACGGGCCAGATCAAGGCGCTCGACCGGCAAATCTCGCCGGATAGGATGGTGCAACGCAAATCCAATTGCATGGCGCATATCGGGCGGCCCGACATGCGCCATCAAAGCACCATCGCAGAACCCAACCAGCGCATGGATCATTGATTCAGGATGAACAATGACCTCAATCTTGTCAGGATCAACGTCGAAATATTCACGCGTTTCAATAAGTTCCAACGCTTTATTAAACATAGAGGCAGAGTCGATAGTAATCCGTTGTCCCATATCCCAATTCGGATGCGACGCGGCCTGTTCGGGTGTTGCGCTGGCCAGTTTTTCCAAGGGCCAATCACGAAATGCCCCGCCGGACGCGGTGATTATGACACGCTCAACCGACCCTATATCCTCGCCAATCAACGCCTGGAAAACAGCCGAATGTTCACTATCCACAGGTAAAATTCGCGCATTATGTCTGCGGGCCGTGTCCAAAAGCAAAGCCCCCGCGCAGACAAGCGATTCCTTATTCGCCAAAGCTAGGGTCGCACCTTGCTCTAACGCGCGCAGGCCAGGCGCAAGACCTGCAGCCCCGACAATGGCCGACATAACCCAATCCGCGGGGCGGCTTGCAGCTTCGATCAAGGCTTGTGACCCTGCGGCGGCTTCAATCCCAGTACCTTCAAGCGCGGAACGCAGGTCGGCGAGTTTGTGATCTTGCGCTGTGACGGCAATGTCAGCCTGTAAGGCCTTGGCATCTTTAGCAAGTTGTTTGATATTTCCCGCGCCTGTGAGTGCCACAACGTCATATTCTTGCGGTTCGCGTTTGATCAAATCAATTGTGTTTTGTCCAATCGACCCCGTCGCCCCAAAAATGCTGACCCGCCGCCGCGTCACAGCAGCCCCACTGGTAGACCGGTAAGAGCAGCAAAGGCCAAAAACGCGACCGAAGCCCCGATTAAACCATCGAATCTGTCCAAAACACCGCCGTGGCCGGGTATTAAGTTCGAGCTGTCCTTGACACCGCATCGACGTTTTATGGCGCTTTCAGAAATATCACCCATTTGCGCGGCAAAAGCCAAGCCAAGCGACAAACCTATCAGCACCATTTGCATGCCCGATCCCAGTCCAAACACAAGCCCAACAAAGGCCGCACCAACCCAACCTGCAACAGTACCAGACCAGGTTTTCTTTGGACTGATCGCTGGCCAAAATTTGGGGCCACCCAGCATCTTTCCTGCAAAATACCCCGCCACGTCCGAAGCAATGACGACGGCCACCAGCCACATAATCCAACCAAACCCCAGTTGATCGCGGGTCAACATCAATGTCAGCCCCCCCAAAAGGATCACCAAAGAATACGCAATGCCAAGACGGCGTCGTTCGCCGACGCTAAGCCCAATAGCCAGCGCCAAGACCACGCAAAGCCCCAGCGCAATCGGCAGTAACGCGCCAGTGGAAAATTCAAACACGGCGGCCATAAGAATACCGGATACGGTCCCGGCGCAAATCGCCGTGCGTCGACGATCGGGCGCCAACATGATCACCAGTTCCCAGACCATAAGCCCGACGATAAATCCAACGAAAGCATGAAAGTAACGGCCGCCAAGCCACAGCTCAAAACCACCAATCGCGCACATTGCAATGGCCGACAGGACCCTTGGCATCAAATCCGCCCAGCGTCCCGCGACCGGCTGCGTCATGCGCGCAAGCCTCCGAACCGGCGATCACGGGTTCCGTACGCATGGCAGAGACGCGCGAATTCTTCGGCCTCAAAATCGGGCCATAGCGTGTCAATGAACTCATACTCTGCATAAGCCGATTGCCACAGCAAGAAGTTCGAAATCCGCGCCTCGCCACTGGTGCGGATCACCAAATCTGGGTCGGGCAAGAAATGCGTATCTAAAAAACGCGGCAATGTTTCTTCATCAATTGCATCCGGGTCTAGGCGGCCTGCAGCAACTTCACGCGCCAAACGTTGAGACGCGCGCGTCACCTCATCCCGTCCGCCATAATTCAGTGCAACTGTCAGATGCACGCGGCCATTGCCCTTGGTCAGGTCTTCCAACTCATCCATCATCGCCACAAGACTTGCATCAAGTTTCAGCCGGTCCCCAATAAACCGCACACGCACCCCATTTTTGATCAAAGGTCGCGTTTCGCGCACGATGTACCGGCGGAATAAGCTCATCAAACCAGCCACTTCGGCCTGAGTCCGCTTCCAATTTTCCGTCGAAAACGCAAAAATTGTCAGATAATCGACCCCAAGATCTGGGCAAGCTTCAACAATTTGGCGAACCCGGCGTGCCCCGGCATGGTGCCCAAACAAACGCGGACGTCCGCGCTGTGTCGCCCATCGGCCGTTCCCATCCATGATGATTGCAACATGATTGGGGCCGTTCATGCTATTTTCTAACAAAATGGGTCGTCTCCTTGGGCACATCGAACCATGTCTGCATCTGCCCCAACAGTCAGGGCGTCACAAGGCAGGGCCAAACAGCAGGTTAAACCTGCATGATTTCTTCTTGTTTTGTTTCCAGCGCAGCATCCACCAATTTAATGAATCTATCGGTAATTTCCTGCACCTCACCTTCCCATATTTTTTGATCATCTTCAGACAGGCCATCAGATTTGGCTTTCTTAATCTGATCCATGCCATCGCGGCGGATGTTGCGCATCGACACCCGCGCACTTTCAGCATACTGACCCGCGACCTTGCCCAATTCGCGGCGGCGTTCTTCGTTCAGCTCAGGAATTGGCAGCATGATGATCGTGCCATTGAGTTGAGGATTGATCCCTAAGCCACTTTCCCGAATGGATTTTTCCACAGCGTTGACCATGGATTTGTCCCACACATTGATCGTCACCATGCGTGGTTCAGGTACGTTTACAGTGCCCACTTGGTTGATCGGCGTTTGCTGGCCATAGGCTTCGACCGTGATCGGTTCCAACATCGAGGCAGACGCGCGCCCCGTGCGAAGCGAAGCAAATTCCGTCTTGAGATTGGCAATCGCCCCGTCCATGCGACGTTCCAAATCGTCGGTGTCCAGCATGAAATCGTCTGACATCTGTGTGCCCTTTTCCGTCTTTGTCTAAGCTACTCTTAAGACGTCTTAACCCAACGGCAAGCCCATGACCAGCGTCACGTCATTCGCCAAGCCGCGGTCTGCATTCGACCTTTTGGTTTAACCTTGCACGCGGGTATACGTGCCTTTGCCGGCTAGAATGCCTTTGAAGCCCCCCGGCTCGTCCAGCCCAAACACAATGATCGGCAAATTGTTGTCCCGCGCCAGGGCAATCGCCGACGCGTCCATCACGCCCAAACGTTTGGCCAACACATCATCATAGCTAACACTGTCATAGCGCACCGCATCGGCGTGTTTGGCTGGGTCTTTATCATAGACACCATCCACACCGTTCTTGCCCATAAAGATCGCCTCGCAGGCCATTTCATTGGCGCGCAGCGCGGCCGCGGTGTCTGTGGTGAAATAGGGATTGCCTGTTCCAGCTGCAAAGATACATACGCGTTTCTTTTCCAAGTGGCGCACAGCCCGGCGGCGAATATAGGGCTCGCAGACTTGATCCATGGGAATGGCCGAGATCACGCGGGTATAGACGCCCTCGCCTTCCAAAGCGGATTGCATCCCCAACGCGTTCATCACAGTGGCCAACATGCCCATGTAATCCGCCGTTGTGCGTTCCATGCCTTGTGCCGCACCGGACAGGCCGCGAAACACGTTGCCCCCGCCGATGACCATGCAAACCTCAACCCCAAGATCGTGAACCGATTTCACCTCTTTGGCGATGCGTTGCACTGTTGGGGGGTGAAGACCAAATCCCTGATCGCCCATCAGGGCTTCGCCGGATATCTTAAGCATGACCCGGTTGAATGTTGCGCTTGTTTCGCTCATGCGTGTCATCCTTTACTGGTCTTTGGCGCTAGTTGCCTTAAAACGCGCTTCACTGCAATGCGGGACGGACATGTTTCGACAGATCATCAGCGAAATTTCACCAAACACCCCCGTCTTGATCGCCGGGCCCACAGCTTCGGGCAAATCCGCGTTGGCATTAGAAATCGCGCAAACCCAAGGGGGCGTGATCATTAATGCCGATGCCAGCCAGATTTTTGACTGCTGGCAGATCGTAACAGCGCGCCCAGATGCAAAAGATCTTGCCTGCGCACCGCATGCGCTTTACGGGCATGTACCCTATGACGTGCCGTACTCTGCGGGGCACTGGGCGCGCGAGGTCACGCCTTTGCTGACAAACGGGCCGCGACCAATCATCGTTGGCGGCACAGGGCTTTATTTCATGTCGCTGATCGAAGGCCTCAACCCGATCCCGCCGACCCCTGATGCAATCCGGACGCAGGCCGACACCCTGCCCTTAAAGCAACTTCTAAATCACTTGGACACCCCAACGCGCGCGCGACTTGATACGAAAAACCGCGCCCGGGTGCAGCGTGCCTATGAAGTGCTCCTCAGCACGGGCAAATCCTTGATAGAATGGCAGGACGCGCCAACGCAGCCGATCCTCGCCTTGCCCCAAACGCATGCTTTTGTATTTGATGCGCCTAAATCCTGGCTGACCCCCCGGATCGAAGCGCGCTTTGATCAGATGATGGATCAGGGCGCCGAAGATGAAGTGCGTAACATGTTGCCACATTATGACGACACCCGCCCGGCGTTTCGTGCGATTGGCGTTCCCGAAATTACGGCCTATCTGCGCGGAGAAATCACCCGACAAGAGGCCAAAGACAAAGCCACCATCGCCACGCGACAATACGCCAAACGCCAACGCACTTGGTTTGCAAAGAGATGCGCGGACTGGCGCTGGATTTCTGCGGCATCTGGTTAACGAAGCCCAACGCCACCCCGCTTGCATGACTGTTTCCAGGAAGACGTCGCAATTAAATACCGGCCATGTCGCAAAAAAAGACATCAAAGATGTTAACCTTTTGTTGACCGCGCCGGATTCTCCTGCCTCAATGAACTTCAATAAGCGCAAAAGAAATTTGCGCATCCGGGAGACATACGGGAAGGTGCGACCGGCGCGCATGATCGCAAAAGTTCATCGCACAACCGCGCACTTCCTGATCAAATAACAAATCCGCTGCGCTTGAAAGTGCAGCCTGCCTGACCAACAGGGGCTGACATGGGACTATTTATTCTGCGCAGACTGGGGCTGATGCTGTTCACGGCACTTTGCCTGACCTTCATCGTGTTCTTCATGACGAACCTTTATCCGAATCTGGAAAAACTAGCCAAGACGCAAGGCAATTTCCGTATGAGCGACGAAGCTGTCTATTCTTGGCTGACGGATCGGGGCTACACGGACAACACGTTTGTGAAATTTGGCCGCTGGCTTGGCGTTGCCCCCGCTTGGGAGACCGTCAAAGAGGATGGTCGCGTGTTGCGTCAATGCCGCGATGGCGATCTGCCCGAAGACCAGCGCGCAACCTTTTGCGGTGTATTGCAAGGCAATTGGGGCTTTAGCCTGGTTTTCAAAGACGACGTCATTTCTAAGGTGGGAAAGCACTTAGCGCTGACCGGGTATTTGATGATGTGGGTCATGTTGGTGATGGTGCCCATGGCCTTGATTGTCGGTGTGCTGGCGGGCATGCGCGAAGGATCGGGCCTGGATCGATCTTTGTCGACCTTTTCAATCGCGACAACTGCGACGCCGGAATATGTCTCGGGTGTGATTTTTATTGCTGTCTTTGCCTCTTCGGCTGTGGGCTTGAAATGGTTCACGGGATCTGCGGCCAAAGCGATGGACGAGCCGACCTTTCGCAACTTTACGCTGCCAGTGATCACCATCGCGCTGTATGGAATGGGCTATATTGCGCGTATGACACGGGCGTCGATGACCGAAGTGATGACCGCACAATATATCCGCACTGCGCGCCTTAAGGGCGTGAATTTCGGCAATATCGTTCTGAAGCACGCGCTGCGCAACGCTTTGATCGCGCCCTTCACAGTGATCATGCTGCAATTCCCATGGCTTCTCAACGGCGTGGTGATTGTGGAAACGCTGTTTAATTACAAAGGCTTCGGCTGGCTATTGGTACAAGCGGCAGCCAATAATGACATTGAGCTGTTGTTAGGCGTGTCCGTGGTGTCCGTGTTTGTGGTTCTGGTCACGCAGCTGATTTCCGATATCGGCTATGTCTTTCTGAACCCACGTATTCGAATTTCTTAAGGCAGGGCTGAGCACATGGAACAACTGACATGGACCGGCCCGTTGGGCAGTGTTTTAGACCCCATTTTTCTGGGTTTGGCGGGGCTTTTGTTCGTCGCCGCAGTGGTGCAAATCGTCCTTAGCATCCTTGCCCCATCCGGGCGCATCGAAGTGAACGCCGACGGATCTATTGCAGCTGCACGCGGGCCCTATGGACTATCCTCAAAGGTGACGATGGGGCTTGTGGCGCTGACCATCTTAGCACTTTTAATCTATGTAATCCTTGGGGCCGTCTTGGGCGCAGGGGGCGCTGGCATCGTTGGGGGCATGAGCCGTCAATTGATCCCCGTCTGGATTTGCTTGGTGGTGCTGTTTGCTCTGTCAATCAAGTTCAAGCGCCGCCTGGGGCTTTATGGCAAATTGTTTGACAGCACTGTTGGCATGGTCGGTTTTGCACTGGTGATGTTCTGGGTATTTGTCGGGATCTTAGGGGCGGCAGATTTGTTGATCACCCATGACCCGCTGTCGCAAGTATCGGGCATGAAAAACAAAGTGCCTGGAACGCCAATGCGCGGGGCTGAGGACGGGGAGTATGCCTGGTATCTGTTGGGCGGTGACAACTTGGCGCGCGACATCTTCAGCCGCATCATCGCGGGGGCATGGCTGGTCATCCAGATCGCGCCGCTGGCGACGTTGTTTGCATTTTTGGCAGGGATCATTCTGGGATTGCCCGCTGGCTATTATGGCGGGCGTTTGGATGTAGTCTTGAGTTTTCTCGCCAACCTGATTTTGGCCTTCCCTGTGATCTTGCTGTTCTACTTGTTGGTTACGCCGGAAATCAAAATCGCCGGCGTGCCTGCAATCATGGGCATGGTGCTGTTTCTGTTCCCAGTTATCTTTGTCGGCATTTTGCTAAATTCGCGCTATTCGACGCAACCTGCCGTGCGCACACCTTTGCTGGTGGTTGTTTTGAGTGTGCTTTTATGGGGATATCTGTCGCTGAATACCGAAGACGGATATTTGATCAATTCACCCAATTTTCAGCTGCCAGGACTGCCCACTTGGCTGGACGGAATTAACCCCGATCCGGCGATACTACTGGTGTTTGTGTCGGTGGTCTTTGTGAATGCGCCCACTGTGTTTCGGATTGTGCGGGGCCTGACGCTGGACATCAAAACCCGCGACTATGTGGCGGCGGCCCAGACACGGGGCGAGGGACCTTGGTATATTATGTTGTGGGAAATTCTGCCCAATGCGCGGGGACCGCTGATCGTGGATTTCTGTTTGCGCATTGGCTATACAACCATCCTTTTGGGAACTTTGGGCTTTTTTGGACTGGGTTTGCAATCCGAGAGCCCCGATTGGGGCACGACGATCAACGCGGGGCGTCGTTTGCTGAGTGCGTATCCGCATGCGGCGATAGCCCCGGCTGTGGCGCTGCTGACCTTGGTTTTGGGGTTGAACCTCTTGGCTGATGGGTTGCGCGAAGAAAGTCTGAAGGACTGATGGATGGGATCGGACCGGGGCGCTGCCCCGGACCCCGGAGTTTTTAGAGCTAAGTGAACGCGGATTTACGCGCTTGGGCTCAACAAGGAGACGAAGATATGGCACAGGATTATGAAGGGCCGATCCTTGAGATTGAGAGTTTGTCGATCTCGTTTTTCACGCGGTTGCGCGAAATTCCTGCGGTCATGGATTTTTCGGTAGAAGTGCAGCCCGGCGAAGCGGTGGGTTTGGTTGGAGAATCTGGCTGTGGCAAGTCGACGGTGGCTTTAGGGGTCATGCAGGATTTGGGCGTGAATGGTCGGATTGTTGGGGGATCGATCAAGTTTAAGGGTCAAGATCTGGGCAAGATGAGCATGGATGAGTTGCGTGCAATCCGTGGGTCGGAAATTGCGATGATTTATCAAGAGCCGATGGCCTCTTTGAACCCGGCCATGAAGATCGGTAAGCAATTGATGGAAGTGCCGATGATCCATCAGGGTTTGAATGAGAAAGACGCCTATGCGCGGGCTTTGCAGGTGGTGACGGATGTAAAACTGCCAGATCCGGCGCGGATTCTGAATTCCTTTCCCCATCAGTTGTCGGGTGGCCAGCAGCAGCGGATCGTGATTGCGATGGCTTTAATGTCTGAGCCGTCTTTGCTGATCTTGGATGAGCCGACGACCGCATTGGATGTGACTGTTGAGGCGGCTGTTGTTGAATTGGTCAAGGATCTGGGCAAGAAATACGGCACTTCGATGCTGTTTATCAGCCACAATCTGGGTTTGGTGCTGGAAACCTGTGATCGGATTTGCGTGATGTATTCTGGTGAGGCCGTTGAGACGGGGTCTATTGAGGATGTGTTTGACAAGATGCAGCATCCTTACACGCAGGCTCTGTTCCGCTCGATCCCGCTGCCGGGTGCGGACAAGAATGCACGGCCTTTGGTGGCGATTCCAGGCAATTTCCCCCTGCCCCATGAGCGCCCGCCGGGGTGTAATTTTGGGCCGCGTTGTGACTATTTCCAAGAAGGGCGTTGCAATGGCGGGGACGCGATCGCGATGGCGGCGATTGAGGGAGATGATCGGCACAATTCACGCTGTTTGCGGTTTGAGGAGATCGACTGGGACGCGCCTTTGCAGGTGGCCAAGACGGCTGAAAAGACCAAGCCTGGCAAGGTTATTTTGAAAGTCGACAGTCTAAAGAAGTATTATGAGGTTGCGGCCAGTGCGTTGTTTAGCGGGGGCGAAAAGAAGGTTGTGAAGGCCAATGAGACGTTGTCCTTTGAGGCCCGCGAATCTGAGACTTTGGCGATTGTTGGCGAGTCCGGTTGTGGTAAGTCGACGCTGGCCAAGGTCTTGATGGGGTTGGAAACGGCCACCGATGGGCAGATTTTGTTGGACAATCAATCCATCGAAGCCATCCCGATTGAGGCGCGCGATACCAAAACGGTGGCGGATGTGCAGATGGTGTTTCAGAACCCGTTCGATACGCTGAACCCGTCGATGACAGTGGGCCGCCAAATTATGCGCGCGTTAGAAATCTTTCAGGTCGGCAACTCTGATGCGGATCGGCGCAAACGTATGTTGGAATTGCTGGATCTTGTGAAGCTGCCGCGGGCTTTTGCGGATCGAATGCCACGCCAATTGTCAGGTGGTCAAAAGCAGCGCGTTGGGATTGCGCGCGCGTTTGCCGGGGATGCGCGCATTGTTGTGGCGGATGAGCCGGTGTCGGCGTTGGATGTTTCGGTGCAGGCGGCGGTCACGGATTTGTTGATGGAAATTCAGCGCAACGAAAAAACGACGCTTTTGTTCATCAGCCATGATCTGTCGATTGTGCGCTATCTCAGTGACCGCGTGATGGTCATGTATTTGGGCCATGTGGTTGAATTGGGCGATACGGATCAGGTGTTCTCGCCGCCCTATCATCCTTATACCGAGGCATTGCTGTCGGCTGTCCCTATTGCGGACACCTCAATTGAGAAGCAACATATCGTGCTTGAAGGCGATATCCCATCGGCCATGAGCCCGCCCCCTGGTTGCCCGTTCCAGACGCGCTGCCGTTGGAAAGACAAGGTCACGGGCGGGTTGTGCGAAACACAAGTTCCGCCGGTGCGCATGTTGGAGGGCGGGCATCAGATCAAGTGCCATTTGCCCGATGATCAGCTGGACCAGATGGAGCCGGTGATCAAAATCGCGGCAGAGTAGATCCAAGCAGTCCGAACTGGCAGGCGTGTATGAATTATCCTTTTGATCTTGGGACTTATTCGCGCCCTGTAACCGACAAGCCGGATGCACAGATCTGGTTTGATCGCGCGATGGTGTGGCTGTATGGATTCAACCACGAAGAGGCCATTGCGTGTCTTGAGCGGACTTTGGCCGCCGATCCCAGCTGTGCCATGGCGCATTGGGGCATCGCTTATGCTTTAGGGCCGAATTATAACAAACCTTGGGAGATTTTTGACCCCCGCGAAAAGGCTCCCTGCATCACGCGATCAAATTCGGCGATAAAGTCTGGGCTGGCTGTGGCCCAAACGCCCCAAGACATTGCCTTGCTACACGCTTTGTCCCACCGCATTCCCGACGATCCTGACGTTGAAGACTTCCAGCCCTATGCCGACGGCTTTGCCGATGCGATGCGCGATGTGCATGCCCGTTGGCCCGAGGATCTGGATATCACGTCGATCTTTGCGGAAAGTTTGATGAACCGCACGCCATGGCGCTTGTGGGATTTCTGGAAAGGCTGTCCCAACCCCAAGGGCAGCGCAGTTGAAGCGCAGTCTGTGTTAGAAACGGCCTTCAAGCGCGATGCCGCATGGCATCATCCGGGCCTGTTGCACATGTATATTCACCTGATGGAGATGTCGCCCACCCCCGAACTTGCGCTGCGGCACGGGGATCGTTTGACCGGGCTGGCCCCAGATGCGGGACATTTGGTGCATATGGGCACGCATATTGATGTATTATGTGGCGATTATCAAACAGTTGTGGCGCGCAATTTGGCGGCGGCCGAGGTAGATAAGACTTTCAAATCATATGCCGGGGGTGCGAATTTCTACGCCCTTTATCGCATTCATAACCTGCATTTCGCGCTGTATGGGGCGATGTTTTTGGGCCAGCGGGCAGCTGCGTTGGAAATCGCGGACCGGTTGCGCGCCGAGGTACCTGATGAGGTTGTGCGCGTTTATCCTGATCTGTTTGAAACGTTTGTTGCCACGAAGTCTCATGTACTGATCCGGTTTGGGATGTGGCAGGACATCTTGCACGAACCGATCCCCGTAGACACCCAACTTTATGCGGTGACCCATGCCCTGGTGCTGTATGCACGCGCCATTGCTTTTGCCAATTTAGGCCATGAGGCGCAGGCCCGCAAAGAGGCCGCCGCGTTTGAAATCGCTTTTGCAGCAATCCCGGAAGAGCGCCAATTGTTTCAAAACAAAGCGCGCGATGTGTTGGAGTTGGCGCATCATATGATGTGGGGCGAGGTCATGTTCAAATCTGGCGCAAAAGACGAAGGTTTGGATCATTTGCGCCAAGCGGTGCATTGCGATGATGGGTTGCTGTATGAAGAACCTTGGGCTTGGCCGCTGCCGACCCGCCATGCCTTGGGGGCCTTGTTAATGGATGCAGGGCACATGGCCGAGGCCGAGGCAGTCTATCGCGCTGATTTGGGGTTTGATCCTACCCTGCCCCGGCCCTGTCAAAACCCGCGCAATGTGTGGGCGTTGCAAGGGCTGTATGAATGTTTGGTGACGCGGGGTGAGCATGTCGAACGCCCCCATATCAAAGCTTTGCTGGATCAGGCCGCCGCACGCGCGGATATTGTCATTCGGGCCAGTTGTCTGTGTCGGGCAACCAACTAACCAAACAGCGCAGTCAATCCGACCCCCATCGCCCCGCCCATAGCGCTGCAACTTAGGCTCATGATCCGCCAAGATTTTGGCCCGCGTAACACACTGTAAAACGACAGGCATAGGCATATCAGCAAGATTGACGCACTGAGCCCCACGCCGCGTGTCGTCAAGGCCAGAGCAACAAGATCGGATAAATCCATCGCCAAAACGGCATCCAGATCCAGGTTAAGAAGCAGGTATTCAAAGGCCAGCGCGCCAATAACCGCCCCTAACAGCCCCAAGATCAACGAAGCCTTGGGCTTTGGTCTTACCACCTGTTCGGCCGGTTGCGCACAGTGCCCGACATCTCCGACACCTGCCATCAGCTCGGGGCCTTGCAAAGATGCCTCGCGTGCGCGAATGCGCTCAATCCTGGCTTCAAATTGGGTATTTGGCATCACAGCCTCCAAACTAGCACCGCTGTACTCGCCGCAAAGATGACCAAAACCATGGCAAGTCCGTGGTGATTTGGGGATTTTTTCGCCCTGCGAGGTCCATCCGCACCGCCGCAAGGGCCTTTAAACATCCCGCTTTGCATAGCTTTGCTTCGGCAGGGCCGCCATGATCATAGGCAAAAAAGCCCAGATAAGGGCCGCTGCAATAATCACATAGCCCAGTTCAGGTGTGTCCGGCAGCAGGGCACGCTGCGTGGTCCGGCCGGGCAAAAAGTTGAACGCGCCCGCCAACGCAACCCCGCGCACATACAGATTTTCCATGACTTCTTTATGCAGCCTGATGTCGCGCCGATAAATCGCACGCATCGCAACATATATTCCACTGAGCCCGTAGATCGACAACAGGTGAATCGGGCCAAACCCAATGGGCGAGAAGTGGCTGGGAATAGCAAAAGAGACCAAAGACGCGAGCGTCATCGACACCACCCAGATATATCCAATCATTTTATGCATTCGATCACGCCGCTTGCGCCACAAAGCAACGGGCCCCAGAATAAGCGCGATCAACGCCAATACCACGTGGATTTGAATCTGCCAGCTTGCCGCCAGAAAGGGATCTAAAGACATTTGCTTTCCTTCATGTTTGCTTTCATTTGCGCCACCTCTTGTCTGCAAGGGGCTGCTCTGGCACATTTGAAAGCGAAGACGTGCTAGGCGCGCAATGCACATGACGTGAACACCAATGGAAACTCCATGAAAGACAGCTTTTTGCAAATCGCGAAGCGTGAAATGCATGCGTTTCGCACCAAGAAACCAGTGTGGATTTGCACTCTGGCGGCGGGATTGTTGTTGGGCTTGGCCGGTCCTTTTGGGACAATCGATGTGATGCCTTTACTGGGGCGTATGGTCTATTGGTGCGTGCTGGCTGTGGTGACATATTTGACCGGCTCGATCCTGAATGCAGCGCTTTGGGATATGTTGCGGGGCAGACTTTCCGACTGGGGGATTGTCGTGTTGGCCTCTGTGATCACCGCGACCGCGATCACTGCCGAGATCCTTGTGTTGAATGCTGCCGTGTTTCAATTTTTCCCCAGCACGATGGGGTTGTTTATCTTGACGGGGAATGTGTTTGTCGCCTCATTCGTCATTTCGGGGGCGGCAGCTTTGATCAATACCGACGCCTCAGAGGCAGACAATCAAGCCACCGATACCTCTGACGGCCCACGGATTCTGGTGCGCTTGCCGCTGGCAAAACGGGGCTCGCTGGTGTCGATGTCTTCGGTGGATCACTATGTCGAAGTCACAACTGCAAACGGAACCGAGCTGGTTTTGATGCGTCTTAGCGATGCGATTGCCGAGACAGACCCCATCGAAGGTTTGCAAATTCATCGCTCGCATTGGGTCGCAATACAACATGTCAGGGACGTGGCACGCGCATCCGGAAAGGCCACATTGACCCTAAGTGATGGGCGCACACTGCCTGTATCGCGCAGCAATTTGCCCCGCTTGAAACAAGCCGGGTTGCTGCCTGGATGAATGATGGTTGAATGGATCCAAACCCCTGGGCTTGTGTCCTATCCTGATGCGCTCGCGCGGATGGAAACCCGCGTGGCAGATATCGCCGCCGGGCGCGCATCCGAGGCGCTTTGGCTGTTGGAACACCCCCCGCTTTACACCGCAGGCACCTCGGCACAGATCGAAGATCTAACCGATCCAGACCGATTTGACGTATTTCCTGCACAACGAGGTGGGCAATATACCTATCACGGGCCCGGGCAAAGGGTGGTCTATGTTATGCTCGATCTGAACACACGTGGGCGGGATGTGCGAAAATTCGTGAAGCAGTTGGAAGCTTGGGTGATCTTAGCGCTGTCTGAGTTCAACGTGACAGGTCTAATCCGTCCTGACCGCGTCGGCGTGTGGGTGCAGCGGCCGGAAAAACCGCCTGCGCTGTCGGGCGACATCGCGGAAGATAAAATCGCGGCCATTGGCATCCGGTTGCGCAAATGGATCAGCTTTCATGGGATCTCGATTAATGTGGAACCGGATCTGGATCATTTTAGTGGAATCGTACCTTGCGGCATTACCAAGCACGGCGTCACAAGTTTGGTAGATTTGGGGTATCCGGTCACGATGGATGATTTGGATGTAGCCCTGAAAATGTCTTTTGATCAGGTCTTTGGCAACGCGCCTTAAAGTAATTTTGTTAAATTATGGTTGGATCGGAGACATGCACTGTATCAGCCGATATCCTGTGTGTCGTGCACCATTGTGCAATCCACCCCCGTTTTTCAAGACCCAAACCCTTTTCCCGCGACAATCTAACCCGCTCTTGCGCGGGATCGTCCATTGAACGGTAAGATTTATACCCTTAGAACGTAGCCAGACTAAAGCGCTGGGACCAATCCGGCGCGGGTACATTGCGCAATAGGAGGCAAGCCTTATGGCAGACGCAGCCATTCATGGCCACGAGCATGAAGACAATCGGAGCTTTTTTGTCCGTTGGTTCATGTCCACAAACCACAAAGATATCGGGATTCTTTACCTGATCACTTCGGCCTTCGCGGGCTTCATTTCGGTGGCCTTTACGGTCTATATGCGGATGGAACTGGCAGATCCCGGTGTGCAATATATGTGCGCCGAGGGTGCGCGGTTGTTCCAATCATCTGCTGAATGTACCCCCAACGGGCATTTGTGGAATGTGCTGATCACCGGTCACGGCATTTTGATGATGTTCTTCGTTGTCATCCCTGCCCTTTTCGGCGGATTCGGTAACTATTTCATGCCGTTACAGATCGGCGCGCCGGATATGGCGTTTCCTCGGATGAACAACTTGTCCTATTGGATGTATGTGGCCGGAACCACGTTGGCCGTGTGTTCGGTCCTGGCACCCGGTGGCAATGGTCAAGCTGGATCTGGTGTGGGTTGGGTATTGTACCCGCCGCTGTCGACCAATGAAGAAGGCATGTCCATGGACCTCGCGATTTTCGCGGTCCACGTGTCAGGTGCTTCGTCGATTTTGGGTGCAATCAACATGATCACGACATTCTTGAACATGCGTGCTCCTGGCATGACGTTGTTCAAAGTGCCGCTGTTTAGCTGGTCGATCTTTGTCACATCCTGGCTGATTCTGTTGTCCTTGCCTGTTTTGGCAGGCGCGATCACCATGTTGTTGATGGATCGTAACTTTGGGTTTACCTTCTTTGATCCTGCCGGCGGGGGTGACCCGATCTTGTATCAGCACATCTTGTGGTTCTTCGGGCACCCAGAGGTGTACATCATCATTCTTCCTGGCTTCGGCTTGATTAGCCATGTGATTGCGACGTTCTCACGCAAACCTGTGTTTGGCTATTTGCCAATGGTTTGGGCGATCATCGCGATTGGCGCTTTGGGCTTTGTTGTGTGGGCACACCACATGTACACGGTGGGAATGACTTTGAACCAGCAAGCCTATTTTATGTTGGCGACCATGGTGATTGCCGTTCCAACGGGTGTGAAGGTGTTCAGTTGGATCGCGACCATGTGGGGTGGCTCAGTTGAGTTCAAAACACCAATGCTGTGGGCCTTTGGCTTCCTGTTCTTGTTCACCGTTGGTGGTGTTACGGGGATTGTGTTGTCGCAAGCAGCTGTGGACCGGTACTATCACGACACTTATTATGTCGTGGCGCATTTCCACTATGTGATGAGCTTGGGCGCGGTGTTCACCATCTTTGCTGGCATATATTTCTACCTGCCGAAGATGTCCGGACGGATGTACCCTGAATGGGCTGGCAAGTTGCACTTCTGGATGATGTTCATTGGTGCCAACCTGACATTCTTCCCGCAACACTTCTTGGGCCGTCAGGGCATGCCACGTCGCTATATCGACTATCCAGAAGCATTCGCCTACTGGAACGGTTGGTCGTCACTGGGCGCGTACTTGTCCTTTGCATCCTTCCTCTTCTTCTTTGGGATCATTGCTTACACGTTGCTGCGCGGCGCGAAAGTGACTGAAAACAATCCTTGGAACGAGTACGCAGATACGCTGGAATGGACGTTGCCCTCGCCACCGCCCGAGCACACGTTCGAGCAGCTTCCGAAACAGGAAGATTGGGACAAAACCCCCGCGCACTAAGCGTAAAAGACTTCAACCAAGGCCCTTTGGACTATTATCGGGCCTTGGTTCTCTTAGTACGAACCTGCAAAATCGATCTTAGCCAGGTACAACAAGACTTGGCGCGCGTTTCTAACAACAGCACATTTAGGCGCAGATATGCCGTATCGCTGGACCACCCGCCCATCAGATCCCGTTCAAACGCTGCATCTGTGGCCCCACGAATCCTTGCCAGCACGCGGGATGGCAGCATTTGTTCTAACAACATTTACCTTAATACTGATCCCGACATTGCCCTTGCTCGGTTCGCCCATTCTATGGGGGATATTACCGTTCTTAATGCTGGCCGTCTGGGGGATCTATTTCGCGCTGCAAAAGAACCACAAATCCCGTCAAATCTTGGAAGTTCTGACCCTGTCCGAAGTTGAGACACATCTGCTGCGCACCAATCCAGACGGCAAAACGCAGGAATGGGACTGCAATCTCTATTGGACCCAGGTGTGTAAATATGACGACGACGGGCCGGTCCCACATTACGTCACGCTAAAAGGGAAAGGCCGCGAAGTTGAAATTGGTGCATTTCTGTCCGAGGAAGAGCGCGTTGCCCTTTTCGACGACCTTAAACGCGCCTTAAAGCGTCCTGTCCCTAATTGACAAGGCAAGCTGTGACGATCAACCGCTGCGCCGAAACACCCCTAGGATCAACCACACAAATGGGCTTTGACAATTCGCCCCGCTGCGCCAAAATCCATTTGACCTGTATATTGATCTTTTAATGCGCCCATAACTTTGCCCATATCTCGGATCGACTCAGCTTTGAGGTCTTCAATTGTGGTTGCGACTGCTTTTGCAACCTCGTCTTCGCCGAGCTGACGCGGCAAGAAATTCTCAATAATTGCAATCTCGGCCAATTCCCGTTCCGCCAAGTCTAAACGCGAACCCTCTTCGTAAGCTTTGGCGCTTTCACTGCGCTGCTTGGTCATTTTCCCTAAGATCGCAAGCACTTCGCCGTCACTCGCCCTGACCTCACGACCTTCGGCACGCAAGGCGATATCTTTATCTTTGATTGCGGCGTTGATCAAACGAAGCGTGCTCAGACGCGACGCATCCTTGTCCTTCATCGCCTGTTTCAATGCGTCCATCACGCGTGTGCGAATTTCAACCATGCAAATTTTCCCGCAATAGCGCCCAAAATTGGGCCACAGACGTTTGACAATATCGAAAACTTAACCACAGAGCAACCAAACATGCAGGTCCTAACTAACTGAAAACAAATGAAAACCATTTTCATCAAAGCCTTGACCTCTCGGGGTGCTGTTTGTAGACATCGTGAAATTTGTCCGCATAAAAGGTGTCTTGCTCATGTCCTCTTCACGCCCGACCGCCTGTCTTGCCCTTGCGGATGGCACCTTGTTCTTTGGCACTGGATTTGGCGCACCAGGACAGACCACGGCCGAGCTGTGCTTCAACACTGCGATGACAGGATACCAGGAAATCATGACCGATCCGTCTTATGCGGGCCAAGTCGTGACCTTCACCTTCCCCCATATCGGCAATGTTGGTGTGAATGCGGATGATGACGAAACGGGCAATCCTGTGGCTGCTGGGATGGTCGTGAAATGGATGCCAACAACCCCGTCGAACTGGCGCGCGACTCAACCCCTGTCTGACTGGTTGGCCGCGCGCAATCGAATTGCGATTGGTGGCATTGACACAAGACGGCTGACACGTGCCATTCGCCAAGCCGGCGCACCACATGTCGCTTTAGCCCACGACCCTGACGGTCAGTTGGACACCGACGCGCTTGTGGCTGCCGCACGTGGTTTTTCCGGACTTGAGGGCATGGACCTTGCCAAAGACGTCACCTGCGCACAATCCTACCGTTGGAATGAAACCCGCTGGGCTTGGCCCGATGGATTCGGAACGCAAGACGCTGCCAAATACAAAGTTGTCGCGTTGGATTTTGGCGCAAAACGCAACATTCTGCGCTGTCTTGCCTCGGTCGGTTGCGACGTCACTGTCCTGCCGGCCACCGCCACCGCGGATGAGGTCTTGGCCCATGAACCCGATGGTGTGTTCCTGTCCAACGGCCCTGGTGACCCCGCTGCCACAGGTGAATATGCGGTGCCGATGATAAAGGGGGTCTTGGACAAAGACGTCCCGGTGTTTGGCATTTGCCTTGGGCATCAAATGCTTGCATTGGCTTTGGGTGCCAAAACGATCAAAATGAATCACGGCCATCACGGGGCCAATCATCCCGTGAAGGATCTAGAGACAGGAACAGTCGAAATTACGTCTATGAACCATGGCTTTGCGGTGGATGCGCAAACACTACCATCTGGGGTCTTACAAACCCACACTTCCCTGTTCGACGGTTCAAACTGCGGTATACGCGTCGCAGATAAGCCTGTATTTTCAGTGCAGTACCACCCTGAGGCCAGCCCAGGTCCGCAAGACAGTTTCTACCTTTTCGAACGCTTTGCCGAAGCCATGCGGGCACGTGCAGCATAATCGCGTCGAATTGACACGAATTTGATCAATTTAACGCCGCCTTAATACGCGTTCGGGCAAAAGTGACACACCGAAGTACCTTCGGGGAGTCATCAGTTGTTTCGTGAAGCCACCCAGCGCGTCCAAACCAATGCGCCCACCTTTCGCCCCAAGTCGGCGCGCCCGATTGGCCAAATCTTGGTCGATCAAGGCTGCCTTACAGATGCAGAATTGGCGCATGGACTGGACCTACAACGCCAGGCCGATGCGCCTTTGGGCGATATCCTGATATATGAGGGCATGATCCGTGCGCGCGATTTACACAACGCATTGGCCGAACAACATGGTCTCACCATCGCCGATCTGTCGCGCTTCCCGCCTGAGCCTGACCTTGTAACATTCCTGTCCCCGGATCTGTGCTTTCAACATGGTGTCGTGCCCTGGCGTAGATTTGGAGACATCCTTTTAGTAGCAACAGCGCGCCCGGATCAGTTTGAGCACTTGGATGCGGACGAAACCTTGGTCATGCAACCTGTGCTGTGCAACATTGCCGACATCCGCAAAGCCCAAGCCCGTCTCTTTGGCCCAACCCTGGCTTTACGCGCCGAAAAACGCGTGCCACGCGATATGTCTTGCCGAGGCTTTGATGCAAAACCTATGCTGCGCAATGTGCTGGGGGCCGTGTTGCTGCTTTGCCTTTGCGCGGGTTTGTTTTTTGTGCCCAACCAAGTGTGGATCCTGTTTTCTTGGCTTGCGGTTGTGACGTTGGCGATTTCGATCTTTATGAAAACGATTTCCGCGATGGCTGCCCTAACAAAACCTGACCGCTTGGACCGTATCCCGGACGACATCAAGCCGTTACGCCTGCCGCAAGTGTCAATGCTGGTCCCACTCTTGCACGAACGCCGTATCGCCGAAATGTTGATCGCGCGCCTGTCTAAACTGACCTATCCTAAAGCGCTGTTGGACGTGGTCTTGGTGCTTGAAGCCGATGATTCAGTCACCCAAGACACAGTGTCGCGCACGGATCTGCCACCTTGGATGCGCGTGATCGAGGTCCCCCGTGGGTCTGGATTGAAAACCAAACCCCGTGCATTGAACTATGCGCTCGATTTTTGCCGCGGAAGTATCGTTGGGGTATGGGACGCCGAGGACGCGCCCGAAGCGGATCAAATCGAAAAAGTCGTGACGCAATTCCACTTGGCCCCGTCTGAAACTGTCTGCTTGCAGGGTCGATTGGACTACTACAACGCCAAGGCAAATTGGATGGCGCGCTGTTTTACGATCGAATATGCAACGTGGTGGCGCCTGACCTTGGCAGGATTGGCGCGATTGGGTTGGGTCATTCCTTTGGGTGGCACAACGTTGTTCTTCCGCCGATCAGTATTAGAGGATTTGGGGGGATGGGATGCCCATAACGTCACCGAGGATGCCGATCTGGGGCTGCGTTTGGCGCGGGCCGGATACCGAACTGAATTGATCGACACGGTCACCTATGAAGAGGCCAATTGTCGCCCCTGGCCCTGGGTCCGTCAACGCTCACGTTGGTTAAAGGGCTTTGCGCTCACATGGGCCGCGCATATGCGCACCCCCCTGAAACTGCTCAAAGATTTGGGACTATATCGTTTCTTAGGTGTGCAGATATTCTTTATTGCATCCCTGTCGCAGTTCTTTTTGGCCCCGGTATTCTGGTCATTTTGGTTGATCATCGCCGGGCTTGCCCACCCCTTCGCCGATTGGGCGGGCAGTTTCGGGATTTTGACGTTCTTTCTGGTGTGCGAGCTGATTTCGATTGCCATTCACGCCATTGCCGTGCGTGGCCCCCAGCACCGACACCTCATCCCTTGGGCGCCGACAATGTTGCTGTATTTCCCACTGGGTTGCATTGCGATGTACAAAGCCCTGTACGAAATCATCACTTCGCCCTTTTACTGGGACAAAACGGAACATGGGGTCGAGTAAACCTACGCCTCTTCGCGGCGCATCTCGGCATCTTGTTTCAACCGCGTCATGAACGCCACCGAGATATGGTCGCGCAAAGCCGCGCCTGCTGTGGCCTCGTCCTTGGCCTCGATCGCCGAAACAATCGCGTCATGTTCATTCATCGCAATTTGACTGCGTCCGTCTGCGGCCAGAGATGTGGTCGCCATCAAGGCCATCGTGCGGTGAACAAGATCTAGCTGTTGTACCAGATACCGATTGTGTGAGGCCAGATGAATTTGCTGATGAAATCGTCTGTTTGCGCGGGATAGGGCCGCAGGATCATTCAATAATTGCATATCGGCCGTGACCATATCGCGCAGCAATTCTACCTCTTCCGGGGTGGCGTGTTTGGCCGCTAAAGACGCCGCCAACCCTTCCAGCTCGCGCCGCACGATGTACAATTCAGCCATCTGGTTGTGATCCAAAGATGCGACGATCAAGCTGCGCCCGTCTCGGGCCAAAAGCGATTGCGTTTCCAAGCGTTGCAAGGCCTCGCGGATCGGCGTGCGCGACACACCAAACCGGTCCGCCAGCTCGCTTTCGACCAAACGATCCCCGGGCTTATACATCCCTTCGTCAATCGCCGCCAGAATCATTGAATATGCATCTGTGGGCGCGGGCTTCATCATCGTCACAGGTCGTCCTTTGTCAGTATGTCCAGTTTACCTGACACCTACCATATTGTCTTTCAAACCTGACACAAGTCCCCAGACGCATTCCCAAAACCCCCGATCTGCCCTTTCCATCGGGCCCCGCGACATCTACATCCCTCCTATGCAACATCCTGATTTTTCAACTGTGAGCACATGGGTCTTTGACCTCGACAACACGCTTTATCCGCCACATATGCGCCTATTTGACCAAATCGAGGTCCGCATGATCAAATATGTGATGCAAGCGCTAAACGTCGATGCCGCCCGTGCTGATCAGCTGCGCGCGCAGTACTGGCGCACCCATGGGACGACGTTGGCCGGATTGATGCGGGAACATGATGTGGATCCGGAACCGTATTTGGAAGACGTGCACGCTATTGATTTCAGTGTGCTTTCGCCAGACCCGCAGCTGGCCAACCATATCAAAGCCTTGCCCGGACGATGCATCGTTTATACCAATGGATGTGCGCCTTATGCGGAAAATGTTCTGGCGGCGCGGGGTCTGTCGGGGCTGTTTGATGCGGTTTACGGGGTCGAGCATGCCGATTACCTGCCCAAACCCGAGGCCGGAGCTTTCCAAAAAGTCTTTAGCACAGACGGGCTTAGCCCCAGCACTGCAGCGATGTTCGAAGACGACCCCCGCAATTTGCGCGTTCCTTTTGACCTTGGCATGCGGACCATCCACGTCGCCGAAACCGTAGACCCGCAAACCCATATTCAACATCACACCTCGGATCTTACAGGTTTTTTGGGTCACATTTTGAATGCGTGACAGGATGCCGCTTGGTCAACGCAGGGGTGCCCACCTAATTTCCTAGATATGAGCAAAGACACGTTTGATATCATCATCTCTGGCGGCGGGATCGCTGGGTTATCTGCCGCGGCTGGCTTCGGAACTGCAGGGTTTGACGTGTTATGCGTTGATCCCGCAATCCCTGTGACGCAACGCGATGCGGACGGATCTGATTTGCGCAGTACGGCCCTGTTGCAACCCGCCCGCGAGATTTTGACGACAGCCGGTGTCTGGCCGCTGCTAGAACCGCATGGCATGCCATTGGAAACCATGCGCATTGTCGATGCGGGCGGGCCGGAACCCCAGGCGCGCGTGACCCAAGATTTTAAAGCCAGTGATGTGTCCGAGCTACCCTTTGGCTGGAATTTCCCCAATTGGGTCTTGCGCCGTGAATTGTTGGGGCGGCTTCGTGCTTTGCCAAATGTCGATTTGCGGTTGGGCGTCGCAGCCACTGGCCTGTTCACCCGCACCAATTCCGCGCGCGTCCGCTTCAGCGATGGAACCAAAGCCAATTGCAAATTGGTGATTGCGGCCGATGGGCGTAACTCACCAATGCGCAAAACCGCAAATATCCCTGTGCAAACAAAACGCTACGGACAAAAAGCCCTGGCTTTCGCAGTGACTCATCCGGTCCCACATGAAAACGTATCGACCGAGATCCACAGATCTGGGGGACCATTCACTTTGGTCCCGCTGCCTGACTTTGAAGGCAACCCCTCATCCGCCATTGTTTGGATGGAAGACGGACCGACAGCACAAGCCCTTTACGAGATGGACTCCGTGGCGTTCCAAGACAAAATGACAATGCGCAGTTGTGCGCTCTACGGGCCCCTTACATTGGCAACCCGCCGCACAATTTGGCCGATTATTTCGCAGAAAGCTGCACGTTTGACCGGCGAACGTATCGCCTTGATGGCTGAAGCCGCCCATGTCCTGCCTCCAATCGGCGCACAAGGGCTGAATATGTCGCTTCGCGATCTGAGGACCTTGCTGGAACTGGCCCAGAATTCCCCGCAGGATCTTGGCACGGCCAACATGCTTGACGCATATGAAAAAGCCCGCCATCTGGACATTTCTTTGCGCGTTCAAGGCATTGACCTGCTTAACCGCGCCAGCCAAGCCAGCGCACAGCCTCTGCGCGATGCACGCGCAGCAGGGCTTAAAGCAATCTACGGGCTAACACCTGTGCGCAAAACGCTTATGCAGCTTGGGCTTGGCGTGCGTTAAGCGCGACCCAATCTGCCGCGCCAAAGCTGCGCTTATACGCGCAACCCACAGTCACAATACTTTGCTTACAACACGATCCAAGCGCGCAAGCGTTGCCTCTACGTCGTACAATTTATCCAAGCCAAACAAGCCGATGCGAAACGTTCGGAAATCACTTGGTTCATCACATTGCAGCGGAACCCCAGCTGCAATTTGCATACCTTCTGCCGCAAACCGTTTGCCTGTTTGGATATCGGGATCGCCCGTGTAACTCACAACGACACCGGGTGCGCCAAACCCATCCGCGGCCACAGACACAACGCCCTTAGCCGCCAACATATCGCGCACACCCTGGCCCAAAGCCCACTGTGCGGCTTCAAGCTTGTCAAAACCAAACTCTTTGGTCTCCAGCATCGTGTCGCGAAAATCCTTCAAGGCATCCGTTGGCATCGTCGCATGATAGGCATGGCCGCCATCCAAATACGCCTGCATGATCGCGCGCCATTTGCCCAAATCAACGGCAAAACTGTCTGATGTCGTCTCACCCAACCGGGCCAAACCACGTTTCGACAGCATAACCAAACCAGCACAGGGCGACGCGCTCCAGCCTTTTTGCGGCGCAGAAATCAAAACATCCACACCCAGCTTGCGCATATCAACCCACGCACAGCCCGAAGCGATACAATCTAAAACAACCAAAGCCCCAACACTATGCGCCGCGTCAGCCATCGCCGCGATGTAAGAGTCCGGCAAAATCACCCCCGCCGAGGTTTCCACATGCGGCGCGAACACCACATCAGGTTTGGTGTCCTTGATGGTCTGCACAACTTCCTCAATCGGACACGGCGCAAAAGCCGAAGTCGTCGCGTTGCCCGTTTGGCGCGCCTTCAAGACCTGCGTGGATTTCGTCAGATCACCACTTTCGATAATCTGGCTCCACCGATAGGAAAACCAACCATTACGCACCACCATGACATTGGCGTCACGCGCAAATTGGCGGGCCACAGCCTCCATCCCGAATGTGCCACCCCCCGGGACAATCACAGCGCCATCCGCATGGTAGACGTCGCACAGCATCCCGTGAATATCCCGCATCACGCCTTGAAACTGAGCGCTCATGCTGTTCAACGACCGATCCGTGAACACAACAGAAAATTCTTCCAATCCGTCCGGATCAATATGATCAAGCAACGCAGCCATCGACAGTCTCCTACAAACAATGCACCCGCCTTACAGCGCAGAGTGTCGGATCGCAAAGTCTACTTCTGTATACAAAAGATGTATCTGAGCCCAAGTTGCAGTTTCTTTAAGCGCCTAAGGAAGCTATCGGAAACTTGCGTTCTAGATAGCGTCATTGATCGTCAAAAAGGTATCACAACGGCCCCGGCAACCGTATCTCCGACAGCAACACATTCGCCTCGACTTCGCCCGCCCCCGGCAAAGTCATAATCCGACGGCGCAATACCCTCTCAAAATCTGGCAAATCGCGCGCAACCACCCGCAAGCGGTAGTCATATAATCCCAAGACATGCTCTATTGTTTGCACCTCAGGAATCGCGGCCACGGCACGTTCGAAATCTTCCAGACTGACCCGCCCTTTCGTAGCCAGCTTAACCCCCAAGAACACCGTCACCCCAAATCCAAGTTTCGTCGCATTCAAACGCAGCTGCTTGGATTTCAAAACCCCCGCCTCTTGCAGCCGTTTGATCCGACGCCACGTTGCCGGCTGTGACAAACCATGCTTGCGCCCCAACGCCCCCGCACTTTGCGCCGCATTGCGTGACAAATCCAACACCAGCGCCCGGTCTATGGCATCCAAATCAATCACAAAGGCACCGTTTCATCCGACTTGATCCGCGCCACCTGCATCAGCGCCTCAATATCCGCAAGATGCGGCAAGGTCAGAACACGGTCGCGGTAAATCATTTGGTAATCCGCCATATCCCGCGCAATCAAATTCAACCGCACATCAACGCGACCCAAGAACGTCTGGATTTCCAAAACTTCCGGGATTTTTTGTGCCGCTGCGATAAATTCATCAAACGCGCGCGGTGCTGTTTTGTCCAAAGTGACCCGCAAAGATACCTGTACCGAATATCCCAAAGCGACCCAGCCGACATCCCAGGCAACCGCCTCAATAACCCCCTGATCCTGCAAACGCGCCAGCCGCCGCGAAACTTGCGCGCCGGAAACCCCGGCCCGATCCGCCAGTTCCGCCGGGCTCAGCGAGGGCGCCGCCTGCCACTGACGCAGAATGCGCCGATCCACGTCATCAAGCATGATTTTTCCACTAAATGAGCAAATTAAGAATACTTTCTACTTCACTTAGCAAAATAAACTCAAAATGCAACGCTGACCACAAGCGCAATTGAAGGTAAACAGAGCCAGAATTCAACCAAGACAGAGGGACAGACTATGCGCGTCTATTACGATCGCGATTGCGATGTGAACATGATTAAAGACATGAAAGTGGCGATTTTGGGCTATGGCTCACAAGGTCACGCTCATGCGTTGAACCTGCGCGACAGTGGCGCGAAGAACGTCGTCGTTGCCCTGCGCGAAGGCTCTGCCTCAGCCGCTAAAGCCGAAGGCGAAGGTCTGAAGGTCATGGGCATCGCCGAAGCCGCGGCCTGGTGTGACCTGATCATGTTCACAATGCCCGACGAACTGCAGGCCGAAACATACAAGAAATACGTCCACGACAATCTGAAAGACGGCGCGGCCATGGCCTTTGCCCACGGTCTGAATGTGCATTTCGGTCTGATCGAGCCCAAAGACACTGTCGACGTCATCATGATGGCCCCCAAAGGCCCCGGCCACACAGTGCGCGGCGAATATACAAAAGGTGGCGGCGTGCCCTGCCTTGTGGCTGTGAACAACGACGCCTCTGGCAAAGCGCTGGAAATCGGCCTGTCCTATTGCTCGGCCATCGGTGGCGGGCGTTCTGGTATTATTGAAACCAACTTCCGTGAAGAATGCGAAACCGACCTGTTCGGCGAACAGGCCGTGCTGTGCGGTGGCTTGGTTGAGCTGATCCGTATGGGCTTTGAAACTTTGGTCGAAGCCGGATACGCGCCCGAGATGGCCTATTTCGAATGCCTACACGAAGTGAAGTTGATCGTGGATCTGATCTATGAAGGCGGCATCGCCAACATGAACTACTCGATCTCGAACACAGCTGAATATGGCGAGTATGTCTCTGGCCCGCGCGTTCTGCCCTACGAGCAGACCAAGAAAGAGATGAAAGCCATCCTGACCGACATCCAGACAGGTAAATTCGTGCGTGACTTCATGTCCGAAAACCAGGTAGGCCAGCCCTTCTTTAAAGGCACGCGCCGCATGAACGACGCCCACCAGATCGAAGAAGTCGGCGAAAAGCTTCGCGCGATGATGCCTTGGATCTCTGCTGGCAAAATGGTCGACAAAGCCAAGAACTAAGCCTTTGAAAGCGGTCCCATATTTGGGGGCCGCTTTTTTGCCAAGAAATCTGCTTGCGCGTCCAAAAGTGTGTGCAGCGATGGGTGTGGTTCGGCCTGCATTGTATTTGAGCACTGTGGCCGATACGGGCGAAAGCGCCCAGGATGATGATCGCTTAAAGACAAACCTTGTCACATTTGCAACTGGCCCGGTGCGATCGTTCATCAGTCTAAGTGATGTTGGGCGTATTAGCTTTGCCAACAGGTCTTTCAACGACACACAGCCCGGCCTGCACTATCCGCTTGCGCGGGTCGACAAATTCACTATGCGCAAAGTCCAAATACAGCCAAACACCGCACGAGGACATCAGGTGATTGCAGTCATTCTTGAAGTCTGGCCAAAAGACGGGCATCGCGCTGAAGCCCCCACAGCTAACAAGGCACAGCATGACGCAAACCCTTGAGATCACCTGGCGCAGTTGGGCGATGATTGCGATCTTGGGTGTGACCTGGGGTGCGACCTTTATGGTGACCGAAATCGCGCTGCGCGGGATCACGCCCTATTGGTTGGCCGCCCTGCGCATTTCTTTTGCCACGATTTTGATGATCCCTATTTGGCAGTTGCGCTGTCGGGTTTTGTTTGAAGGCCCCGTGACGGCACAAATTTGGCGCGCAGTTATCGTGATCGGGCTGTTGTCCAGCGCTTTACCTTTCATGTTGCTGGCTTGGGGGCAACAATATGTCACCAGCGGCTTTGCGGGCGTGTCGATGGCGGCGGTTACATTGATTGTGGTCCCAATGGCGCATTTTCTGATCCCAGGCGAGGCAATGACCCTGCGCCGCACCATCGGATTCTTAATCGGTTTCATCGGCGTATGCCTTTTGATCGGCGGCCAGGCTTTTGACACCAGCGGGTCCGAATTAGAATGGGCTGGGCGCTTGGCCTGCCTTGCGGCGGCGGGCTGTTATGGGGCCAGTTCAGTGATGATGCGGCGTTTGCCCAAAGTGGATCCTGTGGGGTTGTCGACTGTGTTGCTTATCATCGCGGCCCCCATTGTTGTGGGGATAGCGGTCCTTCAAGAAGGCCCGCCCCCGCTGCCTGATATGCAAACGCTTGTGGTAATTGCCTTTTTAGGGCTTGTTCCCACGGCGGCGGCGAACTTGCTGCGGGTGTTGGTCGTGCGGTCAGCCGGGCCTGTGTTTATGTCTTTGACCAATTACCAAGTTCCGATTTGGTCCGTTTTGCTGGGCGCTTGGCTGCTGAACGAGCCCTTGCCCGGCAGTCTTATGATCGCATTGACGTTGATTTTGGCGGGGGTTTGTCTGAGCCAATGGGGCGGGCTTGTCCGGTTGTTTCGTCGCCAACTTAAATAAAACACGTCACGCAGAAACAGAGGCCCTAACTGCATCAACCACCCGTGCGACCGAGGCTTTCAGCAAAGTCTCATCCTCAGCTTCGGCCATGACCCGAATAAGCGGTTCTGTCCCTGACTTTCGGATCAACAGACGCCCTTGCCCGACCAAACCGGCTTCGACGTCGGCGATAGCTTGCTGCACATTTGCGTTTTCCAACGGCAATTGATCTGCGGAATACCGCACGTTTTCAAGAAGTTGCGGCACAGGATCAAAGACATGCATCAGTTCGGACGCTTTCTTGCCGCTGCGCACCAATTCCGCCAGAAACTGCATGCCAGCCATCAGCCCATCGCCCGTGGTCGCATAATCCGACATAACGATATGGCCAGATTGCTCACCGCCCAGATTAAACCCGCCCTCGCGCATACGCTCGACCACATAGCGGTCGCCAACAGAAGTGCGTTCTAGCGTCACGTCGTGGGCCGCCAAATACCGTTCCAGCCCCAAATTTGACATCACAGTCGCGACCAAAGCATTGCCCGCAAGGCGCTCTTCAGCTTTCCAGCGGGTGGCCATCAACCCCATGAACTGGTCGCCATCGCCAATCGTGCCGGTTTCATCCAGCAGAATGACGCGATCTGCGTCCCCGTCCAGACAAATGCCCACATCCGCACCATGTTCCAGAACTGTTTTGGCGGCCACTTCCGGTGACGTTGAGCCGCAAGCATCATTGATGTTGTTGCCATTCGGGCTGGTGCCAACGGGAATGACTTCGGCGCCAAGCTCCCATAGGGCTTCTGGCGCGACGCGGTGTGCGGCCCCATTCGCGCAATCAATCACGACCTTCATACCATCCAGGCGCATCCCGCGGGGGAATGTATGTTTCACCCGTTCGATATAGCGAAACCTAGCATCATCAATGCGCTTGACCCGCCCAATGCTTTCGGCCGGTGCAAGATCGACGCCAGAGTCAATCAGCGCCTCGATTTCGGCTTCCATCGCATCAGACAGCTTGAAGCCATCAGGACCAAAGAACTTAATTCCATTATCCGGTGCGGGATTGTGTGACGCGGAAATCATCACCCCCAAATCCGCGCGCATTGAGCGCGTTAACAAGCCCACAGCCGGGGTCGGCACTGGTCCAAGCAGCAGCACGCTCATCCCAGTCGAGGTCAATCCAGCCGTCAACGCGTGTTCGAACATATATCCAGACCGGCGCGTGTCTTTGCCGATCACCACACGGTGCTGGCCATCGCTGCGGCTGAAATAGCGTCCCACAGCAGCGCCCAAACGCAAGGCCAGATCCGCAGTCATTGGATAGGCATTGGCCTTGCCGCGCACACCATCTGTTCCAAATAACTTACCCATACCGCACCTATTCTGTTGTTACTGCCTGCCACAAAGCTATGGCTTGCGCCGTTTCTGACACATCATGCACGCGCACTATTTGCACGCCTTGGGCCAAAGCCGCAAGAGCCACAGCGATTGACCCAGGTGCACGCGTTCGCGCGTCTGGCGCATGGCCTAACGTCCCAATAAACCGTTTCCGCGACGCACCTAACAGAATTGGCACCCCAAGTCCGTGAAAAAATCCAACGCGGTTAAGCAAAGTCAAATTATGCGCCTGAGTTTTGCCAAACCCAATGCCCGGGTCAGCGATGATTTGGGTACGCGGGACACCCAGATCTTCCAATATGGCAATCCGCTCTGCCAAGAAATCAAACACATCCAACAGGACATCGTCGTAGCGCGGGTTGTCCTGCATCGTGGTCGGATCCCCAAGCGCATGCATCACGCACACGGGCACTCCTTGCGCGGCGCAGAGTTTGGCAAGTGCGGGATCAAAGGTAAAACCCGATACATCATTCACCAGATTGGCCCCTGCCCGCAAAGCGGCCTGGGCCACATCTGCTTTACGGGTATCGATGGATATCGGCGCGTCTTGCCCCGCCTTACGAATGGCTTGGATCACAGGTGCCGTCCGCGAGATTTCATCCTGGACAGGCACGATCTTGGCGCCGGGACGTGTACTTTCACCGCCAATGTCCAGAATATGAGCGCCCGATGTCATCATCGCGTTGGCATGTGTCAAAGCAACGCTTTGAACGGCGTTGTCACCCCCATCTGAAAAACTGTCCGGTGTGACGTTCAAGATCCCCATGATCACTGGCGCGCTGAAATCTAAGCCCACAATAGATGCGCGCGGTGCGCCGATCCGCGTTTGCCAGTGGTCTGGAACATCTTGGGCCGCAATCACATGGGCCGGCGCACCGCGCGATAAGACCTCGGCATGGGTATACCAAAATTGCGACCCCAGCGCCGATACGGCTTGCTCTGGGCGCGCTGTCCCAGTTTGAAGCAACGCGCGATAATAGTGTGTGTCCGCCAAACTAAGTACCCATTATGCGCGCGGTAGATCCGCCAAATGCAGTGCATGGCTGGTGACCGGGCAAGCCAAATCCTCTGATACCATTTCGCGGGGGCGCTCGCCGATCAACAACATCTCTTTGGCCTCGAAGGTCGCCGCAAACCAGGCGGCCAAAGCCACCGCGTCATCGGCGCGCGTGGTCGGACTGTCCAGCGCATCCAGCACAATTTTCGAGGGCGCCCAAACACAGATTTGACCATTGCGCATCGCCCAATCCAATTCCGTCCGCGTGCCAACAACTTTGCACCGGGCATCGCGCGCGGCCAAAACCCAGGCGTTTTGTTCGATCGCCAGCAGATCAATGCGCCGCTGCACCAATGGGTGATCCGCTTGCGGCAAGGTCAAATCCGCGGCCCCCACACAAAAGATCAGCGGACGCCCCCGGGCCTGCAACTGATCGATCCAACCGGCCAAATTCTGCGACGCCATGGCGGCGTTGCTGAGATAGACGATTTCAGGATGCGGCGTGTCTTCTTCTTGTGGCGCGATGTCGACCTCTTGCCCGCGCGCACGCATGATTTCCACGCCCAAAGCCCCCGGCCCTCGGTCCAGCTTTTCAATGCGCACAAAGACGCGCATGGCTTGCGGTTCCAGCAAGATGCGGTCGGCCACACGCTGAGACAATGTTTCCAGCAAGTTCAGCCGCTCTGCCGCCAGCGCAAACTGAATGGCCTCAGTCACTTTGTCATAGCTAAGGATCCGGTCTACATCGTCATCCATTGGTCCGCTCAAAGGCTGGACCTCTACCACTATGTTAAAGCTGATGCGCTGTGTGACGCCGCGCTCGGCCTGAAATGCGCCAATTTCGACTTCGACCACATGATCACGCACTGAAATACGATCAAGCGGCGCAACGTTTGGCGCGCTGGCTTTGGCGCGCTCTAAGGGGTGCTCAAACGCTAAGCGAATTTCTGAGCTCATACCAAATCCTTCCCAAAAGCGCGTGTATCTAGACTGGATTTAGAAATCTGATCCTGTGTGAACCCGTCATCCCAAGGCCCATTTGCGCCATCGTATCGAAAGTGTTGACCTAATTCGACGCGGAACGGAAGGTGTGACGATAGAAAATATGAACCCCAATTTTGGCGGTGCGGGTATACACCTTGGCCCAGTTCGGACGCACTGCAGTGGTGTGATAATGCGTGGCCCCTTCGGTCAGCGCAGGCACCTGACCATCCAATGTCAAACGTGCGACTTTCGACACCCGATCATAAGCACGGGGTTCGGACACGATCTCTTTTTTGCCGTCACATGTATAGGTAAATTGGCACTGAAACTTACGCCCTGTGCCTTGGTTAATCACAGCGCAAACCGTGTCGGGAAAGCGCGCGCTTTTCACACGGTTCATAATGACCTCGGCCACTGCGAACTGACCGCGCACGGTTTCGCCTCGTGCTTCAAAATATAGCGCTTGCGACAGGCATTTGAGATCTTCGCCGCCCCGCGCTTTTGGCTGTGCATCCAGCCAATTCTTGGTAAATTCAACACCAACTTTGCGCGGGTTCGGCACCGTCAACAAGTCTTTGACTTTGTCGGATGTCAGCCCTTGAAGACCTTGAGTTTCGATCTTCTGAAGCTCTTTCAACGCCGCGTCCGTAGCGCCAACAGCACTGGAACAAACCAACAAGGTCAGCGCCGCTCCAAACAGTTTTTTAAACCCGCGCATGTCGCGTCTCACAATTGTTACTCGACAGGCTAGATAGCGCGAAACCCGCTTTGGGTCTAGTCCTGCGACAAAAAGCCATTGAAACGCTTGTTTACATGATAAAATTTCGTTTAAACGTCTATGTGCAATCTTAGCATAGGTGCTATATTGTCTCGCCAGTTTTGTCAGAGATTGCCAACTGTGCGGCGGCCAAACGGGCTACAGGCACGCGGAAGGGCGAGCACGAAACATAGTCAAAACCAGCATCGCGACAAAACGCAATGGATTCTGGATTGCCGCCATGTTCGCCGCACAAAGACAAGACCACATTTGGTTGTGACGCGCGTCCGCGCTCGGCCCCAAGGCGTAGCAATTCGCCCACGCCGTCTACATCCAAAGAATGAAACGGATCTTCTGGATAGACCGCTTGCTGCACATAAGTTGACATAAACCGCCCCGCGTCATCACGCGACAGACCATAAGTCATCTGCGTTAGGTCATTGGTACCAAAACTTAAAAAAGCACAATGCTGTGCGATGTCACCCGCGCGCAAAGCGGCACGCGGCGTTTCGACCATCACGCCTAAGCGATAGTCTAACGCGCAAACATGCTGCGTGCGCAACGTGGCCGCCACTGCATCAATCCGCGCTTTGACCAATTCCACCTCACGCATAGCCGAGACCAGTGGGATCATGATTTCAGGCACAATCGGGGCTTTGTCTGTGCTTGCGGCGATACTGGCTTCAAAAATTGCACGCGCTTGCATTTCGTAAATCTCGGGCACAGTGATGCCCAAACGCACGCCACGCAGACCCAACATCGGATTGTATTCGCGCATCGCATCCACGCGGCGGGTCACCGCAGAGACCGGCAAATCCAACGCCTCGGCCAATTCGCGTTGCCCCCATTTGTCCACCGGCAAGAATTCGTGCAATGGCGGATCGAACAGGCGGATGCAGACAGGCCGCCCGTCCATGATGCGAAACAACTCGGTAAAGTCCGCGCGCTGCATAGGCAACAAGCGTTCCAACACCAACCGGCGGTCTTCGGGGTTTTCTGTGAAAATCATTTCACGCATCACCGTCAATCGATCCGCGTCAAAAAACATATGTTCGGTGCGACACAGTCCAATGCCTTGGGCGTCGAAGTTACGGGCCGTTTGTGCGTCATGGATCGTGTCGGCATTGGCGCGGATCCCAATATCGCGGCACGCGTCGGCCCAGTCCATCAGGGTTTGAAACGCATCATCCAAGGCCGCTTCCAGCATCGGCGGGCTGCCCGCCAACACCTGACCTGACGAGCCATCGATGGTGATTTCGTCGCCTTCTTTCAACACGCGCCCGTCCTGCGTGATCAATTGGCGCTTGCGGGTCTGAAAGCGAATTTCCCGCGCGCCGACAACACATGGCACGCCCAGGCCGCGCCCGATCACAGCCGCGTGGCTGGTGATGCCGCCCTTTTCGGTCAGGACGGCCGCCGCGACATGCATACCGCGAATATCTTCGGGATTGGTTTCGCGCCGCACAAGCACGCAAGGTTCACTGCGCGCCGCACTTGCTTGGGCTTCGTGCGCGGAAAACACGATCCGCCCTGTGGCAGCACCCGGACTTGCTGCAATCCCAACCCCCAAAATATCCCGCGGCGCGTTTGGGTCAATCTGGCGGTGCAGTAACTCGTTCAGAGTGCGCGGCGGGATGCGCATCAGCGCCTCTTCACGGGGAATAATGCCGTCTTTGGCCAGCTGAACCGCAATCCGCAACGCGGCCCGCGCCGAGCGCATGACGCGCACACCGTCCAAAATATGGACAACACCATTATCAATGGCGAATTCAACTTGCATCTCTTCGCGCAAACGCTGTCGCATTGTTTGCGCGTTTGCTTGAAGTTGTTGAAAGATTTCTGGGGCCAGGTCCTCGAGCGACGGACCCCTCGCGTCTTGTGTTAGATAAAGCGCTTGCTTGCCCGCAGCCAGTGCATCCCGGCCCTGGCTTTGGCTTAGATATCTGCCGGTAATTTGTGCATTGCCCGTGTCCGAATTGACCAACTGCAACACACCAGAGCCGCAAATCCCTTGCCCGACCCCGAATACCATGCGTTGCACCACGAGTCCCAAGCCCGCATCAGTTGGCGCCCCCTTGGCTTGTCGTAAAAGCCGCGCCGTGGTGCCGTCCCAAGCACGTGCCATGGATTTAAGAACATCCGACAATTGGCGTGCCGGGTCTTGCGGAAACGGCTCTTCGGCTTCTTCCACGTAGGCAATCAGAGATTGACGCAACCCCTCTTCTGGATCTTGGGCCACGTCATCGAACATATCCGGATCAAGTCGCGCCACATGCACCGCGTAGGACTGAACGAACCTGGCATAAACGATTGCAGCTGCCGTTCGGCCCATACTGGTACACAGCGCTTCAAAGCGATTATCGTTCATTCCAATATTCAAGATCGCACCGGGCCCGCCCCAATCTGGGTCTTCCGAAGAAGGACGCACGCACAGCAAGGGCTGATCTGGGAATTGTGAGACGATTCGGTCGATATCAGGCATCTGCCCTTCGGCGATGGATTTGACGGCCTGAAACGACAGTGCAACGGTCTTTGGTACTGGAAGGTCCAAGCGCGTGAGGCGTTGCAGGCATTTGCCGCGCCCGCCATGCGTTTGCGCTGAAATTGGCGCGTCTGGTGTAACGAGCGTTGTATGCGGATCGCGGTGCATTTCTAAACTTTCTGCGCTGCGGCATTTTGGATTGATCGCAGAATAGGCAGAAAACCGTGTCACGCAAGCGTTACATCGTCCGCCAAAAGCTTAACCCTCGCAAGGTGATGTTTGTGATGCAGCCAGGGGCTCTGCCCCATCAGCCCTTAGGGCCTCCCCCCGGAGTTTATTTGCTAAGTGAAAAGCATCGCCCTGTGGCTAGTCTTCGATTTTGGTCAAGTCAGCGACTTGTCCGCAGGTGTTCCGGATCCGACTGAGGAGATTAAGGCGGTTGCGACGTATTGTGTCGTTGTCTGCGTTGATCATGACTGCATCGAAAAACGCGTCTATGGGCGCGCGAAGAGTGGCCATGGCAGTCATGGCTGTTGCAAAGTCGTCCGCTTTCATTGCGGGGGTGATCTGCTTTTCGGCGGCATCCAGGGCTTCGAACAAGGCGCGCTCTTCGTCGGTTTCAGCCCATTTGACGTCTGCGCCGTAGGAATATTCCACCCCGTCTTTTGTTTCCGCTTGGGTCAGGATGTTGTTGGCGCGCTTGAAGCCTTGGATCAGATTTACGCCGTCTTCTGTTTTCAAGATTTCGCTGAGTGCACGGGCTCGGTTGACGAGTTTGTTCAGATCGTCATTGTTTGGCATGGCGATGCAGGCGTTGATGATGTCATGGCGGATATTTTGATCGCGCAGATAGGTCTTGAGGCGGTCATGGAGAAAGCTGAGCAAGCTGAGGGTCTGCTCATTGGGTGTGTCCAGGCCGTTGACTTTTAAGCCTTTGTCAAACCAAGGTTGCAAAGAGACCGTCAGATTATTTTCGAGCAACAAGCGGATCACACCCAAGGCCGCACGGCGCAGGGCAAAGGGATCCTTGCTGCCGGTTGGTTTTTCGTCGATGGCCCAGAATCCGGTAAGCGTGTCGATTTTGTCGGCCAACGCGACGGCGATGGAAATTGGGGCTGTGGGAACATCGTCAGAGGGGCCAAGGGGGGAGTAGTGGTCTTGGGCGGCTGCGGCCACGGCGTCAACTGCACCTGAAGCTTTGATGTAATATCGCCCCATAAGCCCCTGAAGTTCTGGGAATTCATACACCATTTCAGAGCTAAGATCTGCCTTTGCCAATCGCGCGGCCTGTTCTGTGTTGTCCGGGTCCGCACCCGTTATTGATGTCAGATCGCGCGCCAAAGCCGCAATGCGGTCGATGCGATCTGATTGTGAGCCCAGTTTGTTGTGGAAGGTCACGTTTTTCAGGGCGTCGGTCCAGGTGGACATGTCTGATGTGGCGACGCGCAGATCGTTTTCCCAGAAGAATTTCGCGTCGGACAGCCGTGCGGACAGAACTTTTTCATTTCCCGCCAAGATTGTTGCGCCGTTGTCGGCAGTTTCGCGGTTGGCGACGGTGACGAACCTCACGATTCGCCCTGACGTGTCGCGGACTGAGAAGAATTTTTGGTGTTCTTTCATAGAGGTTTGCAGCACTTCTGCAGGCAAATCCAGAAAATCAGCGCCAATTTGCCCCATCAGGACAAAGGGCCATTCAACGAGGCCAGCGACTTCGGTCAACAAGCCCGGATCCGGCACGACATCCAGCCCGTTTGCAAAGGCTTGGTTGGTGGCATCATTCCAGATCATCTGCGCGCGTTCTTCGGCATCCAAGACAACGTATTTTTGCTTAAGATTCGTGCTGTAATCCTCGAAATTTGTGACGGAAAATCGCCCCGGCGCCATAAAGCGGTGCCCTTCCGTAGTGTCACCCGAGACAATCCCATCGATTTCCAGCGGCACAATTTGTGCGCCCTCTTCGTTAGACAAAATGCATAGGATTGACTGCAACGGGCGCACCCAACGCAAGCTGCCGCTGCCCCAGCGCATGGATTTGGGCCACGGGAAATTGCGGATCGTTTTGCCCAGGATTTCAGCCACAATTTCTGAGGCCGCGCGGCCCGGTTTTTCGATCACCGCGAACAGCACATTGCCTTTGGGGGTCTCGCGCTCTTCGACTTGATCGCGGGTTATGCCAGCCCCTCGCAGGAAGCCTTCAATCGCTTTGACTGGCGCGTCCGCCTTGGGACCTTTGCGTTCTTCGCGCGTCGCGGGGCTGTGCGCCAATAGCCCTTCGATAGACAGTACCAAGCGGCGTGGCGTGGCAAAGCTGCCCGCACTTGCGTAGGTGAGCCCGGCTTCGACCAGCCCATCTGTCATGAGTTTTTTCAAGTCCTGGGCGGCGCGTTGTTGCATGCGCGCAGGGATTTCTTCGGAAAAGAGTTCGATCAGCAGATCAGGCATCGTTAATTCCTTTCCAATGGGGGGCACGTTTCGCCCACCACTGTGCCGTCATAGGCTTTGGTGCCGCATTCATTGAGTTCGTGCCAGACATAGCCGCGCCCGTCTTCGGTGATGGCCACGATCCGGTCAACGCCGTAATGTACGTTTTTTTGGCCCAGAAAGGTCAGGGCTGTGCCGGCATCAATCTGGGCGGCAATGGCTTCAGCATCAAAACACTCAAACCAATGGGGTGCATTGCGCGGTGCCTCGGCGTCGAGCCCGACATAGGTTTCGCTCAGCATCGACAGGCTCATATCAGTGCGGAAACAGGCGCGGTAACGGATGGGTGAACTTTCCGCGTCAATGGCCTGAAATTCCTTGAATAAAATAGGCTCTGGCGCGTCTGACACCACCGAAACAAGCTGAACGTCCTTAGGCCCGGTTGTCGAGACATCCGTATAAAATCCATACACCTGTAGATAATACAGCGCAGCCCCTGCGACCGCCCCGGCAATCAAGATAACGCTCCCGACGATTTTACCATTCAAGCTGCATCCTCCGGCTGCCAACCACCCATAGGCGTCTGAACGAAAGCGTCCGCGCATTGTTTGGCCAGTGCGCGCACGCGCCCGATATAGGACTGGCGTTCCGTGACGGAAATGACACCGCGTGCGTCTAACAGATTGAAAATATGGGACGCTTTGATACACTGATCATAGGCCGGGTGCGCCATGATGATGCGTTTGCCGGTCTTGGGATCTGTGTGTTCGAGCGACAGGATTGTTTTGCACTCGGTCTCGGCCTCTTCGAAATGGCGCAGCAGCACATCTGTGTTGGCCACATCGAAATTCCAGCGGGCGTATTCTTCTTCGGTTTGTTTAAAGATATCGCCATATTTCAGGGCAATCGGCGCGTCCGGATCGTTAAAGGGCATATCCATTACATGATCCACACCCAGAATATACATGGCAAGCCGTTCCAACCCATAGGTCAACTCGCCCGAAACGGGATGGCAATCATGTCCGCCAACCTGTTGAAAATAAGTAAATTGTGACACTTCCATGCCATCGCACCACACTTCCCAGCCCAATCCCCAAGCCCCTAAGGTCGGGCTTTCCCAATCGTCCTCAACAAAGCGGATATCGTGCAGATCCATATCGATGCCGATCGCCTGCAAAGATCCCAAATAAAGATTCTGCAGATCCGGCGGGCTAGGTTTTATCAGCACCTGGTATTGGTAATAATGCTGCAAACGGTTCGGGTTTTCGCCGTAGCGCCCATCTGTTGGACGTCGCGAGGGCTGAACATAGGCGGCAGCCCATGGATTACCGCCCAAAGAACGCAAAGTTGTGGCCGGATGAAATGTCCCCGCCCCGACCTCCATGTCATATGGTTGCAGAATTGCGCATCCTTTGGCGGCCCAATAGCTCTGCAACCGCAGGATAATCTCCTGAAACGAACGCGGGGGCTTGTGTGACATAAGGGGCCTCATGCTGGGGTGACTCTGCGCGCCCTACCTATGCGGCGCACCCGTTCGGGTCAATTGCATCGCGCCGTCTATCGGCTTGGTTTTGCTGCATGGTCTTTTAAGGGGAATCTCATTATATGCGGGTATGAAAGATCAATCCGTTTGTTTTGGGGAATGCCGGGTATGAGTGTGCTGCGACGTTGGGCAATGGCGTGTGTGTTGGCGTGTGCGTCGACTTGGATTGGCGTCTTTGGGGCGGTGGCGCAAGCGCTTGTATGGGTGCAGATCGAGGCACATCCGACACTTGCAACGGCGCAATCCCGGGCCAATGCCTATGCTCAAGAGTTAGAAGACGTGTCCGGATTTCGCATTGGAAATTCGTGGTACGCGATTGCTTTGGGGCCTTATACGCCTGCAGATGCCAACCAAGTGTTGCAGTCCTATCGCAGCCAACGCTTAATCCCGCGCGACAGTTATATCGCGTTTTCAAATACATACGGACAGCAGTTTTGGCCAATCGGAGCAACGGACCAAAACCAAACGTTGCAGCCCGCCCCAGAACAAAACATCCAAACAACGCCAGTTCCGCAGCCTGCTGGCGATGAAACCCCCGCGCAAGCACGACGCAGCGAACAAGCGTTAAGTCGCGGAGAACGGGAAGATTTACAAATCGCGTTGCAGTGGGCTGGATATTATAACGCAGCCATTGATGGATCTTTTGGGCGTGGCACGCGTGCATCTATGTCAGATTGGCAGGCCGCGAATGGGTTTGAGACAACGGGTATCTTAACGACCCAACAGCGCGCCATGCTGCTTGATCAATATAATGCCGTCCTTAAGGGGATGGATCTTCAAGTTGTGCGTGACGATGCGGCAGGAATCGAAATGCAGATTCCTTTGGGGGTCGTGCAGGCAGACGGCTATGAATACCCGTTTGCCAATTTCACCGCATCAAATGATTTGGGCGCGCAAGTGCTGTTGATCAGCCAAAGCGGGGGCCAATCTGCGCTGTTTGGTTTGTATGACATTATGCAAACGCTGGAAATCGTACCGCTGGACGGCAATCGCGAACGGCGGCGCAATTCTTTTCTGTTAATCGGACAGAATGACACCATCGTCAGTCACACCGAGGCCGAGCTGAACAACGGGCAGATCAAAGGCTTTACGCTGGTCTGGCCTGCCGGAGACGAAGACCGCCGCAAACGCGTCTTGCAGAAAATGCGTGACAGTTTTCAACGCATCGACGGTGTGCTGGATCCCAGCTGGAGCGACGACACCACGCAAGCCGTTGATCTGATCGCAGGGCTGCAAGTGCGTAAACCAAAGCTGTCGCGTTCGGGCGTTTTTGTGAACATCTCCGGCACAGTCGTGACCACCCAAGAAGCCGTTCAGGGCTGTGCCCGTGTGACGTTGGATGACAGCACGCAAGCCAGTGTGACGGCCTTAAAGTCCGACCTGGGCTTGGCCGTTCTGACACCGGATGCGGATATCACCCCGCGCCGCATCGCAAAATTCGCCCAAAATCCCCCCCGCCTACAATCAGAGGCCGCTTTGTCTGGTTTCAGCTATGAAGGCGTTTTAGGGGCACCGACCGTGACCTTTGGCCAGGTCAGCGATGTTCGGGGTTTGCAGGGCGAGGACTCATTGCTGCGCTTGTCTCTCGAAAGCTTGGACGGCGACGCGGGCGGTCCTGTCTTTGACAGCGCAGGCGCTGTGATGGGAATTTTAGCGACGCGCGCAACCACCGGGCGGCAACTGCCGCGTGAAGTGAATTTCGCCATCAACGCGCAGACCGTTCAAGCCGTTTTAGGTGAGATTGGTGTGGTCTCGGACAGCACAGCCAGCCAAGCGCCGATGGCCCCCGAAGACATCACCGCTTTGGCGCGCGACGTAACTGTGTTGGTCAATTGTTGGGACTGACGCGCTTTGTCGCGGGGCTGGCTATATCGGGGGTGACCCGAATAAGCGTCGGGCGATGTGCGCCAAAGGCCTGGCGAACATCTCGTTGCAGATCATCCAACGAACGCGGATAACGCGCATCGGCGCCGTAAGCCTCGGCCAGTTTTAGGAAATCGGGGTTGCGCTGAATCACTGCATTCGGCGCGATCTGTGCACGCACCATGCTGGCTTCGATCTCGCCCAACTTGCCATTGTCCCACAACAAGATCGGCAGGCTTAACCCCAACTCAACAGCTGTCGCAAGTTCCTGAACTGTGTATTGAAAGCCATAATCGCCGATAATGGCCAAGGTCGGCTGCCCAGGACGCGCCACCGCCCCGCCGATTGCCGCGGGTGTCGCATACCCCAAAGTGCCAAAGCCCGTCGGGTGGTGCCAATGCAAGGGCAAGTCCATGTCCCATAGCTCTTTTGCGGCATAGGCAAATTGAGTCATGTCCGAATAAATCATTGTCTTGGGTGGCAAGCAGGCTTTAAGTGCCTCGACGATCGGCAAGATCCCGGGGCGTTCTGCGTCAATTTCCGCACGCCAGGCTGCGCGTTGCCTGCTTGAATTGAGATGCGACCACCCTTTCGTCGGTGGTGCCCTATCCAGCGCAGCGTTCACTTGCGTGATGACCTCGCACACTTCCCCCTGCACTGCTGTAACGGGCCCGGCCTGGGCTTGGCTTAGAACAACCGGGTCCTGATCCACACGGATCATCGGGCAGCTATGACCCAAGTCACGCCGCCACAGATCGACCTCGGCCAATTCACTGCCCAACACAACCACCAAATCCGCCTGGGCCAAGATCTGCGCACTGCTCGGGCGCGCCAGAGTGCTGCCGAGAAACTGCAGATGATCGCCGCGCACGACACCGCGCCCGGCATAGGTCACAAAGCCCAAGGCCCCGGTTTTATCCAACAGCACGTTGCCCAAATCGCCGATCTGTGAAGCACCGCCCCCAAAGATCACGATGGAACGTTCGGCTTGCGTCAATGCCTGCACCATCTGCATGATATCCGATGCATCCACGCGGGCGGCGTGGGTGATTTCTGTCGCACCTTCTGCAAAGGGATCTGCCAAACCTTCCAGCACTGAAATCGGCACTTGCACCAACTTAGGCCGCGCGCGTGCTGTTTTGAATTCCGCCAAAGCCCGGTCGATCAGCGCATAGGCTGCCTGTGCCGTGCGGGCCTCTTCGGCCCATTCACAGACCGACGCTGCCGCTGCTTGCTGGTCCAGCATCTGGTGCAATTGGCCTTTCGTCGCGGCGACTTCGTCCAAACAAGACGCAATCACAAGCATCGGCACAGAATCCGAATAGCCCTGCCCCAGCGGCGTCATGATATTGCACAGACCCGGCCCCGTAATCACATAAGCCACCCCCGGCTTGCCCGTCGCGCGCGCATAGCCATCGGCCATAAAGCCCGCGCCCTGCTCGTGACGCGCCAGCACATGGATCAGCCCAGCCTCTTCAATTCCACGATAGAGTTCTTGGTTATGAACACCGGGAATGCCGAACACATGGGTTACACCGCGCGCTTTCAACATATGCGACAACTGCGCACCTAGGGGCCGTTTCATTCACGCTCTCCAAAATTGTATGGTCAAGATGGTCATCACCACCATCAGTTCCAGCCGCCCAAAGAGCATCCCGAAACTAAGCAACCACTTGGCCGTATCATTCAGCCCCGCAAAATTACCCGCGGGTCCAATTTGATCCCCCAGGCCCGGCCCGACATTGGCCAACGCCGTCGCCGCACCCGACACAGAAGTGATGAAATCCAAACCTGTCAGCCCCAAAGCGACGGCTAAGACACCCAAAGACACCACGAAAAACATAAAGAACGACATGACGGAACTGAGCACATCTTCGCTGATCCGCCGCCCTTCAAATCGCGGCACAAAGATCCCGTTGGGAGAGCGAATACGCATCAACTGCGTGCGAATTGATGCGACCAGGATCTGATAGCGAAACACTTTGATCGAACAGGCGGTCGATCCCGCACAGCCCCCGATCAACCCCACAAAGAAGAACACCATGACCGCGAAACTGCCCCATTGCATATAATCCGCATTGGCATAGCCCGTGCCCGAGGTAATCGAGACAACGTTGAACAGCGCTTGGCGAAAGCCGGGCTCGCCCGGGACGGTTCCATTTTGCCATAAGGTTAGCGTAACCGCAGCCACAACCCCTGCCAAAATAAAGAAAAACACGCGGATCTGACTGTCGCGCCACAGCGGTTCCACCTGCCCGCCCAACAGCTGGACATAGCGCACAAATGGCAAAGCTGCCAGAAACATAAACAGGCAAGCCACATAATGCGTGCTGGCCGGGAACACCGCAAAAGAGGCATCGAAATTGGCCATCCCCCCGGTTGCCATGGTCGTCATGGCATGGACAGTGGCATCAAACGCATTCAACCCGGTGATGACATAAGCCACAGCGCAGGCCAGGGTCATGCCCACATAAATCACGGAAATGCGGCTGGCAATTTCCGTTGCGCGCGGCAGGATTTTTCCCATCGTATCAAAGCCTTCCGAGCGGAAGATCTGCATCCCGCCGACGCGCAATTCTGGCAAAAACACCATCGCCACAACAATGATCCCAACCCCGCCAAGCCATTGCATAATCCCGCGCCACAGCAACAGACCCTTGGACATGTCATCAAGCCCGCTCAGGATTGTGGATCCGGTGGTGGTCAGCGCCGACATGGCCTCAAAGAATGCATCCACCACACGCAGATCCGTTTCGCCCAGCATAAAGGGAATGGCCCCAAAGATCGGCAGCGCGACCCATACAGAGGTGGTCAAAAGAAACGTTTCCTGCAGGCTCAACCCCGCCCGCACCCCATTGGCACAAGCCAGTGCCATGCACCCGCCAATTAACATCGTCACAATCGAGGACTGAAGAAACACAGGCCATTGGCCGCGCGCTTCGGCGATATCGACCAAAAGGGGCAGCAGCATCGCCGCCCCCAGCACAGTCACCAAAAGACCGATAACATATCCGACCGGGCGTAGATCCAGCATAAGACGCAGCGTTGGCCCGGACATGCCGGGCTGTCAAGCGGTTGTGACTTGTCGATCGCGCTTAGGCCTTTGTTTTGCGCTTAGAGCGCTTGGACTTGGCCTTCGTCACTGGTTTGGGCTGTGGGTCAAGTTTTGTCTTGGCTTGCACGACGGGTGCCACTGTCTGCGCTGCGGGCGCAGGCTGTGCCAAAACAGCTGTCGGAATTTTGGGCGCAGCCGGCGCAGTTGTGGTGGCTTTGGGCTTAGCTTTGATCGCGGGTTTTGGCGTTGCCGTTTTGGACTTAGCCGGTTTTTCGACGTTGGGTTTCGGCTGAGATTTCGCAAGATCCGCAACGGCCGCACCCTTGATCTGCGTTTCACCTTTGGCTTTGGAAACACCCGCTTCTGGCGCGACCTTGGTGTCCGCTTTGGGTGTCTGTTGAGGTTTCGCAACAGAGGTATCTGCGGCTGTTTTGCTGTCTGTTTTTGGTGCCGATTGCGGTTTGGCACCTGCACCTTTCGTCTTTGATTGTGCTGCCTCAATATGCGCGGGTTTGCTTGCGGCGGCAGGGCGGGCGGCTTTTCTGGTGGCGACTTTTTTCTTTGCAATCTTTGGCGCAGAAGCTGGCTTTAATGGATGTGCCGCACTCTTGTCCAACACACTTGGCGGCGTCCAAAGCGACAGACCCGCTTTGATATTCGCCTGAAAAACGTCCACAGCGGCACGCGACATGTTTTGCTGTTGGCGCAAATTCTGTTCCAAAGCGCGCGAGGCCATCAGACCAAGTGTTAAGGTTTGAGTCCAAGGGGCAAAAATGGTTTTCGTCAGGTCAGTCATGGTGCAGGTTCTCCGGTTCATCGACGCGTCACATGACCCTTACCAGAAATTGCTGCAGCGCAGCAAGGGTAACATGCTGCGCTGCAAAATCAGACCCAGTGACTTACCCGACGTGAAACAGGCTTTGGAACATGCGCGGATCAATACTGGCATCTGCAAAGGTCGCGCCTTCCGTTAGCACGGACACCGCATCATGGCTGTGCAGGCTTTCTTGATGGCTCGCCACAACACGGAAGTCCCCGATCCGATGATCCGCCAAAAGCTGTTCACAAAACAAGCGCGCCGCGTCTTCCACAAAGATTGGATTGGCTGCGTTCAACTCGGCAAAGGCCTGTTCATCTTCACGTTTGACCATCACTTGTGTCTCGGTCGGGACCGCGCGGCGGCAAGCCTCGATCAGGTCTTCGAAGTGAACAGTGTCGGTCATCGGATCTAGGGCAACTGAAATACGCGCCACCGAGCGTTGCGAATGCGGCGTTGCAAGCTGTCCCCGTGTTGCACGCGCGTGCTCGCTGAGTTCTAAGGAACAAGGACACGTGCTCGAATAGACGTAATCCAAATGGACAATACGGGTGCGTTGCCCGGCAGTTTCCACCAATTCAAGCGCGATGTCGTAATATTGATAGCCAGACAAGCCCGAACGCAAACTATCGACCCGCATCGGAAACGACAGCCGCATTTGAATGCGCGCATCAAAGCTGTCCAGATCAGCTTTGTAATCATCTAAAACAGCTTCAATCACCTCAAAACTAAAGGTTTTTTCTGAATGCTCATAAAACGATCGCATTATGCGGGACATGTTGATGCCTTTTTTGTCCGCCTCAAGGCTCACCGTACCAGTGACCGAGGTTTCCAACTGCAGCGCAGCGCCGTCGCGGGTGGCAAAACGGATTGGCAGGCGAAAATTGGAAATCCCCACATGCTGGATTTGTTGATGCGCACCGCGGATCAAGCTGGAAGGACCGTTTTGCAGATCCGGCAGTGTGGCTTTGTAAGCTGCATCGCTTTTGAAATCCGACGGATAGCTGCGCGAAAACGCCGGATAGTCGGTCATTTCGCCCTTGGGCAAAAGCCGCGCCACCGACGGGTCCAATTCCAGGATGTCCGTGGTCGAAGCAGATGCCGCCCAACGGCGCAGGATGTTCAACGCGGCTTCGGCCTCGTCACGTTCGGGTATTGACGTAAAATCGGGCGCATGAATATTCATGGTAGTGGCCCCCCTGTCGCTTATGTTCTGGTCACTGTCGAACAAATCGTCCGCGATGTCCAATCTTGACTAACGATACGCCTTAGTTAGCAGATTAGATCACTCATATTTGTAGAAAATTGGCGCAAAATTCCCCGTGAGCACGCCTGTGCTGGACCATTTGCCCAACCACATAGCACAGATTTAACGCGGCTAAACGGCGTCGAGTGCTTGCAAAACATCCGCGACCAAATCCCCTGCATCCTCCAGCCCGATAGACATGCGCACCAATCCAGGCGTAATCCCCAGACTGTCGCGCTGCTTTTCGCTTAGGCGTTGATGCGTGGTCGTCGCAGGATGGGTCAAAATCGATTTGGCATCACCAAGGTTGTTCGAAATCACTGCAATTTTCAGCGCGTTGAGGAACCGGAACGCAGCCGCCTGCCCGTCTTTCAAGTCCAAAGACAGCACAGTCCCGCCCTTACCGCCCATTTGGCGCTGGATCAGATCGTGCTGTGCATGGTGGGGCAATCCGGGGAAAATGACCCGCGCCAGTTTGGCGTGCCCATCAAAGGCCTCGGCCAAATGCTGCGCTGTGCTGGCCTGAGCGCGCACCCGTAAATCGATGGTTTCTAAGCCTTTCAGCATAACCCATGCGGTGAAGGGCGACATCGCGCCACCGGTGTGTTTCATAAACGGTTCGACCGTTTTGCGGATCATCTGCTTACTGCCCAGGATCACGCCCCCCAAGGCACGCCCCTGCCCGTCGATATGTTTGGTCGCAGAATAAATGACCACATCCGCGCCTTGGGCCACCGCGTCCGAAAACACGGGCGTGGCGAACACATTGTCGACCACAACGGTCGCGCCGACGCTATGGGCCAGCGTGGAAACTGCTTCGATATCAACAACTTCTAATGTCGGATTGGACAGGGATTCGAAAAACACCACAGCCGTGTCGGGCCGCAACGCGCGCTTCCATGCGTCCAAATCCGCACCGTCAACGAACGTCACTTCGACCCCAAAACGCGTCAGGATATTTTCCAGAACATAAAGACACGACCCAAACAACGCACGCGCAGACACCACATGATCGCCCGCTTTCAGCATCGAAAGCAGCGCACCAGACACGGCGGCCATGCCGCTGGCAGTGGCAAAGGCATCCTCGGTGCCCTCTAACGCCGCGATGCGATCTTCGAACATCGCAACGGTTGGATTCCCGTACCGCGCATAGATAAATTCGTCCGGGCCACTTTCGATAAAACGCGCCTCGGCGTCTTCGGCGCTGTCATAAATGAAGCCCTGCGTAAGGTATATCGCCTCGCTCACCTCGCCATATTGGCTGCGCCGTGTGCCGCCATGCACAGCCTTGGTGCGGTCCTTCCAAGATGGATCCATCTTTTCGTCCTTTCCAGGGGGATCCCCCAAATCAAAAAGCCCCGTTCGCGGTCAGACGAATGGGGCTTGCCAATCGGGTGACCTCTTTAGCGGGATGTTTAACGTGGCCCGCAATCCGGTAACAAATCGCCACGGCGCTCGCTTACGCCCAACAAGGCGTCCCGTCAATGGGTTCAGGGGCTATCTTTGTCGTCATCCTGCGCAGGATCTTCGATCATATGATCTTGCAATTGCATCATCTGCCAGAACAAAAATGCCATTAAAACAACGGGAAAGCCAAAGGTTTCGATTTTGACCCAAGCGTCCGTGGACATCGTGCGCCAAACAATTTCGTTGGCGATCGCCAGAAGAGCAAAGGCCAAACACACGCGTTTGGTCAGGATCATCCAACCCTCATGGGTCATCGGCAGCATATCATTCAGGATATAGGCCAGCCAGGATTGCTTACGCAGCAACCCGATCCCCAGCAACAGCGCGAACACCCCATACACGATTGAGGTCTTCATTTTGAAGAAGCGTTCATCATTGAACCACGCGGTCAGGCCTCCAAAGAAAATCACCATAAAAGCGGTGAAAATCTGCATGCGGCTCAGCTGTCCCGTCATCGCCCACATCACGCCCATCGCGGCCAGAATGATCGGCACAAAGATCAATGTGGCGACGATAAAGCCCGAATATTCCGTGCCGCCAATATCGTAACTGTTGTCGCGGATTTGGAGGTAGATCAGGAAGAAGACAAGTGGCGGGCCAAGTTCCAGCACCTGTTTCAGTATTGGGTTGATCTGTTTGCCCTGATCCATATGTGCTCTCCTATTTGTCGCCTCATGTGCGGGATCGCTGCTGTGATTGCAAGATGCGGTTGGGTTGGATTTAGACCTGCCGCGCGATGTCGTGCGGCACGCATGAGCCTTCTGCGACATGAATACTGGGATTACATACGTTCCAGGCACGGCAAACCAGCATGGAGCGCAGTCCGGACAGCAGACAAAGGACAAGGGTGCGACCAAATTAACTAAAATTGTTAACTCGTTTGACGCGGTTGGTGTATTGCCTCAAAGCTTGCAGTCAGGATGGTTAACAGTGCCACTGATGCCGCCCGACCTAAGTCAAAAAAGTTTGGCATGTGCCAAATGAACCGTAACGAATAGGAATTGATACCAAGAAATTAAAAACAATTATTCTGACAACAGCGCTGGTTTCAGTCACAACTGCTGCGCAGGCTATTACCTTTAACCTGTCTTTTTCGGGTGACCCTGCAACGAACGCGGCCATCACAGCGTCCAATGATCCGACAGTTCAATGGTCGGGCACGCTTGAGATCGACGCACTTGCCGGGGAAGCTTTTGACCAAACAAACCTGACATCCGCAAATATTGCGGTCACAGGGGATTCGTTTACGAATTACACCATTACAAACTTCGGTTTTTTGACAGGTTTCATCGCAGCAGATGGGCAATCCGCCAGCCTCACAGATATTTTTGATTTCGAAACATTCAGCGGTTGTACAAGTGGATTTGGCGACTGCGCACCTACCCCTGAGGGCTCTGTACAAGGTCTTGGGTTTTCGGTCTCATTTGCAGATGCGGCTTCAGCAAAAGCGGCCTGGGTCTTACCAGCACAGCAGGATGTGGCGCCCGTTCCACTGCCCGCAGGCGGTTTACTGTTGCTGTCGGGCATGGCTGGGATTGCCGGGTTGAAACGTCGCAAGGCACGCGCGGCCTAGGCTTGTCCGAAGGTGTGTTGCGTTCAGTTAGGACCCCAAAGCAGTTTCTGATTAACTTGAATCGCCTAATGCTGCCTGAAATCAAAGATTTCAACGCGTTAGACGATGCTGGATGTTTCGAGTTAAATCAGAAACGCTTTAGACCATCAAACTGTGCGCTCAAACACCTGCGAAACCTTGTGTGTTCTGAATTCAATTGACGCAACACGTTGTCAAAATCACGCCGGGATCACGCATTCCGGCGTATGAAACCTGGCGCAAGGGGTCTCGATTAACGCAGATATCCCTTGCGCGTGTCGGTTAACGCCCCGAACCGGGGCTGAGCGCAAACACGCCCTGCCCGTCGCGCCGAGACCCAAAACGCGCGGTCATCCAGCGAACTCAACAATCACGGCCCCAGCCGCGATCAGCGCCATCAACGCCATGCGGCGGGGCCCCACGGTTTCTTTTAGGAACACCCACCCAATGACGGCAGCAAACACAGTCGAGGTTTCACGCAAGACGGCCGCCTCGCCAACTTTGTCCAGCCGCGTTGCCAGCATAATCGAGCCGAACGAGAAGAACGCGATCAAGCCACCCGCAATACCGCGCAGGGCAAGAGGCCCCAACGTTGGTGCATCGGGCATATGATACCACCGATAGGCCGCATAAAACGGCAGAACCGCGCCATCGATCATGAAAAACCAAGCCAGGAAGGTGAAGGGATCGCTGCTGGCGCGAATGCCGTAGGCGTCCCAGGTGGTGTACATCGCCACAAACAGGCCCGTGATTACAGCCAGCCCGAGCGCCAGCGGCAGCGTGTCTCGGTTCGATGTGATGGTGCGTAGATTATAAGCAGCCAACCCGTAAATGCCGCAGAGCAAGACCGCGACGCCCATCCACTGCGCGGTGTTGAAGGTTTCCGAAAACAGCAGATACGCACCAATTACAGTAAACAGCGGACCCGTGCCACGCACCACCGGATAAACGACCGTGTAAGCGCCTTTGGTATAGGCCCAAGCTTGTAAGCACTTGTAAATAATATGGATGACCCACGCGATGGCAAAGATCGACCACATATGCGGTTCGGGCCATGGGACAACAAACAACGCAAAAGGCGCGGCCATCAGCCCGTAGCTGGCGTCAATCGCCCCCCGTGTAAGCCAGGGATCGTGACGCCCTTTTTGCAGCGCACCGAATACCGCATGCAGAAAAGCGGCCAGCAAGGCCAGGGCAAGCGCGATTTTATGGCCAGCTTCGGTGCCTTCAACGGACCAGACCCATTCAGTCAGCATTTAGTGCCATGAGGGGCTCGCCCCTCAAACTCCCCAGAGTTTATTTTGCTAAGTGAAGGGGGGCGGATCACTCAGGATCTAGTCCGGTCAGGGCGGCCGCGAAGTCCTCGGGGTCAAATGCGTCGAGGTCATCGATTTGCTCGCCCACGCCGATGGCATGGATTGGCAGGCCAAATTTGTCAGCCAGCGCGACCAGAACGCCGCCTTTTGCTGTGCCGTCCAGTTTGGTCATGACCAGGCCGGACACGTCCGAGACCTCTTGGAAGATTTTAACTTGGCTGAGGGCGTTTTGTCCGGTTGTGGCATCCAGTACGAGGAGCGTGTTGTGCGGCGCGCTGGGGTCTTGTTTGCGAATAACACGGACGATTTTGGCCAGTTCTTCCATGAGGTCAGTGCGGTTTTGTAACCGCCCTGCGGTGTCGATCATAAGCAGATCAGCGCCGTCTGCTTGGGCTTTGGTCATTGCTTCAAAGGCGAGGCTTGCGGGGTCTGATCCTTCTGGGGCGGTTAGGACGGGCACGCCTGCGCGGTCTCCCCAGACTTGCAATTGCTCGACGGCGGCGGCACGAAATGTGTCCCCGGCTGCGATGACCACGTTTTTGCCCGCGGCGCGAAATTGCGAGGCCAGTTTGCCGATGGTGGTGGTTTTGCCCGATCCGTTTACGCCAACGACCAGAACGACCTGAGGTTTTTTTGAATAAATGGGGAGCGGTTTGGCGACGTTTTCCATGATCCGCGCGATTTCTTGAGCGAGCAATTCTTTGATTTCTTGGACGGACAGTTTTTTGCCAAAGCGCCCTTCGGCCATGTTGGCTGTGACCCGCAAGGCCGTGTCGACACCCATATCGGCGGAGATCAGCAGCTCTTCGAGTTGTTCCAACATATCATCGTCGAGTTCCCGGCGCAGGACG
>JBGCEM010000042.1:0-2859 GCA_045106335.1 Paracoccaceae bacterium | reverse complement strand
AGCTGCCATGGATTCCGCACCCAATGCGACCAAAGCGCCTGAACGCCAAGGTGAATCATGACGGCAAAGCCTCGATTTCATGCACGCTACCGTGTGACAAAAGCAGTCTTCTCGACATGCGCGCTGCCTGACGCGGCGAATGGGTGACCATCAATACTGCAGCTCCGACTTCGGCGGCGCTTTCCAAAGTCAGGGTCAGCACCTTGTCGGCGGTTTCTTCGTCCAGATTGCCTGTGGGTTCGTCCGCCAGGATCAGAGCTGGGCGCGCGGCTAGCGTTCGCGCGATCGCGACCCGCTGCTGCTGCCCGCCCGACAGCGCTTCGGGGTACTTTTCCAACTGATCCGAAATGCCGATTCGTTCTGCCAAATGGTCGGCCCATGTCGTATCGAAGGTCCCGCCAAGGCGCGCGTGAAAACTGATGTTGGAACGCACGGTGAGGCTGGGGATCAGGTTGAACTGCTGGAACACGACCCCGACGCGCGTCCGACGCAAAGCCGCACAATCGAAATCGCTGAGGCCAACAACCTGTGTCCCGTCGACCAGAATACTGCCCGAGGTTGGCGCATCCAGCCCGGCGATCAGATGCAAGACAGTACTTTTACCACTGCCAGACTCGCCCTCAAGCGCCAACGTTTCGCCAGTTTGCAAATCAAAGCTCACATCTTGCAAAACATTGACCGAAGTTGTTCCGACACGGTAGCATTTCGCAAGATGGGACACAGAAAGTACCATTATTCAATCGCTCACAATCTTTGCATTCCTTGCATGATGGCTAATGTATAACTTGACATATCCTTAGCAAACACCTGGCTTTAATTACTAATATATTCTTTTATTGCCACCGAAAGCGCTGTCGCACTGTCAAATGCAGCCTCAACCCTACCACCGCCACACCAGTCACCCGCCGCGGCCAGTCGATTGGCACTATCCAAAAGAAAAGGTGACGCGGTTGGCGTTTCGACCTTTGCAAAACGCCATTTGTGTACACTCACATATGCTGCCCCTGTTTCTTGCATACCAGTCACTTTTCCGAATGCCGACAGCAGCATGTCCCGGACAAACGCTGGGTCGTCCTCCATATGCGTCTCTGCCCAATCATTGCGGGACTGGCATAAGATACTGAGCTTGCCTGACCTACTGGGCTTTGAGGAATTACAAGCGATCCACGCAAGCGGACTGCCGTGTACCGTCGCCGCATCCCATTCCAGCGGCTTTGGGTTTTCAAAGCCCAGCATGAGACTGTAGCACCCTTGCATGCGCGCTGATTGCAAATCGTCATGGCCTGCGAACTCGTCAGGCAAAAGCTTGGCCGATTGCTCAACTGGAGCAGAGCTGATTACCCAGTCAAAGAACCCACACGCGCCGCCTGTTTCGGTCGTAAGCCGCCACTGTCCGTCAGCCCGCGTGATCTGTGCGATCCGTGTTGCGCGGTGAATTTGCAAATTTTCGGCCATTGCTTTGCAAAGGCTGCTCATGCCCGGGACCGCAACATAACGCGGTGTGTTCCAAAATGGCGGCTGTTCGTCAGTAGCCCCCAAGGCCGCCATCCGTGGCATCCACTGTGCCACGTTGCCAGACTTTAGGTGCCGGTCAAGAAACTGCTGAAACCCTGCGCCGTGCGCTGTAAAGTATTGGGCACCATGATCGAATTCGTACCCGTCGGCACGCCTTGTAGACATGCGCCCGCCCAACCCGCGAGATTTCTCAAAGACCTGAACATCGCAGGTTGCTTCAAGGTTCCGAGCAATTTGAAGACCAGCGATGCCAGCACCAACGATTGCAACTTTTAGTCGATGCGACATTAAAATCCCCGTTACCTCTGCAATGATATGTAGAATTTCAGCGCTGGATCGCCAGCCTTAAAATCCATGTGTCGCCCTTGCAACCCGTCGTAGCCTTTGAGCAAGTCTCGGTTATTGTCCGAACTAAGAGTTTTATAGGCCTTCGCAATCGCTGAAGGGAAACCGGTTTGGAGCAATTGAAAATTTCGAATGGGTCGGATGACACACACGTTTTAAAGATCAAGCATAATACGCTTCCTCACCTAACTAGATCAGGATCATTCCGAATGGCGCCCCTCGGAAACGGTTAATTACCGATCTGAACCGACGCGAGAACTAAGTGGAGAAACTGTAATTGCACAAGTCATATGCACACCAGCAACCCTGAGACGGGATTTCGTAGTGGCTGGGAGTACGCGGCGGGCTTGTAATCGGGGCTGTCGGCAAAACTCATCGACACAACACACGCAAAATGTAACGCGCATTGCCTGAAAATAGGGGGTGGCAGAGCTAACGATGCGTCAGCGTTCTCAAAAGGGTTCTCGGGCCGGTTCATCACCAAAGCGGATCGCCTGCCGGATTTTACACAGAGCTGAGCACGCGTGGGGAATCTGTTATCCGTAAGGCAATTTGACACAGTTGAGTAATCCAATTTGCCCTTCAAACGCAAGTTTTACGATTTGGAGTAAACGCTCGCACCCACATTACTTTCAATTTAAGTGTACAAGGAAGATTAAGCTAGAGGCAGCCCGGCGTTTTACATTGATAATCCACCATTCGGTAAGAGAATTCTCTTATCCCCGCACATCAAGACGGAGCGATGCCGACAAGTGCGCTGAACAACTACGCTTAGAGAAGCAATTGCAGCTTCCCATCAATTTAGGTTTGCAAGGCTGAGATGTTTCTCGCAGCGCCGAGATAGTTCCCGACCAGACCTTTGCACAAATCGGAACGCATCCACTCGCCCCATGGTCGGCCACCCGGTCCACTTCTTTGTAATTGGACAGCAGGCGTCACAGATGCATCCGCGGGGCATACAAAGCGATGATAGCCGGACAACTATTTCACATGAAAATT